>DASWGV010000060.1:0-23328 GCA_036393515.1 Gemmatimonadales bacterium | reverse complement strand
GTACCGACGACCATGGCCGTGGCCTGCGGAAGGCGCAATGAGCGTTGGAGCGTCGGCTCGCCGGGCGAAGGGTGGGGCATGGGCACCCCTACGCTGCGAGGCGGTGACAACGCCCGTCAAGGCGTACCTTGCGGAGGCCCGTGCCGGGCGGAGCTTACGCCGGGTTGAGGGAGGCTGGCGTGCTCGATCGACGGGAGTTCCTGGGAGCGGCCTTCGCCGCCGTGATGGCCGGCGGAGGCCGGCGGCCCGCCGCCGCCAGGCCGCAGGCACCGCGCCGCCTTATCATTGACGGCCTGGGCGAGATCCATCTCGACTACGAGATGAGCCTGATTGACCAGGTTCGCGCCAGCGGGATGCGCGGCTGTGTCGTCACGGTCGGCAACCCGGCGCTTCAGGGCCCCACGGCGTTCGACGACATGCGGGCCGAGCTGGAGGCGTACGATCGCCACATCCGGACCCACCCGGACCGGTTCCTCAGGGCCACGTCCTCCTCGGACCTGGATCGTGCAGCCGCCGGCAGCCTGATCGGACTGATCTACTACACGCAGAACGCCACGCCCATCCAGGACGATGTGGAGCGGTTGCGCACCCTCCACGACCTGGGCGTCCGAATCGTCCAGCTCACCTACAACACCCGCAATCTGCTGGGCGACGGGTGTCTCGAGCGCACCAATGTCGGGTTGTCACGGTTTGGGGTCGAGGTCGTCGAGCGGATGAACGCCATGCGGATGCTGGTGGACCTGTCCCACTGCGGCGAGGCGACCACCCTCGACGGGATCACGCTGTCGAAGGCCCCGGTGGCGATCACCCACGCCGGCTGCAAGGCCGTGTACGATCACCCGCGGAACAAGTCAGACGAGGTGCTCCGGAAGCTGGCGGATCGTGGCGGCGTGTTGGGGATCTACCAGATCAATCCCTATCTGGGCGCGAAAGAGCGAAACACGCTGGACGATTATCTCCGCCACGTGGACCACGCCGTGAACGTCGCGGGCATCGACCATGTGGGCATCGGCAGCGATCGGGAGCACCGTACCATCCCGGATACGGAGGAGGAGAAGCAGAAGCTGATCGAGGAGCTGTCCCGCCTGCGACCGGTGACGGCTGCGACCTTCCGCTGGCCGTTCTTCATCAGCGAGCTGAACCATCCCCGCCGCATGGAGACAATCGCTGAGGGTCTGACGCGGCGCGGGCGGACGAGTGACGAAATCGACAAGGTCCTCGGCGGGAACTGGTACCGGTTGTTTCGGGAGACGATCGGGTGAACGTCACCGGTCCTCAAATCCTAGGCCTTGACGTGCTCTCGCTAGAGACTCGCGTGAGTCGCGTGGTGTACAGGCCGTTGGGTGACGACCCGCCCCTGGATCGGGCGGTGGACTGGGCTCCGGACGAGCGGACGTTCTACTTCAAGAGTCACGATGCCGAGGGGCGCGCATCGCTGTGGTCAGTCACGGCAGGCGGCCGGCCGCGGCTGCTGGTGCGGTTCCCTGACCTCAACCGTCCCTCGAATCGCCCGGACTTCGCCGCGGACGGCAAGCGGTTCTACTTCACGCTGGAGGACCGGGAGAGCGACGTGTTCGTGGCCGAGGTGATGGGACGGTAATTCAGACCGTCACCACCTTCAGGCCCCGGGGCTGGAGGCGGCGGAAGTCGGCCGGGTTGGACGTAGCCAGTTCGGCATCCCAGGACATGGCCGCAGCAGCCACCATACAGTCCACCAGCGAGCCGCGCCGGCGCCCGGTGCGGTTGAAGAGGTCTGCGGCCACGGTCCCTTCCGCTGCCCCGAACGGCAGCACCTCTCCCACGATCCGCTCCGCGAACTGGATCTCCGGTGCCCGCAGGGGACCGCACAAGAACTCGGTCCATGCGATGGCGCTGATGGCCAACGGCGTCCGCGCCCCAAGCCACTGTCTCAGGAGGCCGTCTTCGGCCGAATCTGGGACCAGGGCGCGGATCAGAAAGCTGGTGTCGAGGTGAATCACTCGCCGGCGCGCTCGCGGCGGCGGGAGGCTGCGCGCCGTTCCGCGCGGCCCGCCTGCGCCCACGCCCGGGCCCGGGGGGCGGACAGCCGCGCAGCCCGCTGGAGCTGGTCAAGCGCCTGCACCGGACTGGCTGGTTCCTCTCCGGCCGCGGCGGCGCGGATGGCCCGACGCAGCGCTTCGGACTTCGACGTACCCCATCGCCGCGCCATACGCTCGAGGGCGCGGACGGTCTCGGCATCCAGCGCATAGGTCGTCTTGATAACCGGAGTGGCCATGCCACGAACGGTATGGCCCTACCGTTCTCCGGTCAAGGCGGCACCACCACTTTGGGCAGCTCGGCGCTCAAGTGCATCAGCACGTCGTACACCGACACCCCCGCCAGTTCAGCCACGGCGTTCGGTGCAATGGCGGGGTCGTCGGCGCCCACCAGCGTCACCAGGTCGCCGACCTGCACGGTCGCCTCCGGCCCGACCTCCACGATGGTGTGACTGGCGCTCACCGCGCCGATCACCGGGTACAGGCGGCGGCCAATCAACACCTGACAGCCCTTCACCGCGCTGCGCGGGTAGCCGTCGGAGTGGCCCACCGGAATCGTCGCGATCCAGGTGGGCGCCTGGGCCACGTAGTTCCGGCCGTAGCTCACCGAGTCACCGGTGCGAAGCTGTTCCACGCGGACCACGCGCGCCTTGAGTGCTACCGCGGGCCGGAGGCCGGTGCGCGCCGACTCGGGCACTTCCGACGGGTAGGCGCCGTACAGCGCGAGTCCCGGCCGCACCATGTCGAGGTGCGCCGCGGGCCGGAGAAAGAGGGCGTGTGACGAGGCCGCGTGCAGCCGGCCCATCGGGATCCGGCGCGCGCGGGCTTCTCCGGTCAGCTGGGTGAACCGGGCCAGCTGCTCGTCGTCGAAGGCGTCGTCTTCCGTAAAGGTCATGAACGTGCCCTCGATACGGACGCCGCTGATTCCGGCGACGCGTTCCATCCAGGGCAGCGCCCGGTGGTGAGGCACTCCCAACCGGCTCATGCCGGTGTCGAGATAGAGATGCACCCCAATCGGACGGCCCGCGCGCCGCGCGACGTCGGCCAGCAGATCGGGCGCATCGTCCCCAAACGGCGCGAGCTGGACGTCGCGGGTCGCCAGCTCTACGCCTTCATCGGGATCGAACCGCCCCATGAAGAGCACCGGCTTCCGCCCGCCGGCGCGGCGCAGGCGCCGGGCTTCGTCCACCTTCACCACGGCGAGCCCCGCCACCGCCTCCAGGCGATCCAGCAACGGACCGACGGTCTCGAGCCCGAGGCCATACGCGTTGTTTTTCACCACGGCCAGCACGGGCCGGGAGCCGGCGCGGCGTGCGATTTCGGAGACATTGGCATGGATGGCGTCCGCGCTGACCTCAAGCCACGGATCAAAGGAAAGGGCGGAGCGGGGCGGACCCGGCGGACGGAACGACGCCACTGGCAGAGCGGCGGCGGCCGCGGAAGCCGTCAGGAAGTCACGCCGATTCATGCTGGAAGGGGACACGCGCGAGTTTACGCTGGTGGGAAGGAGTTGGCAAACGTAGCTTAGCAACCCTCGACGCGAGATCACTGCGGAGGCCTCATGCGGTTTGCCGTGCTCGTCCTGCTGTCCTTCGCCGGTGGTCCCCTCGCGGCGCAGGGACCCGCCTACCACCTGCCGATCCGCCAGCACGTCTTCCCCAACGGGCTCCGGCTGTTGGTGTGGGAGCGTCCGGGAGATGTGCGTGTGGCGGCCAAGATCTTCACCGACATGGGAGGCCTGCTGGAGACGCCGGGCAGCGCGGGGGCCGCGCATTTCCTCGAGCACCTGCTGTTCAAGGGCACCCGCACGCTGGGAACCACCGATTGGGAGGCCGAACGCCCCATCGTGGAGCGGGTGGACGCGACCGAGGCCGCGCTCATCGCCGAAGAGAACGCCTCCCGCAACGCGTTGCAGGAGCGGGGCGTGTTTCACGATTACGCGCACGCCCGGAGCACGGCCCGTCTCGATTCCCTGCGCACCGTCTTGGTGGCGCTCAAGGAGCACGCGGCACGCTACCGCGACAACGGGGCCATGCTCAAGTGGTACCAGGCCTTTGGCGGGGCCGCGATCACCGCCACCACGGAGCAGGAGTGGATGAAGTTCGATGTGAACCTGCCCGCCGATCGTGTGGCGTTGTTCTTCCGCGTCGAGGCCGACCGCATGCGGAACACCGTTTTCCGCGAGTTCGACCAGGAGCGGATGATCGTGGTGGAACAGCGCCTGGGAGACCTGAACCGGCCCGCCACGCCGTACTACGAAGCCATGAACGCGCTGGTCGGTGTGGTGCACCCGGTCTTCTGGCAAGAGGGATTTCTCACCGATTTTGCCGAGTACACGCGGCGATATCAGCGGGGGCTGTACCAGTCGACGTTCGTGGCCAACAACACCACCATCGTGCTGGTGGGCGGTGTCACGCTGGAGGTAATGATCCCGCAGGTGGATCGCTACTTCGGCTGGATGCCACGGGCTCCGGAGCCGCCGCGGGTGAAGGCGATCGAGCCGCTTCCCCAAGCGGAGCGTCGGCTGATTTGGCGCAGCGATCGGCTGGAGCCCCGGGTGGAGGCGCGGTTCATGATCCCGGGCGTGGGCCATCCGGACCGGCCGTTCTTCGACGTGCTCGGCGAAGTGGTGGAGATGGAGCTCGCCGACGCCCTGTCGGCGGCGGGCATCGGGGGGCGAGTGGACGTCAACACGCGGGTCATTCACACCTCCCGCTTCAGCGTGCCGGCCTCCATCAATCTGGAGGTCGTGCTGGCCGACCAGGGCCGGCTCGGCCCGGCGGAAGAGGTGCTGCTGGCCACGATGGAGCGCCTCAAGGAAGCGCCGGTGGCCCAGACCAGACTGGCGTTGGCCAAGAAACGGCTGCGCACCGAGTGGCAGCGCACGGCGCTCGAAGGTGACCGGCTGGGTTTTGAAATCGGGCATTTCCAGGTGATGGACGATTGGCGGACGCTGGCAGCCTATCTGGAGGCACGCGAGCGCACCGCGGGCGACGACATCACGCGGCTCCTGCGACGGTACTTCATACCGGAGAACCGTTCGATCGGTATCGTTCGGCGGCCGGCGGGCCGGGAGAAGGCGGAGGAGGGATCCCGATGAGCGGCCGTCGAGGCAGGACCGCGGGCGGGCTCACGCGTGCCGCCCTGATGGCGTGGGCTGCCTTGACGGCCGCCGCGCCCTTCGGCCTTTCCGCCCAGGACTACACCCATCCACGACAGATGAACCTGCCGGCGCCGAGTTTCCGCCGGCCGGATCCCGCCACCGTGCAGCACAGACTGGGCAACGGGTTAGTGGCGTACGTGGTGGAAGACCGCACGGTCCCGCTGGTCACGCTGGCGGCCACGGTTCGCGTGGGCTCCACCGACGAGCCCCGTCCCGGCGCCGCGGCGGGCCTGGAGCGCGCGTTCCGGTCGGGGCCGGGCGCGGTCCCGGCGGCGGATGTCCAGCGGGCGCTCGCCGAGATGACCGCGGAATTCACCGTCAACGTCGGGCGTGAACTCACCGAGATCACGCTGAACGTCCCGGCGGAGGACGCCTGGCGAGCGCTCGACCTCCTCGGTGGTCTGTTGCGCCAGCCGCGCATCACGGCCCCGGACCAGGCCCCGTCCCGCGGCGTCGAGCTTCGGGCCGACCGCGCGGCGGGCGAATCCGGGCCCGTGCTGTACCAGGGATCCATGCCCGTGGCCGTGGCCCTGTTCGAGGACCTGCTGTACGGCGACCATGTCTACGGCAGGGGGGCATCCAACTCGTCCGCGGCGCCGCTCGCGGAAACCGAGGTTACGGACTTTCACCGCCGGTTCGTCGTGCCGGGCAACGTGGTGCTGGCGGTGGCCGGCGACGTCGATGCCGCGGAGGCCCGCCGGCGGGTAGGGCAGGTGTTCGGGGACTGGCGCGGTCCACGCCCACCACGTCCTGCCGCCGTGCCGCCTCTGCCGCTTGATGCGGGAGAGGGTGGGGTGCGGGGGATCCACACCTACGACGTGGACAGGCTCCAGGGTTGGCTCGTCATCGGGCACGAATTGCCGGTGGTGCCGGTCGAGGACGAGGCGCCGCTCCAGGTCATGAACTACATCCTCGCGGGGGACCATTTGGCCGGGCGGATGTTTGTGGAAGCCCGCGACCGGCGGGGCCTGGCGAACGACGAAATCGGCCATCCCGAGCCCCGGCTCCGCGGCCCGGGCACCTACACCATTCGCGCGGCCGGGCGGCCGGAGTCGATTACCCAGTTGATGGACGTCGCTTTCCGCGAGGTGGCGAGGATCCAGGCGGAACCCGTGACGGAGGAGGAGCTGTTCGTGGCCAAGGGTGCGCTGGCCGACGGCGAGTTCCCCTTTGCGTTCCGCCATGGACACGCGACGGCGCTGGCGCTGGCGCGGGAATGGGCCTCCTATGGGGACCACCGACGCTCAGCCACCTATCCGGACCGCATTCGCGGGGTCACCGCCGCGGCCGTGACCGCGGCGGCGCGGAAGTATCTGGTGCCCGATCGCATGCAGGTGGTGCTCCTGGGTCCCATCGCTGCCATCCGCCAGGCGGCCGGCCGCGGCGGCCATCCGACGCTCGAACAGTTCGGGGCCGTACGCCCAGGTCGGTGAGACCGACCTGGGTGCCCGTTCAGTAGGTCTGGTGGCCCGGGCGTTCCGCCCATTCCGTGAAGAGCTTCAGGCATTCCTCGCGCAGCACGTCGTCGTCAATCCGGACCGGGCTGCCGCCCAACTCCTTCATGGTCGCGTTGGAGATGGTCAGCTCGGAGAATCCCAGGGACCGGGCATCTGCGACATTGGCGCCGAAGACGATCCGATCGATGCGGGCCCAGTGAATGGCGCCGAAGCACATGGGGCAGGGCTCGCAGGTGGAGTAGATCACGCATCCGGACAGGTCCACCGTGCCCAGCTTGCGGCAGGCTTCCCGAATGGCGCGGACCTCGGCATGGGCCGTAATGTCCGTGGTGGCCCAGACGCCATTGTGCTCGCAGCTCACGACCGCCGCGTTCCGGGTGATGCAGGCGCCGAAAGGTGTTTGGCCGCGAGCGATCCCCTCGCGGCATCGGGCGATCGCGAGGTGCATGAACGCATGATCGGTCATCACCCGGGAAGGTACGCCGTTGAGGCGGCGGCCTCTACCGAGGGGAGCCGGAACGCGCCCAAGGGTCGCGGAGACCGGGTGCACTGGGGCGTGTCGGCGGCTGTGGCGCTGGCGCTCGCGGCGGGAGCGCCGGAAGCCGTGGCGCAGTCGGTCGGCGGCACGGTCATCGCCGGCCAGACGGGCAACCCGGTCGCGGGCGCGCTGGTGCTGCTCCTCGACGCCAGCGGGCAGGAAGTCGCGCGCTCCCAAAGCGATCCCGGCGGCCGCTACACGGTCAGCGCACCGGGGCCGGGCCGCTACCGGCTGCGGTTCTTGGTGCCCGGGTATCGGCCCCTGGCGTCCGCCCCTTTCGACCTGGTCGCCGGTCCACCGCTGGAGTACCCGTTGCGGCTGACGGCCGTCGCCCCGGAGCTGCTGGATACGCTCATCGTGGAGGGGCGTCCCATTCCGATTCATCTCGGGATGTTCTATCGGCGGCGGGATTTCGGGCGGGGGCGCTTCATCACGCGCGAGGACATCGAACGCACCGGGGCCGCCGACGTCGCCAGCCTGGTGCGCCGGCTGAATGTGTTCGATGTGACGGCCGATCCCGGTGACGGCACCGGACCCCGCATCGGGCAGCGGGGGCGGGGCCGCGGCGCCCCGGCCTTCTGCCCGGTGGCCCTGTTCCTCAACGGCACCTACGCCGGTCTGTCTGGCGACGTGGACGTGGACATGCTGCTCTCGCTCGACGGGACCGACGCGATGGAGGTGTACCGTACCAGCGAAGTGCCACCGGAGCTGGAGGTGGCCGTCGCCCCCGCGCGCGGTGGGCGCTCCCGAGGGTGTGGTGTCGTCTCGCTGTGGAGCCGGGTCAGTCCGCGCGACACCAGCAGAATCGTCCGGCACCTGGCGGCGGCGGCGCATGCGGGGGCGCGCTTGGGCACCGGTGGGGTCCGGGAAGGTCGTTACGGGTTTACCCTCTCCTACACCCTGACCGCTGGGGTCGAGTTCTACCCGGCGGTGAACATCTACCGCCACCTCCCCAATACCGCCTCCAACTCGATCCGGTCCGGGTTTCAGCTGGTGCTGGCCCTGCGGGCCCGTCCACTGGGCCGCGAATCCGCCTGGTATGTCGGTACCGGCACCACGCTGGTCGACGTGACGGCGCAGCCGGGCGCGAACCCGGCCATGGTCGAAGGACATCATCATCTGCTCTTGAGCGGCGTCCACCTGCCGGGCGGATCGTGGCGACCTTACGTCGAGGTTCATGTCCTCAACCCGCTGCGGGTCTCCGCCGCGCAGACCAGCCTCTTCGCGGGCATCGGGCATCGGTTCTTCTGAGTCGTGATCAGCCTGGCGGTGCCACCCGGAGAGGCGCTCCTGCGCCTGTTGGCGGCCCTGCTCCTGGGGGGCCTGATCGGCGTCGAGCGGGAGCGAAGCGCCGCAGCCGCCGGGGTTCGTCAATTCGCCGGGGTGCGGACGTTCCCGCTGTTCGCCGTGCTGGGGTCGGCCATTGCGCTGGTGAGCGGCGACATCGGGGCGGCGGTGATCGTCGGATTCGTGGGCATTGCCGCCCTGGTGATCGCGGCCTATCTGCGGACCAGCGGGACGGATCCCGGCACAACCACGGAAGTCGCGGCGCTCGCCGCGTATTGGGTTGGCGTCATGGCCGGCGTGGGCGCCCTCCTGGTGGCGGGCGCCGTCGGCATCGGCGTCGTGGCGCTCCTGGCTACCAAGGAGCGCCTGGAGGCATGGTCCCGCGCGCTCACCCGTGAGGAGCTGAGTGCCGTGCTTGGCCTGGCGGTGATCAGCGTGATCATCCTGCCCATGCTGCCGGACGCGCCGTACGGGCCGTGGGGTGTGTGGAACCCCAGGATACTCTGGCTGATGGTCGTCCTGGTGTGTGGTCTGTCGTTCGCCGCGTTCGTCGCCATGCGCGTCCTCGGCGGATCTCCGGGGCTGTACCTCAGCGGCCTGCTTGGCGGGCTGGTGTCGTCTACCGCGGTGACCGTGGCGTTCGCGACCCGGTCCGCGGCCACCACGCGGCACGACATGGCGCTCGCGATCGCGAGCGGCCTGGCGTCCCTGGTCATGCTGGTGCGGATCGCGTTGCTGTGCGGCGTGGTTCAGCCATCGCTCCTGCTCACCCTGGCGCCCGAGGTGGCGGTAGTGCTCGCCGCGGGCGCGGCCGCGCTGGCCCTGCTGGTGCGCCGGGTACCATCTAAGGACACCGCAGGGGACGCGCCTGAGCTGTCCAACCCGTTTCGCCTGACCGAAGCGTTGAAGTTCACGGTATTCTACGCCGTGGTCCTGCTGGTGGTCCGCGCCGCCGACACCTATCTCGGCAGTACGGGACTGGCCGTCGCCGCCGGCATCGCGGGGCTCACCGACGTGGATGCCATCACGTTGAGCCTTGCCGGTGCGAGTGGCGTCTCGCTCTCGGCGTCCACCGCGGCCGGTGGGATCGTAATCGCGATGCTGGCCAATACCGTCGCCAAGGGGGCGTACGCCGGGTGGTTGGGAAGCGCGGCGTATCGCCGGCACCTGTTGCCGGTGTTCGGTGCCATGTTCGTCGCGGGCGTCGCAGGTCTCTTCCTGTGGGACCTCATTCCGTGAGTCGTGCTGCCCCACGCGCGCTCATCGTGCTGGGCGGGCTCCTGGTGTCGAGTAACCGGCTCGCGGCCCAGGCGGTGCAGGGGCAAGTGACCGACGCCGCTTCGCGGCGGCCCATCGCTGGGGTGGTGCGCTTGCTGGACGAGTCCGGGGCCGACGCCGCCCGCGCAACCCTCGTGATGGATGGACGGTTCAGCCTCCAGGCTCCCACTCCGGGCCGGTATCGCATCCGCCTTGAGTCGCCCGGGTACCAGGTCGCCGTTTCGTCATCCCTGGATCTCGCGGCCGGCCTGACCCTGGTCATGAATGTCGAGGTGCGAGCGCTGACCCCCACCATGCTCGACACCATCGTTGTGGTTGGCGCGCCTGTCCCCTACCGGTTGCTGGACTTTCACGACCGGCGGGCCAAAGGGTTCGGCGAGTTCATCACCCGCCAGGAGTTTGAACCGCTTTACCCCAACCAGGTGACCGACGTCCTCCGGCGCATGAGGGGTCTCCGGGTCAGGGCCAACCCCAATTACGGCCGGATGAATCCGTTCACCGGTTTCCTGGACACGCGGGAGTATCTGATCGTCAGCAACCGCATTCCCGAGATCCAGGTGACCGTCTGTGCGGCCCTGATCTTTGTCGACGGCGCCTACGTTGGGAACACGGGCACTGTGGACGTGGACGATGTCCTCGACGTGGAGTTCATAGACGCCATCGAGGCCTACAGTGGCGCGGGCAACCTTCCCGCCCAGTTCAATCGCGAGGGCTCCGACTGCGGGGTCATCGTGGCCTGGAGCCGGGCCTCCCCGGCTACCGGGCCGGCCCTGTCCAATCATCTCGACCTCGGCGGCCAATTCGGGGCGCGGGTCTCGGGCCGCGGATTGGAAGACGGTCGAATAGGCGTGCAGGCCGCGGTGACGCTGGCCGGTTTCCTGGAGCTGTATCCGGCGGTCAACCTGCTCCTGGGCCTGTCAACCGGTGACGCGAGCTCCAACCGCACGGGATGGCAGGTGCTGGCGAGCCTGCGGGTGCGTCCCTTGGGGAAGGGGTCAGCCTGGTACGTGGGTGCCGGGTATACCGCACTGGATCTTCAGGTCTCGCAGAATTCGTCGTTCAGCCCCTCCGAGGAGGAGGGACATCCGCTGCTCTTGACCGGCGCGTCCTTGCTGGGGTCCGGCTCCGTACGGCCGTTCGTGGAGCTCCAGGTGCTGGATCCGTTCTGGCGCGGCGCCCTCCAGATCCACGCCTTCGCCGGGCTCTCGCTGCGCACCTACTGAGGGCGAGAGGGCGTCCGCTCCCACAGATTGTTGCCGCGGTCCACGTCCGGAAAGGCCCGCTCCGGATCGATCTCCACGCGCACCACCTCCAGGCCCACCGGGATTGACACCTCGGCGGCGCGGGCGCCGCCCAGCCAGTGTTCCACTGGTACCTCCGGCCGCCGCACCTCGCCACTCGCCAGCGTCACCGCCAGGCGCGCCGGCATGGGGACCAACCCGCGATCCTCCACTCTGATGCGCGTCCCCGCCGGTCCGGCCTCGACCGCTCCCACGGCGTGATCGAGGATCCACGTCTCGTAGTACCAGCTCCGCCAGAACCAGTCCAGGTTCCGGCCGGTCACGTGGTTCACCGTATGGAAGAAGTCCCAGGGCTTGGGGTGTTTGAACGCCCAGCGCGACAGATAGGCCCGGTAGGCGGGAAGGAACAGGCTGTCGCCCAGCAGGGCCCGGAGCGTGGCGAGTGTGGTGGCTGGCTTGGCGTATGAGGCGATCCCTCCCTGCCCGGGGTACAGATAGTCCGTCCAGCGCATCATCTCGCTCTCGTAGCCGGACCGTGCCGCCGCGACATACTCCCGCTGGTCTCCCTCGTCGTGGTTTCGTCCCGGGAAAAACTCCTTGCGCACCTGGTTCTCATTGAAGGTCGTGGTGCCCTCGTCCATCCAGCCGTACCGGCGCTCGTCCGTGCTTACGGTCATGGGAACCCACATGTGCCCCAGCTCGTGGGCGACGACATAGTACAACGCCGAGTCACTGCGACCGTTGTAGTTGCCGATCAGGGTCATCATGGGGAACTCCATGCCGCCACCGATGATGCCGGCGCCCTCGACCGCGCTCATGTGGGGCCAGGGATAGGGCAGCGCGGTGAACCGGGACAGCGCGGCGATGGCGTGTTGCGCGTAGCCTGCCGCGTGCCGCCACAGCGGCGCGTCCGCGCGGTACAGCGCGTCCACCCGCGCGTAATCGACGTTGCCGTCGCCGTCCCGGTCGCCCACCGGCGTGCGCGTGGCATCCCAGAGTCCGCCGCGCGTGGCGCTGAACGCGACATCGCGGACCCGCTCGGCGGCGAAGCGCCACGTTAGCCAGCCGGTGGCGCTGCGGGCCGTGACCCGTCCTCCGCGAAGCAGGTCCGGCGTGATCACGCCGACTACCGTGTCGCTTCGCTCGGCCGCCCGAAGCCGGCCGCGGACCGGTTCGGCCAGGACGGCGGCTTCGTTCTCCAAGCCGCCGGTCCCCATCACGATCCAGCCGTCCGGCGCCTCGATCTCCACCTGGTAATCGCCAAATCCTGCGTAGAACTCCGCCGAGCCGAGATAGGGATCCGTGTGCCAGCCCACCACGTCGTCGTAGACGGCCACGTGGGGGTACCAGTAGGCGATGAAAAACACGTCGTCGCGGCTCCACCCCATGCGTCCGGCACCACTCTGCGGCACCTGGAAGCTCCAGTCAATTGCCAGGTCCACCGAGTCGCCGGGGAGCAGCGGTGCCGGAGGCCGGAGGCGCAGGAGGGTGCCGTCCACCGCGTAGCCCGGTGTTCCCGTCCCAGGCGCAAGCGCCCGGCCCCCGGCGCTTACGGAGCGCAACTCCACGCCGCCCGTGACCTCCTGGGCTTCATTGCGCATGACGCCGGGCGCGTGGAGGTTCTGATGCAGGTGCAGCGCGATGGTGCGCAGTGTGTCGGGGGATCGGTTGAGATACCCAATGCCCGCGGTGCCTTCCAGGCGCTTGGTCGCGACATCGAGGCGCGCCCGGAGCCGATAGCGCGCGTACTGCTGCCAGTAGCGGGGTCCCGGTTCCCCCGTCACGCCTCTGGTCCCTCGGGCGATCGCGCGAGCGAACTCCGGAGGGGGGACGACCGGGGCCGGCACCGGCCGCACCATGGGGGAGTTGCTCTGCGCCCTCGCCGGCGCCGCGCAGGGGACCAGCAGCCCAATGACGAGAAGACTTCCGTTCTGCCGCGCCCGCATGGTGAGGCCCCCACTGCCGGGATGGCCGCAGGGTACTCGCGGACGGCTCAGTCGGCAAGCATCGGGAGGCCGGTTGCGGGAGAGCTACCGCGGGAGCAACTTGGCCAGACGACTCGAGCGCGCGTCGCTCATTGCCTGGGGGATCTCATGAACGCATTGCACCGGTGTACGGCCCTTATGACCGCCATCACGCTGGTTGGATGTGCTTCGGGAGGAGCAAGCTCCGGGGGTGCCGCGTCCCCGCGGCGGAACGCGAACGTGATCAGCGCCGCGGAGATCGCGGCGTCCTCCGCGCCAACCGCGGTCGCATTGGTGCGGGAGCTGCGGCCCGGCTGGCTCACCCAGCGAGGGCTCCGCGGAACCCGGGGCGCTGGCGATCCCGTGGTCGAGCGGGGCGGCGAGCCCACGGAAGGGCCCGCCGGCGTGGTGGTCTACCGCGACGGCGTGCGGGTGGGGCTGTTCAGTTCGCTGGAGACCATCATGGTTGAGACTATTCAGGAGGTGCGCTGGCTCGACGGCCCAGATGCCACCCAGCGCTATGGAACCGGCCATGGTGCGGGAGCGATTGAGGTGACAACGCGGCGGTAGGGAGCTCTAGTGCTGCCGTCCTTTCGCAACCTGCCGCTCCACCCCGCCCTCGAAGAAGGTCCGGTTCTTCTCGATGTATTCCCGGAACTTTTCGGGCGTGTCGTCCTCGGCGAAGATCGCCGTCACCGGGCACTCCGGCTCGCAGGCGCCGCAATCAATGCATTCATCCGGGTGGATATAGAGCATGTCCGGACCCTCGTAGATGCAGTCCACCGGACACACATCCACGCAGCCGCGGTCCTTCACGTTGATACAGGGTTCGGCAATGATGTAGGTCATACCCGGGTGTGCTCCGTCGTTGTCCGTCGCTGCCCGGCGGGAATGTCGCGGGCCGACGGGAACGCTGTCAAGTCGCGGCGTTGCCGGTGGCGCTGGTCTCCGCCATCTTCCGGCCATGCGCATCGCTTCGCTGCTCGCGTCCGCCACCGAGATGGTGGCCGCGCTCGGGCTGGAGGAGCGCCTCGTCGCCATCTCGCACGAATGCGACTACCCGCCCAGCATCGTCCGTAAGCCCCGGGTCAGCCGGCCACGGTTCGATCCTGAGGGGCTCACCGACGCGGGCATTGACGCGGCTGTCCGCGACGGCATGATGCGCCACGGATCTCCCTACACGCTGGATGAGGAGCGACTGCGCGCGGCCGCACCTGACGTCATCCTGGCCCAGGCCGTGTGCGAGGTATGCGCCGTGCCGACGACGCTGGCCAGCGAGGCCGCGCGGGCACTGGGCGAGGGAATCAGGGTCCTCTCCGTGGACGCGCACAGTATTGAGGAAGTGCTCGGGTCCATACGGCGACTGGGGGACGAGCTGGGTGTGCCCGGGCGTGCCGCGGCCGTGGTGAACGCCTTGCAGGCGCGGCTGACCGCCGTCGCCACGGCCGTGGCCGGGGCGCCCCGGCCCTCGGTGCTGGCGATTGAGTGGCTGGATCCACCATTCGTGCCTGGGCACTGGGTGCCGGAAATGATCGAGGTGGCGGGCGGCACCAACCTGGCGGGGCAGGAGGGGCGGCCGTCGCGCCAGGTTGGGTGGGAGGATCTGGTGGGGCTGGATCCGGATGTGCTGGTCGTGATGCCGTGCGGCTACGGCCTGCCGCGCAGCCGGCGCGCAGCCGAGGACCACGCGGCGCGCCTGCGCGCAGTGGGCCCGCGGGCCATCGCGTCCGGGCGGACCTGGGTCGTGGATGGCTCAGCCTACTTCAACCGGTCAGGCCCGCGGATCGCGGATGGAGTAGAGATTCTCGGGGCACTCTTGCATCCCGATCGTGTGCGCGGCGTGGAGTTGACGGGGAGGGCGGAGACCTGGGGATAATAGACAATGTCCTCCTGGATCCCGATGCCCGTCCCATCATCGCGCACCGGGGAGCCAGCGGCACCTGCCCGGAGAACACGGTCCGCGCGTTCGATCGCGCCCTCCAGGACGGAGCCGACGCGCTGGAGTTCGACGTGCGGGTGACGGCGGACGGCGTACCCGTCATCATCCACGATGCGACCGTGGACCGTACCACCGGCGGGCGGGGCGCGGTGTACCAGATGATGGCGGTTTCCGTGGACGCACTGGATGCCGGGGGCGGCGACCCCATCTCGCGCCTGGACGCGGTGCTCCAGCGGTACCGGGACACGCCGCTGCTGATCGAGATTAAGGAGTCACGGGCGGCCGAGCCGGCGCTGGCGGCGCTGCGGCGCCATGGGGCCGAGCGCCGCGTGGTGGTCGGCTCCTTTACGCGCCGGGCGTTGGCGCCGTTCCGCCGCGTCGGGATCCCGACGTCTCCGTCACGTGCCGGGGTTGCTTTGGCGCTCCTCGCGTCGAGAGTCGGTCTGAAGGTCGGTGGACCCCACGCCGCCTTCGCCGTCCCGGAGTATCACGGGCGGGTCCGGGTGGTGGACCGGCGGCTGGTCCGGGCGGCGCGACGCGCATCCAAGCCGGTGCACGTCTGGACGGTCAACCAGCCCGAAGACGCACGGCGACTGCGCGCGCTGGGTGTCTGCGGTATCATCACGGACTATCCGGATCGCATGCGAAACCTCTGACCCTTCGATTGGCGAGCGAGGAGCTATGGTGCAGCGAGTCGAGGTTTCCCTTCGGGCGTGGGCCGCGGTCGGTGTGGTGGTGGTTGCCGGGGCGGCCGCGGCTCCACCCGCCGGCGCGCAGGCTCCGGAGCTCACCGTGGCGCACCTGTTCGGGTCGCGGGAATGGGCCAGCGAGCTGGTGGACGTCGCGTGGGATGCCGGCGGGGGGTCGTACACCTTGGTCGACTCGGCGGGCGATGGCGCCACCGACCTGTACCGGGTAGATGCGGTCTCCGGACGCCGCGAGCTGCTGGTTCGCGGGGTGGATCTCATCCCTCCCGGGGCCAACGCGCCCATCACCATAGAGGAGTACGCGTTCTCCGTTGACGGCACCAAGCTCCTCATCTATACCAACTCAGTGCGCGTGTGGCGGGCCAACACCAAGGGCACCTATTTCGTGTGGAACCTCTCCACCCGCCGCCTCACCCCGGTCAGCACGGCCCCCGGCTACCAGCAGTACGCCAAGTTCTCTCCCGACGGCCACCGGGTGGGGTTCGTGCGGGACAACGACATCTTCGTCACCGACCTGGCCACCGGACGCGAACGGCGGCTGACGCGCGACGGCGGGCCGGACATCATCAATGGCGCCACGGACTGGGTCTACGAGGAAGAGCTCGACCTGCGCGACGCGTTCCGCTTCAGCCCGGACGGATCGCGCATCGCGTTCTGGCGGTTCGACCAGTCGCCCGTCTCCACCTTCTACCTGGTAGACGAGCTGCCGCTCTACCCTGAGCTGGTGCCGATTCGCTATCCCAAGCCCGGCACCGCCAACTCGCAAGTGCGCCTCGGCGTGGTGGAGGTCGCCACCGGCGAGACCCGATGGATCGCGTACGCGCCCCGCGGCAGGGAGGCCTACCTGGCGCGCATGGACTTCGCCGCCTCCCCGGATTCGGTCTGGTTTCTCCGTCTCCATCGGCGCCAGAACCGGGTGGATCTGGTGATGGCGGACGTTCGCACGGGCGCCTCGCGCGTGGTGATGACGGACGCGGACTCGGCGTGGGTGGACGTCCAGGAGCCGATCTGGCTCGACGGGGGCCGGCAGTTCCTGTATCTGAGCGAGCGCGAGGGGTACGCCCAGCTATACCTGTTTGGGCGCAACGGTTCGGTGATTCGGAAGGTGACGGCGGGCCCCTGGGACGTGCTTGATGTGCATGGGGTGGATGAGCGGGCCGGGGTGGTCTATTTCGCCGCCGCGGCCGACGGGCCGCTGGTGCGCCCGCTCTATCGCATCGGGCTCGACGGCCGGGGGTTCCGGCGCTTGTCTGAAGCTGACGGAAGCCATAGGGCGACGTTCGACCCCACGTTCAGTCTGTATTTGGACGCCTACTCGCGTGCCGGCGTGCCGCCGGTGCAGCAGCTCCACCGCGCCGATGGGAGCCTGGTCCGCGTCGTCGCCGAGAATCGCGCCCAGCGGGATCGCGTGGCCGCGCTGGGTGCGCCGGCCCCGGAGTTCCTGAGGATCACCACCGCACCCGGCGTCGAATTGAACGCGTACCTGATGAAGCCCGCCAACTTCGATCCTGCCCGCCGCTATCCCCTGGTCATGTACGTGTACGGGGGGCCAGGATCGCAGACCGTCACCAATGGGTGGGGCGGTTCGCTGTACCTGTGGCACGTGCTGCTCGCCCGCGAAGGGTACCTGGTGGCGAGCGTGGACAACCGCGGCACCGGCGCCCGCGGGGCCCGGTTCAAGAAACTGACCTATCTGGGCCTGGGTACCTATGAGGCCGCCGACCAGATCGCCGCCGCGCGACATTTCGCCACGCTGCCGTTCGTGGACCCGGGCCGCCTGGGGATCTGGGGTGGGAGCTACGGGGGCTACATGTCCCTGCTAGCGCTGTTCAAGGGTGACGGCGTCTTCAAGGCGGCCATCGCGCGGGCGCCCGTGACGGATTGGCGCCTCTACGACACCATCTACACCGAACGGTACATGCGCACGCCCGAAGAGAACCCGGACGGGTATCGGCGGGGGGCGCCGCAGTCGTACGTAGACCAGCTCAAGAGCAACCTGCTGATCGTGCACGGCACCGGAGACGACAACGTGCATCCCCAGCACACTACGCAGCTGGTGCACCTGCTGGAGGAAGCGAACCAGCAGTTTGACCTGCGCCTGTTCCCCAACAAGACGCACGCCATGGCGGGCGCGAGCGCGCAGGTGAATCTGTACACCCTGTACTTGGGGTGGTGGAAGAAGAATCTCTAGGGCCGCTCCATCACCCCCGGCGTTTCAAATCTTGCCGGCCCGTTGCTTAGCGATCGCGGTCACCAGGTCCACCACCGAAAACGCCATCACTTCCTGCCGGAGCGCCTGCGCTTCCGCCGTCTTCCCACTCTTCTTGAGCTGCTCCGCTGCCAGGGCCTTCCCCAGGGCGCCAAGCTGCGCCGCCTGGCGGGACTCCTCCAGCGCGGCGGCCGTATTGCCCTCCGCCGCCGCCACCACGCCGTTCACCGCGCGGATGTTGCGCATCAAGGCCGGCGTGGGGTTGGGGGCATTCCCGCCTTCGGCGAACTTGCCGGCGGCCGCCTTGGCGGGGTTCATGTGGCCCAACAACGAGTGGGTGAACGCGGCGAATACCTGCTGCGTGGGCGTGTCGCCGCCCAGCTCCTGTGCCTTGGCCAGGTGCCCGTGCGGGGTGTTCTTGTCGCCCAGCGCCGCTTCCAGGACGGCCAGGTTGCGGTGCGCGGTGGCAGCGACGCCCGGGTAGCTGTTGCGCTCAGCCTCGGCGGCCACCGCGGTGTACTCGTCCACCGCGGCTTTGAGATTGCCCTCGCTCACCCAGGTCACCGCAATGGCCTGGCGGTAGCCCAGCTTGTTCTGGGGCACCGCGTCCTTCTGGATGGCGTGGCCGTAGTGGGTACGCGCGGTGGCACCGTCGCCCTGCAACATGGCGATCTCCGCCAGTCCGGTGTGGGCTGCGATATAGTCGGCGTCCAGGCGCATGGCGTGCTGATAGTGCGGCGCCGCTTCGTCCAACCGGCCGTGGAATTGGAGCATCTCCGCGTAGCTATCGTGGGCATTGGGGATGTTCGGCGAGACCTTGAGCTGCTGCTCCGCCGCGGCCAGCGCCCCCGGTCCGTCGCCCAGGCCCCAGCGAAGGTAAGCCAGCTGGTTGAATGTGGGCCCGTAGTCGGGATGCCGGCGGGTGACCTCCGCCAGCCGCCGCTCCCGTTCGCGCTGGTCCGCCACGTTGGCTGCGGCGTAGTAGCTCAGACGGTCATCGCCGGGCAACAAGTCAGCGGCGGCCTGGAACAGCACGCGCCGCTCCTCGGCCCGCGGGGCACCCCGGGCGCGCCAGGCCATGGTCACCAGAAGCTCCCCGGTGGACGCCCTGGCCGCGTCCGCCACGCCCCGGTTGATTTCCTCATCCCGCTGTTCGTTGGTGAGACCCGGTGCGAACAGGCCGTACGCCACGCGCGCGATGCCGAACGACGGGTCGAGGCTCAAGGCCTGCTGCAGTTGGCGGGCGGCGCGGGGAAGATAGATGTTGTCGATGTCGTCCAGCCCGGCCCAGAACGCGGCCCGCGCCTCGGCGGACGTGGTGGTGGCCGTGAGTCCGGCTTCCCCGGTGGCTCCCTGCATCGCCGCGGCACGATGGGGAATGAGGGCCAGAAGACCAACAGCGGCAGCGGCGAGCGAGCGACGGGCGGACATGTGACCTCCTCGGGCGTGGCCTGTACCACAGGCGTGCAACGCTTGATCAATGCCGCGGGCCGGCCAGAGGGTGCGTCCCGCCGGTCAGCGGAAACTCAAAGATTGAGAGGGGGCAATTCTGTCGCGCCGGGCGGAACGCCGCAAGAGCGAACCAAGGGAGGAGACGAACATGCGACGCGTGCAGTACTCGGTGGCCATGAGCCTGGACGGGTACATCGCCGACCCCAAGGGCGGCTACGATTGGATCGTGATTGATCCGGAGATTGATTTTGACGCCATGTTCAAGGACTTCGACACGGTCCTGATGGGCCGGAAATCCTACCAGGCGGCGGTCAAACCGGGCGGCGACGGCATGCCCGGCCAGAAAGCGTACGTCTTCTCACGCACCCTGCGGCAGGAGGACTGCCCCGACGTCACGGTCTCCCATGACCCCGGCAAAACCGTCCGGGCCCTGCGGAAGCAGAAGAAAGGAAAGGGCATCTGGCTCTTTGGCGGCGGCGAGCTGTTCCGGAGCCTGCTCGCCCTCGGGCTGGTTGACGCGATCGAGGTGGCGGTCATTCCGGTGCTACTGGGCAGCGGGGTGGCCATGCTGCCAAGTCCAGCGACGCTGGCCAAGCTCAAGCTCACCAAGCACCGGATCTATCGGAAGACGGGGACGGTATTGCTGACGTACGCGCTCAAGTAACTGCGCGATGGCCGGACGAAGCGCAACGGGACGGCGTCAGCGGCCTCGGAGCGCCTCCAGCCGGCGCCGGGCCGGGGCCAGGGTGGGCGCCAGCACGAGCGCCTTCTCGTAGTAGGCGATTGCCTGGAGCGTGTCGCCGACCGTCTCGTAGAGCTGCGCGAGCGCCCCCTTGATGGAGACCGATTCGGAGTAGAACTCCTCGTTCAGCCGGAAGATGGCGATGGCGTCCTGCCGCCGGCCCTCGCGGGAGAGATCCTCGGCCAGCGTGTTGGTCTCCCACTCGCCGAAATCGAACGTGCCGGTGAAGGCCGCCCGGTTCCTGAGGTCGCGGTAGCGCGCCGCGGCGGAATCGGTTCCGGCTCGGTCCAGCACCATGCGTAGCTCCTGCTTGAGGAGGGTGGGGCGGGGGAGCCCGCGATGGCAGGTTTTGCATTCCACTCGGAGCGGCGGATCATCCCGGTCCGGCAGGTTGGCCAGGACCTCGTCATTCAGCCGCCCCACCATCTCCAGCATGGCCCGTGCCTTCCGCTTATCCGGGTCGTCGTCCTTGTGGAACTCGACGCCCTCGAAGGAGACGCCGTCCCCGCCCACGTGGCAGTACTGGCAGCGGACGCCCAGGGCGAACGAGAAGCCGCGCATCACGGTGACCAGGGAATCGCGGGTGATGTCGGACGGGAAGAACTTCAGGTTCTCGAACTTTTCCGGGATCTGGGCGAGGGCGGTGGCGGGCAGGAGCCAGCAGAGGGCGAACGAGGCAGGACGCATGGTTTCTCCCGGCGGGCCCGGCGCGGGTTGACACCACGCCCGCCCCACCTCAGCTTGGGTGCGGTACTCACGAGTAGTAACATAACTACGCATTAGGTCAGTGGAGGGCAAGATGCGGCTGCCGGGCCTCTCCCACCTTCAGTTCTTGGTGATCGGCATCCTCCGGGCGGGACCGCAGATGGGCCGGGAGGTCCGCGCGCAGCTCCGCTCCCTGGGCGTCCGGAAGTCCGGCCCCGCGTTCTACCAGCTCATGTCGCGCCTGGAGGAGGCAGGGCTGATCCGCGGGGACTATCGGCAGGAGATCGTGGAGGGTCAGATCATCCGGGAGCGGCACTACACGGTGACGGCCACCGGCGTCCGGGCCTGGACCGCGAGCCGGGATTTTTATTTCGCCGCGGTCGCGCAGCTGGGCGACGCCGCGGGTGCGTGAGGCCAGCGCCGGGCCGGAGCGGTGGATCGCGGTCGGCCGGCTGTTTCCCCGGGACATCCGCGAGCGGGTGTTCGAGCCCGCGTTTGGGGATCTGCTTCACCAGTGGCTGAAGGCACCGGCGGGCCGGCCGCGGGTGCCGTTCGGCGTCCGCGTGCTCGGCACGTGCGCGGCCACGGTGGTGGCGGCGTTTCCAGACTTCTTTGTGCGGCGTCGCCGGTTGACCCGGGTAGGGCGGGTCACGCTCGTGGTACTGGCGGTGGTGGCGGCAGTTGTGATCCTGGTCTTCCTCTGGATTACGCGGCCGGTCAGATACTGAAGGTCGGGCGCCCCGCTTCATTCACCGCGCATCGTACGGTTCCGGATCACGGCATCTCGGCGTTGGTCCCCGAGAGCGCGGTCCTGATCTGTCGCAAGTGATGCGTCTTATGAGAGGCGACGTGTATGCCACGTTTCTTGAGGGGATGTGGGAAGGCGAGTATGACTAACCCCGACCCGGTCCCGCACCGTAGCCAGGAATCGTGAGGCCGCCCCGCGATCTCTCCGACCTGCTCGACCACGGGCCCGCCAGGGGCACGAAGGGGCGTACACCGAGCTGGCCCGCCGATCCGGGATCAAGTGTTTGAGCGAGCGTCACCTTCAAACTGTACCAGTAAAGGCCAGAGAGACTCCTACGGCACCATCCCCGTCACCCTCAACACCGCCGCATACTCATTCGCCCGGACCTGCTCCAGTAACCTGGCCCGCGCCCCGATCTCCTCGGTAAGCCGGACCAGGAGCGCCCGCGCTCCCTCCGTGGGCGGCCCGTCCCCCTGCGACGTGAACGACATCAGCCGCGCCAGCTTGCTGTCTATCCCCGTGGGCTGGGCAATCAGGTCCTGGCCCGCCCGCGCCCGGTACTGCACCAGCCGCTCCTCCAGGGGATAGAGCTTATCGTTGAGCGCCCTTAAAGCACGCGTGGGCTCGGCGCCGCCGCCCACCTGCTGCACCCGCGTGGTGGCCGTGTCCCGCATGCCGCGCGCGCCGCGCACCACGCTCATGGTCTGGGTGAGCTGGTCCCGCACGCTGATGAGAAAGTCGAACTGCGCCTGAAGCTCGGCGTCCGTGAAGGACGTGCGCGGGTCCCGCATTATGGTGAACGGCTGGTTCAGGGTCTGCCCGCCCACCGCCACCTCCACCCGGTAACTCCCCGGCGCCGCCCGGGGCCCGTTGGCCGAGCCCTGGAACACCGCCCCCGGTATCACCGAGGCCGGGGGATAGCGTAGGTCCCACAAGAACCGGTTGGCCCCGGCGCTCGAGGTGAAGCGGAGTCCGGCAGCACCAGCTAGACTTCCTCCACCAACGCCCGTCGGCTGGGCACCGGCCGACGGGCTCACAAACCTCCTGATCAGGTCGCTGCCCTTGAAAAAGCTCACCGTCACGGGTCCACTGGGCGCACTCTTCAGGTACCACTGGACCACCACCCCATCCGGCGGATTCTGTCCCGCCGCCCCGCTGTTGCCATAGGTCCCCACCGCGTCCGCCCCCGCGCTCCAGCGGACCGTGGTCCGTGGCGCAAAGAGATGAGCCGGCGCGGCGAGCGCCTGCGGCGTGAATTGCCGCAACAGCGCCACGTTGTCCATGATCCAGAACGAACGGCCGTGCGTGGCCGCCACCAGGTCGCCTTCCTTCACCGCCAGGTCGTGCACCGGCACCACCGGCAGGTTGCGTTGCAAGCGCTGCCACGTGTCCCCGGCGTTAAACGAGACGAACACGCCGCGCTCCGTGCCGGCGAACAACAGGCCCGCCCGCTCGGGATCCTCCCGGATGGTCCGGGTGAAATCGCCCACTGGGATGCCGGCGTTGATGCGGGTCCAGGTGCTTCCGAAATCCGTGGTGCGGTAGAGATAGGGATTCAGGTCCGACTGCTTGTACCGCGTGGCCGCGACGTACGCCGTGCCCACCGCATGGTGCGAGGGCTCAATGATCGAAATCAGCGCGAACTCTGGCAGGTCCCGAATGGTGACGTTGGTCCAATTCCGCCCGTCGTCCCGGGTGACGTGGATGTACCCATCGTCCGACCCGGCCCAGATCACTCCCTTCTGCGCCGGCGACTCGGCCAGCGCAAACACCGTGGCATACCACTCCGGGCCATACGCCTCGCGCGTAATGGGCCCCCAGTATTCCTCCACCTGGGGATTGGTGTAGCTGGGCGTGGTCTCCAGCGTCCGGGGATCGTGCCG
>DASWGV010000059.1:0-24015 GCA_036393515.1 Gemmatimonadales bacterium | reverse complement strand
ATGGAGCAGCGGGTCGAGGCCTCTGTGGGAGGGCGCCGGTATCCCATGGTTCTGCTCGGGCTGTTCGCCGCGGTTGCCCTGACGCTCGCCGCGGTCGGGCTCTACGGCGTGCTCTCCTACACGGTCGGCCTCCGCACTCGGGAAATCGGCGTGCGCATCGCGCTAGGCGCTCTCCCCTGGAGCGTGATGCGGATGGTGGTACGCCGAGGGCTCCTTCTCGTGGCGTGCGGCCTCGCCATCGGCATCGGCGGCGCGGTCGCGGCCACGCGCGTGCTCTCCGGTCTTCTGTACGATGTGAGCCCCACCGATCCGCTGGCGTTCGCGACCGTGGCGGCGGTTCTCGCGCTGGCGGGACTGGTGGCCAGCTACGTGCCCGCTCGGCGCGCGGCCCGAGTGGATCCGATGGTGGCGTTGAGGCAGGAGTGATAGGGAGGTGTCCCTGCTTGCTGGCGTGCGCCACGCCTTGATCCCATGAAAGTGCTCCGCCATGAGTGACTTGCTGGCCGATCTCCGGTATGCGTTCCGTAGCCTGCGTAATCATCCCGGCTTCACTGCGTTGGTGGTTGTCACCCTGGCCCTCGGGATCGGCGCGAACACAACGGTTTTCTCCGCGGTGTACGCCGTGCTGTTGTCGCGCGCGCCGTTCGCCCAACCGGATCGGCTCCGCATCATCCGGCCGACGCTCCGGCCCACCGAGGGCCGGACCGACACCATGAGCGTGTGGTCGTATCCAGCTTACGAAGCCTTCCGGACCGCGAACCCGCAGCTGACCGATGTGGCCGCGTACACGCCACGGGCTCTGTCGTACAACCTGGCGGGAACGGATCAGCCGCAACGCGTGGGGGTTGAGCTGGTCTCCGGCTCGTACTTCGGCGTTCTGGGTGTACCGGCGGCCCTCGGGCGCGGGTTCGCGCCCGAGGAGGATCTGACCCCCGGCACGCATCCGGTCACGATCCTGAGCGATGATCTGTGGCGGCGCGCCTTCGGCGCCGACTCAGGCGTCGTGGGCCGCGCGATCACCTTGAACACGGTGCCGTTCACCGTGATCGGGATCATGCCGGCGGGATTTGCCGGCCTTTCGGAGCGGGCGGACGCGTGGGCGCCGATGATGATGGCGCCGACGCTCACCTTCCGGAACCGTCTGCGAGGCGCGCTCTCGTTCTGGCACGCCGTGGTCGCGCGCCTGCCTGCTGGAGTGACGGCACCAGAGTGGGAAAGTCGGCTTGCGACGTCCGCGCCGTCGGTGCAGGAGGCCTTGCCGCTCGAGCAAGCGTTCGGGCCGGTGCGACTGGGGTTTGCGTCGCTCCCGCTCGCCGATACGCGGGTCAACCCGGTGCTCGCCAGGGCACTGCTGGTGCTGCTCGGCGTGGTCGGGTTCGTCCTGCTGATCGCCTGCGCCAACGTGGCGAACTTGCAACTGGCGCGAGGCGCCCGCCGCACCCGGGAAATCGGCGTGCGCATCGCCATGGGCGTGAGCCGAGGTCGTCTGGTGCGACACCTCGTCACCGAGAGTCTGGTGTTGGGCGTGCTGGGCGGCGCCGGCGCCCTGGCGATCGCGGTGTGGGGCGTCGAGCTGGTGGCGTCACTTCGGCCTCCCGCACTCGCGGGTACCGTAGATATCGGCTCGCTCCACCTGAGCGGTCCCGTGTTGGGGTTCAACTTCGCCGTGGCCCTGGCGGCGACCGCCCTCTTCGGCGCGCTGCCGGCTCTAGTGGCAGCCCGGAGCGACCCGCGCACGCTGCTCGCGACCTCTATCGAAAGCCGGCATCGTCGAGGGCCGCTCGGGGCGCTAGTCGCCATCGAGGTCGCCCTGGCTGTGGTCCTTCTGATCGGGGCAAGCCTTCTCACACGGAGTTTTGCGCGGCTCCAGTCCACGCCGCTTGGATTCGACCCGCGAGGCCTGGTCTCCGCGTACGTGAATGTCCCCCGGCAGGCGTATGATTCGGCGCGGACGGCACAGTTGTTCTCTGAGGCGACGCGACGGCTCGCCGCGGTGCCCGGGGTGCGCCACGCCGCCGCGGCGAACTGCCTGCCCCTGGCCGGCGGGTGTGATCACCCCCGGATGCACATTCGCAACCGCGCCGAGGGCCCTCAGGCCGGATACGAAGTGTGGATGAACATGGTGACGCCCTCGTATTTCGCGACGCTCGGCATTCCATTGGTGGGCGCGCGCACCTTCACGGAGACCGACCACGCGCGGGCACCGCGGGTGGCCATTGTGACGCACGCGGCTGCCCAGCAGTACTGGCCGGGGCAGAATCCGGTGGGCGAGCGGATCCAGCTCACCGTGGGATGGGGCCCGGAGGACGACTGGGCTGAAGTCGTGGGCGTCGTGGGCGACGTCCCGCTGGCGCGGCCGGACGAGCCGGCCACGCCGGGCGTGTACCTGTCGTTCCCCCAGTACTTCTACCTCTCGAATTATCTGATCGCGCAAACCGATGGCGACCCGGGCGCCGCGGTGGCGGCGCTGCGGAACGTGCTGGCGGACCTCGATCCCAACCTTTCGCTGTGGGACGTGCAGACCATGACCGACCGTACCGCCCGGGCGACCGCCTCGGAACGGTTCAGCACCGTGCTGCTGGGGGTGTTCGGACTTCTGGCCCTCGCGCTCGGCGCGGTCGGCATCTATGGCGTCCTGTCGTTCTCGGTGGCCGGCCGGACGCGCGAGTTGGGCGTCCGCATGGCGGTGGGCGCGCGGAGTGGCGACGTGCTCCTGTTGGTGGTCCGCGACGGGTTGCGCTACGCGATCATCGGCATGGCCGCCGGTCTGGTTGCCGCGTTCTTCCTCGTGCGGCTCTTGCGGGATCAGCTCTACGCCGTCTCTCCCACCGATCCCCTGGCGTTCGGTGCGGCCGTGGCAGTGCTGGGTCTCGCCGTGGTGGCGGCGTGCTACGTCCCCGCCCAGCGAGCGGCGCGGGTGGATCCGATGGTGGCGTTGAGGTCCGAGTAAGACGCAAAGGAACGGGGGTGAAGATGATGCTGTCCGACCAGCGCTACGCGCTTCGCTCTTTGAGAAAACGCCCCGCGTTCTCAGCTACCGTGGTGCTCACCGTGGCCCTGGGCATCGCCGCGACCACCACGATGCTGTTGGCGGCCGCGTTGCTCGCGGCCCTTGTTCCGGCCCGCCGCGCCGCCGCGGTGGATCCCATGGAGGCGCTCCGACATGAATGATCTACGCTACGCCATCCGTGCGCTCGGCCAGCGCCCGGGCTTCAGCATTATCGCCGTGGCGACGCTGGCACTCGGCATCGGGGCCAACACCGCCATGTTCAGCGTGGTCCACTCGGTCTTGCTGCGACCGCTCCCGTACCCGCGCTCGGGCGAGCTGGTCCAGGTGTTCAGTACGTGGCAAGGCTCCCCGTCCACCGTGTCGCCGCCCGACTTCACGGACTGGCGCAGCGACAACGCGGTGTTCAGCGAGCTCGCGGCCGTCAACGCGGGGTCGGTTGCCTTGACCGGTGACGGCCCCGCCGAACAGTTGGCGAGCGCCACGGTGACCGGGAGCCTGTTCGCGGTCCTCGGGGTGGCGCCGCATACCGGCCGGACGCTGGATACCGGGGATGACGCCCCCGGTGCTGAGGGCGTGGCGGTTCTGGGCCATGGACTCTGGCAGCGGCGGTTTGGCGGCGACCCGGCGGTCATTGGACGCAGGATAATCGTCGATGGAGCGTCCCTCACCGTGGTCGGCGTGATGCCGGCGGGGTTCGACTTCCCGCAGGGGGCCGAGCTGTGGACGCCCCTGGCCTTCTCGGAGAGGGAGCTGAGCACGCAGCGGGGGGCACACTACCTCGACGTGATCGGGAGGCTCAGACCTGGTGTCACGGTGGACCGGGCGGCCGAGGACATGCGCCAGATCGCCGCGCGGTTGGCCGAGACCTATCCCAACACCAACGCTGATGGCAGCGCGGTGGTGTCGCGCCTGCAAGACGCGATCGTTGGTGACGTGCGGCCGGCCTTGCGGATCCTCCTGGGTGCCGTGGGGCTGGTCCTGCTGATCGCGTGCGTGAACGTGGCCAACCTGCTGCTGGTGCGGGGAGCGGGCCGGCGGCGTGAGCTTGCCATCCGGACGGCCATGGGCGCTAGTGCGCGCCGGTTGATGCGCGGGCTGTTGGTGGAAAGCATCGTGCTGGCGCTCGTCAGCGGCGCCATCGGCGTCGGTCTCGCCGTTTGGGGAACCGCGGTCATCGCCGGCCTTCAGTCCACCGGCCTGCCGCGCCTCGATCAGACGGGCATCAATCCGGCGGTCCTTGGGTTCACGCTGGTCCTGTCCCTCGCGACCGGCGTGTTGTTCGGGTTGCTTCCCGCGTGGCAGGCAGGACGGACGCCGGACGTGGCGGGAAGCCTCAAGGAGGAGAGCGGGACGGTGAGCGCGGAGGCGGGGCGCGGGAGAACGCGACGTATGCTGGTGACGGCCGAGCTGGCCCTGGCCGTGGTGTTGCTCTCGGGCGCCGGCCTCCTCATCCGGAGCTTCGTGGGTCTGGCGCGGGTGGATCTCGGCATCGTGCCCAGTGGCGTGCTGACCTTCGCGGTGAGCCTGCCGGATGCGACCTACGGCGATCCCGAACGGCGGGTCGGGTTCACCGATCAACTCCTGGAGCGCCTTGCGGGGCTGCCCGGGGTCGAAAGTGCCGGGGCGGTATTCGGCATGCCGCTCACGGGATTTGGCTACACCATCTCGACGTCGGAGCTGGACGGTCGCCGGCTCGACGACCAGGAACAGGACCGCCTGAGCGTGCAGGTCCGCGCGGTCACGCCCGAGTACTTCCGCGCCATGGGCATTACGCTTCGCAGCGGTCGCGGTCTCGCGCCGCAGGATCGCGCGGGCGCCCCACGCGTGATCGTGGTGAACCAGGCCGCCGCGCGGCGCCTCTGGCCGGAAACCGACCCCATCGGGCACCAGTTGACGGTCGGAACGGGGTTCGGGCTCGGGCAGGGACGGGCAGGCGGTGAAGTCGTGGGTGTGGTGGGGGACGTCAAGGAACGGGGACCGGCGGCCGAGGCACGGCCCACCATGTTTCTTCCTCTGGCGCAATGGCCACTCCAGCTCCTGAGCGTCGCCATACGGACCAGCGGAGATCCGTCGGCTCTTGTGGTCCCCGCACGCAGCGCTGTCGCCGGCCTTGATCCCGACATCCCGGTGTATCGCGTGCGTACGCTGCAGCAGCTCGCGGCGGACGCCGTGGCGCAACCACGCTTGTATGCCAGCCTTCTGGGCCTGTTCGCCATCGCGGCGACGCTGTTGGCGGCCATCGGCGTCTACGGGGTCGTGGCGCGCGCGCTCCAGCAGCGTTTCCGTGAAGTGGGTATCCGGATGGCACTGGGTGCGCGGCCGACCGAGGTGCGACGGCTCCTGATGCGGCAGGGCATGACGCCGGTAGTCACGGGGGTGTCGCTTGGTATCGTCGGGGGAGTGGCGCTCACGCGGGTGCTCCAGCGGTTGCTGTTCCAGGTGACCGCCTGGGATCCAGTGGCCTTCGCAGGCGCGGCGTTTCTGTTGATGGCCGTGGCGGTGATTGCCATCTACCTCCCGGCGCGCCGTGCGACAATGGTGGATCCGGTAGTGGTGCTGCGCCATGAGTAGCGGGAGAGAGATCTGGTCGGCGCCCGGTCAGGCCGTCCGGCTGCCTTCCCTGGCAAGGTGCCCGACGCTACGAAGCAACTGACACGGCGGCGTGCTACCTACCTGCCA
The DNA here is from genome assembly GCA_036393515.1 of Gemmatimonadales bacterium. Lineage (GTDB taxonomy): Bacteria > Gemmatimonadota > Gemmatimonadetes > Gemmatimonadales > GWC2-71-9 > JACQHC01. The sequence continues at coordinate 18,326 of DASWGV010000059.1, read as the reverse complement.
GCCGGGCGGCGCGGGTGGATCCGGTAGTGGTGTTGCGCGAGGAGTAGAGCGTCGGGCGTTACACAATTGTCTCAGGAGGTGCGGCATGTGGGCTGACGTACGATACGCGCTCCGGTCCCTGCGGAAGGCCCCGGCTTTTACCGCCGTCGCGGTGCTCACGCTGGGACTCGGCATCGGTGCCAACACCGCCATCTTCAGCGTGGTGGACGGCGTGCTCCTGAGGCCGGCGCCCTTTGCCGACATCGACCGCTTGATGATGGTGTGGGAAACGGACCGAAAGAGCGGCACCACGCGCGAGCCGGCGTCGGTGCCCGACTACCTGGATTTTCGGGACCGCACCACGCAGTTCGCCGAGCTGGCGGCGTTCGCCGGCACGGAGGTGAACCTGACGCCGGACGACGGCGATCCGGCGCGCCTCTCAGCGCTATTCGTCACCCGGGAATTCTTCGGCGCCGTCGGCCTGGTTCCGCTCGCCGGGCGCGGCTTCACGGAGGAAGAAGACCGGCCGGGCGGGCCGGCGGTCGTCGTCATCGGCGAGGATCTCTGGGAGCGGCTGTTCTCACGCGATCCCGCCGTGTTGGGTCGCACCCTGCGTCTCAATGACGTCTCCACAACCATCGTCGGCGTGATGCCGCGGGGTTCCGACTTCGGCATGCTCCAGGTACTCAAAGCGGCGGCCTACTCCCGCGGCTTCGCCGACCGTGGGGGCCGAGTGCAGGTGGACGCGTGGACTCCGCTGGGGGCCAATACGCCTCTTCCCCGTACCACGCACCCCATCTTCGTGCTGGGGCGCCTGGCTCCCGGCGCAAGCGCGGAGACGGCCCAACAGGAGATGGCGGCGGTCGCGGCGGACCTCGAAGCCACCTACGGCGAGAATGACGCCCGAGGCGCCAACATCGAACCGCTGGGTCAGGTGATCTTCGGGCCGGTGCGTCCCGCGCTCCTGGTCCTGCTTGGCGCCGTCGCCTTCGTGCTCCTGGTCGCCTGTGCCAATGTGGCCAACCTACTGCTGGTCCGTGCAGGTGCGCGCGCGCGGGAGGTCACGGTGCGCACCGCCCTGGGCGCCGGCATGAGCCGCCTGGCGCGCCAGTTCATGGTGGAAGGTGCGGTCCTCACCCTGGCCGGCGCGGCGGCCGGCGTAGGGCTCGCCGGCGTCGGCCTGGACCTCCTGCTTGCCCTTGCGCCCGCAGACATTCCTCGCGTCGCCGAGATCGGCCTGGACGCGCGGGTGCTGGCCGTGACCCTCTCGGTTTCCGTGGTCATTGGGCTGGCGTTCGGGTTGCTGCCCACACTCCAGGCTCGGCGCCTGAATCTCCAGGCAGCGCTTCAAGGAGAATCACGGGGTGCCTCCGCGGGGAGAGAGCACCGCCGATTCCGCTCAGGTCTGGTGGTAATCGAGTTGGCGCTGGCTGTGATGCTCATGATTGGGGCGGGGCTGCTGATCAAGAGCCTGTGGCGGCTCCAGCAGGTGGATCCGGGCTTCAACGCAGGTGGCGTGCTCAAGGCGGAGTACCAACTGCCCGCCAGCCGGTATCCGCGAGATTTTTCCAGATGGCCGGATTGGCCGGAAGTACGGCAGTTCAACACCGACCTGCGGGAGCGGGTCGGGGCCCTCCCGGGCGTGGAGGCCGTGACCATTGCAGGGAGCCACCCGCTGGACGCCGGTTACACCAGTTCCATCCGGGTGGTAGGTCGTGAGGCCGAGGCGGGCGATTGGCCGGAGCCATCGGTTCGCATGGTGGCGGCGGGATATTTCGAAACTTTGGGCGTCCCGCTGGTCGGTGGGCGGCGTTTCGCCGAGGCGGACGATGCCGGCGCTCCACGCGTCATCATGATCAACCAGGCCGCGCGCCGACAGTTCTTCGCGTCGCAGGACCCGCTGGGTCAGCAGATCAACCTGTGGGGTTCCAATCGGACGGTGGTAGGAATCGCGGGGGACGAGCGCATCCACGGACTCGCCGCCGCGCCTCCCCCGGCCGTATACCTGCCCCTGGCCCAGGTCCCTTCCGCCAGCGGGGTCCACAGCGTGCTCGTACGGGTCAACGCCGAGCCCGCCCCAATGGCGCCTGCGCTTCGGCGTGTGATTCAAGCGATTGATCCGGGAATGCCGTTGGTCGGCGTGGAGGCGCTGGAGCAGACTCTGTCCAATTCCGTGGCGCAGCGCCGGTTCACCATGCTGGTCCTGGGCGCGTTCGCCGCAGTGGCCCTCCTGCTCGCGGCCATCGGGGTGCACGGCGTGTTGAGCTACACCGTGGCTCAGCGCACCCGGGAAATTGGCATCCGCATGGCGCTGGGCGCTGACCTGGCGGATGTTCGGCGGCTGGTCCTGGGCCAGGGTGCCGTGCTCGCCGGGAGCGGTGTGCTGCTTGGGTTGCTGGGCGCCATCGCCGTACGGCGGGTGATTGCCACGCTCCTGTACGGGGTCGGCGCTGGAGATCCGGGAACCTTCGCCGGTGTGGTGCTGGCACTGGGAAGCATCGCCCTGCTGGCGATCTATCTTCCTGCCCGCCGGGCGGCGCGGGTGGATCCGATGGTCGCGCTGCGGGAGGAGTGACTTTCGGGGGATGAGAAAGGCGTCGGGGGCGAGGGGAGCTGCCCCTTTTACGTCATTACGCCCTCTGTTTTTTTTCCTCGCCGTCTCGAGGGATCAAACGGGGCCGACCGGCAAGCTCCACCGCCCCGAAGTGCTTCAGGTCCAGGGTGGCGATAGCGGTGGCCTTGACCCTCTCGGCGACGGCCATGACGATCCCATCGACCAGACCAAGCCGCAGGGCTTGATAACGGCGATTCAACTGGAGCGCTCGCTCTAGATCATCGCCTTCGCCCCACACAATCGCCCATCGTTCTTCCGCCAGATCAGCCAGGAAGATCTGCGCCGCCTCGGGCCCCGCGCGCTTCAGGAGCAGATAGTCCACTTCAGGGAGGATTGCCCAGGGCAGAACCCAAGCGTCAGGATCGTCGTTGTAGAGTTCACGAACCTCGAGGTGGTGGGCCTCGTCCGCGTCGATCAACGCAATCATCGCCCCGGTGTCCGCGACGATCAACTCTCTCCCATGCCCGCGAGTAGTTCCTCCGCGCGCTCGCCGAAGTCCCTGATCCCGCTCCGGATCGCACCTAGGCTGCGCGGCCGGAGCCGGCCCGTCCGACGCGCCACGTATTCCGCTACCGCTTCCCGCACCAGCTCGGCCGCGGGTCGTTTCTGGTATCGCGCCAGCTGCTTGAGACGGCGGTAATCCGCCACGCCAAGATAAACCGTGGTTTTGGTAGGCTCCGACATATGGTAAACATATATGGTATTTGTTCACGATCAAGCGCCGTGCAGTCCCCCCGTGAACGGCGAGACAACCGGTGTCCGATCTTGGGACGGCTCGTCCCACTACTGGTGGTTATTTACTTGCGGTACTGGCATATAAGTTATTGTGTGACAATAGTTTGATGTAATGGCACACGTCTTGAGATTGTGGAACGCATGGGCCAGCCTACTTGAGGGGCGACAACGTGAGTTCCAGCCTCTCCAACACGCCACATCGGCAGCAGCCCAGTACTGATTCCGGCCCTGCTCGGGGCGCTCGCTGGCAGGCTGCGGATATCGCCACCCTCGTCGCAGCGGTGTGCTATGGTGCCGCCATGCTGGTCGGGGCGGTCCGCGTGCTCCTACACTAGAACGGCCGCGTTGCTTGGTCGGCCCGCCTGACCGCGGATAGATTGGCCTTCCGGGCCCGAAAGAACGACCGTCCCAGGAACCTAGGCGGTGTGAGCCGACATCGCCGGTGGTCGCCCCTCATCGCCCGGCATTGCCTGTCTCGCAACAGGGGTTGAACCAACCGCCGTGACCGCGACCGACCGAGCAGCTCGCATTCTCATCGCGGACGATCAGCGCGACGTGCTGGAAGCGCTCCGCCTGCTGCTCAAGTCCGAAGGCTACGAGATCGAAATGGCCTCGTCGCCCGCAGGTGTCGTCACGGCCGTGGGGGAGCGGGACTTCGACGCCGTCCTCATGGACCTGAACTATCAGCGTGACACCACGTCGGGCGCGGAAGGCCTGGATCTCCTGAGCCGGCTCCACGCCCTCGACGCCACGCTGCCGGTGGTGGTGATGACCGCGTGGGGGTCGGTGGACCGGGCGGTGGACGCCATGCGGCGCGGTGCGCGTGACTTCGTGGAGAAGCCGTGGGATAACCCGCGGTTACTTGCCACACTCAGCACGCAAGTGGCGTTGGGCCGCGCTTTGCGCCGCACGGAGCGCCTGGAGAGCGAGAACCTGTTGCTCCGTCACGCGGACGCTCCCTCCTTCATTGCGCGATCCCGCGCTATGCTGCCCGTCCTGGAGATGGTGGAACGGGTGGCGCCGTCGGACGCCCACGTCCTGGTCACCGGAGAGCACGGGACCGGTAAGGAAGTCATCGCGCACCACCTGCACGCCGCGTCCCGTCGCGCGGCGCGGCCGTTGGTGGCGGTGAACGTGGGCGGTCTCTCGGAGGGCGTGTTCGAGAGCGAGGTGTTTGGCCACGTGAAGGGGGCGTTTACCGATGCCAAGCAGGATCGGCTGGGGCGGTTCGAAATGGCCGACGGCGGCACGCTCTTTTTGGATGAAATCGCCAACGTACCGCTGGCCCAGCAGGCCAAGCTCCTGCGCGTCCTGGAGACCGGCGAGGTAGAGCGGGTTGGGTCGTCCCGCACCCGGCGGGTAGACGTGCGGATCATCTCGGCCACGAACGCGGACCTGCGGTCGGCGGTAGCCGCCGGGCGCTTCCGCGAGGACCTGCTCTTCCGTCTCAACACGGTGGAGATCCGCCTGCCGCCGTTGCGGGATCGCCGCGAGGACATCCCGCTCTTGGCGGAGCACTTCCTGGCGCGGTTTCGCGAGCGATACGACAAAGCGATCGCCGGATTCGATGCCGGGGCGCTGGAGGCGATGCTGTCGCACCCGTGGCCCGGGAATGTGCGCGAGCTGCATCACGCCATTGAACGGGCGGTATTGATGGCCCGCGGTGACCGCCTGACGGCGAGGGACCTGGGGCTGCCACGAGAAGATGGAACGGGCCCGCCCGGGCTGGAGCAAATGACTCTGGAAGACGCCGAGCGCCACTTGATCCGGAAGGCTCTGGACCGGGCACAAGGCAATGTGAGTGAGGCCGCCCGGGCGCTGGGTTTGAGTCGAAGCGCGCTCTATCGCCGCCTGCAGCATCACGGGCTCCCGACCGGGGTGCGCGTTCTCTGACAACCCACGAGCGCCGAGTCCTCCTCGCAGGGCTGGTGGCCGGCTTGCCCGCCGTCGTACTCGCCGTCGGACTCCTCTGGTCGGGCGACTTCAGACCGAGAACTCAATGGACCTTCAGTCTCCTCGCTATCGGGTGGTGGCTTGCCGTGGGAGGATCGCTGGGCGAACGGGTCCAGCGGCCACTCCAGACTATCTCCAATCTTCTAGCCGCTCTTCGCGAGGGCGACTACTCCATCCGCGCTCGCGGTAGCAGCGTGGACGACTCCCTGGGCCTGGCGCTCTATGAGGTCAACGCGCTGGCCGATGTGCTCCGGGAGCAGCGGCTTGGCGCCGTGGAGGCCACCGCGCTGCTCCGTCACGTCATTCAGGAAGTGGACGTAGCCATTTTCACGTTCGACCAGGACCAGCGGCTGCGCCTGGTCAACCGGGAAGGCGAGCGCCTCCTGGGTCCCGCCACCCGCGTGCTGGGTCACACGGCTGCTGAGCTGGGCCTGGCCGACTGCCTCGAAGGCGAGGTGCCGCGCACGGCTGAGGTTCCGCTCGCTGGACGCCCGGGGCGCTGGGAGGTTCGGCGCTCGGGCTTCCGCCGCGAAGGGCGGCCGCATCAGCTGGTCGTGCTCTCGGACGTGAGCCGCGCCCTGCGCGAGGAGGAACGGCAGGCGTGGCAGCGCCTCATTCGAGTGCTGGGACACGAGATCAACAATTCGCTGGCACCCATCCGCTCCATCGCGAACAGCCTGGCTCGAGCCTTGAGCCGAGACCAAGCGGACCTCCCCACGAGGACGGACGACTTGCGTCAGGGACTCGCCGTCATCGCCTCGCGGTCCGACGCGCTGAGCCGCTTCATGACCGCGTATTCACGGCTGGCTCGGCTGCCCCGCCCCACCCTGGCCCCGGTGGATCTCCCGGCGCTGGTGCGACGCGTCGCGGGTCTGGAGACCCGTGTGCCGGTGGAGGTGGCCGGCGGTCCTCGCCTGACGCTACCGGCCGACAGCGATCAGCTGGAGCAGTTGTTCATCAACGTGATGAGCAACGCCGCAGATGCCGCGCTGGAAACCGGAGGACGTGTGCGCGTCGGCTGGACCACCAGTCGTGATCGTGTGAGCGTGTGGGTCGAGGACGACGGTCCCGGTCTGTCGGAGACGGCCAACCTCTTCGTGCCGTTCTATACCACCAAGCCGCAGGGTTCAGGCATCGGCCTGGTGCTGAGCCGTCAGATCGCGGAAGCCCATGGTGGCGCGCTCACGCTGGTGAACCGGCAGGATGCCCGGGGCTGCATCGCCCGGCTGACGCTGCCCCGCCGGGCCCGTGACAACGGGGGCGGCGAGAGTGCGTGACCGCCCTCGCCCGCCGTGGCCGGGCGCGTTACACTTTTGAGGCCCGGCAGCCACCGTTCACCCGCGCCCCGAGAGTCTTTCAGAAAGTGCAATCCGTTCGTGGGATGATTGCCGCCACCTGTCTGTCCGCCGCGGCTGCCTGGGGCTGTCCCCCCGGGGACGGAACCGGTCTGGATCCGCTGGGCAATCCGGTAGGGCCGCCCGTGGCGACCGACTCGGTCACGTTCGCCGCGCACATCCAGCCCATCTTGAGCGCGAACTGCGCACTCAGCGGGTGCCACGCGGGCACCTCCCCGGCAATGGGCATGAACCTGAGTGCCGGCCTGGCGTACGCCAACACAGTGGACCTGCCCGCCATGGAGGCGCCCCTGCGGCGCATTCGACCCTTGCTGCCGGATTCCAGCTACCTGGTGCACAAGATCCAGGGGACCCAAGGCACCGTGGGTGGTTCCGGTGGGCAGATGCCGCTCGGGCTCACGCCGCTGACCGCGACCCAGATCACGCGCATCCGGGCGTGGATCCTGCTCGGCGCCAAGAACAACTGAGGACCAGCGATGCGCTCAACTTCCACCACCGTCCTGGCAGCGCTCGGAGTCGCTTTGGGTCTACCTGCCGCCGCTGCCGCTCATGGCGGTTCCGAACCGCACCTGGCCATCCGAACGGGGCTCAAGTGCTCCGCCTGCCACGTGAATCGGAGCGGGGGCGGCGGCCGCTCGACCTTCGGCAGCATCTATGCGCAAACTCAACTACCGCTGCGCTCCACGCCCGTGCGCAACCGCGCCCTAAACGATTACCTCGCGGTGGGCTTTGATGTCCGGACCGTCGTATCGGCAAACGTGACCAGCCGCACCCCCCGGACCTCCCTGGACCTCGACGAAGCCAATGCCTACCTCGAAGCCAGGTTGATTGACCGTGTGTTGGCGCTCTACGTGGACGAGACGCTCGGCCCCGGGCGGGCCGACTCCCGCGAGGCGTTCGCGCTGGTGGAGCAGCTGCCCCTAAACGGCTATGCCAAGGCCGGGAAGTTCCTGCTGCCGTATGGTTTGCGGCTGCAAGACGACTTTGAGTTCATCCGCCAACAGACGGGGTTCACCTACGACACGCCGGATCAAGGCATCGAGGTCGGCATCGAGCCGGGCCCGCTGTCGTGGGTGGTGTCCGTGACCAACGGGAGCGCCGGCGCGGCCGACGGGAACGACGGCAAGCAGGTGACGTCCTCCGCCGCACTGGTCTTCAAATACTTCAGAATAGGCGCCTCCGCGTCCCACAACGAACTGGATGGACCCGCGCGGCGGCGCGTGTTCGGCGGGTTCGGGGGCGCCCGGCTGGGGCCCCTGGCGCTGCTGGGCGAAGTGGACCGCGTCGAAGAGCGGTCAGCGGCAGGCGTGACGCTGGAGCAGGATGCCGCGTACGTCGCGGGAGATCTACTGGTCACCCGGGGGCTCAGCGCCAAAGTCACCTACGGATATTTCGATCAGAGCCGGGCCATTCCGGAAGACGAGCGGGTCCGCTGGCGGTTCGGCCTGGAGTTCTTCCCGGTCGGGTTTGCCCGGCTGGCGGCCTTCTATACGGCCGACATCTGGATCCCGCAGGCCACCACCGATGTGGACCGGGTGAGCCTCGAATTCCACCTTCACTTTTGAACCCGTTGCGTGGGCGCGCCGCCTCCAGGAGTCGCCGGCCATGAGTGAGTCTGTGCAGGTCCCGATCCCGATCAACGAGCCGGTCCGCTCCCACGCGCCGGGCACGTCGGAACGGCGGGTGTTGAAATCGGCGCTGGCGGACCTGGCGGGGCAGCGGCTCGACATTCCGGTGATCATTGGCGGGAAAGAGATCCAAACCGGGAACACCTCTCAAGCGACCATGCCGCACCGCCACGGTCACGTGCTGGCGACCTGGCACAAGGGCGGTCCGTCAGAGATGTCGCAGGCCATCGCGGCGGCGATGGCCGCCCATCGCGAATGGTCGGAATGGCCTTGGGAGGATCGTGCCGCGGTGCTGCTCAAGGCCGCCGAACTGCTCGCCAGCTCATGGCGGGCCACGATCAACGGCGCCACCATGCTCTGCCAGTCCAAGACGTCGCACCAGGCAGAAATCGATGCCGCCTGCGAGACTATTGATTTCTATCGCTTCAACGCGCATTACGCCGAACGCCTGTACGAAGAGCAGCCGCTCTCAGTGGGCGGCGTGTGGAACCGCGTGGAGTATCGGCCGCTTGAGGGGTTCATCTACGCGGTGACGCCGTTCAACTTCACCTCGATCGCCGGAAACCTCCCCACGGCGCCCGCGCTCATGGGCAACACCGTGGTCTGGAAGCCCGCCAGTTCCACGGTGTACAGCGGGTACTTCCTCATGAAGTTGCTGGAAGAGGCGGGCTTGCCCCCGGGCGTGATCAACTTTGTACCGGGGGACGCCGGACCCATCAGCAATGTGGCGCTGAACCACCCGGACCTGGCCGGCATCCACTTCACCGGCTCCACTGGCGTGTTCCAGTCCATGTGGCGCACCGTGGGAGAGAACGTCGCGCGCTACCGCAGCTATCCCCGCCTGGTAGGCGAGACCGGAGGCAAGGACTTCATCGTGGCGCACCCCAGCGCGGATCGGGCGGCGCTGGTGACGGCCATTGTGCGGGGCGGGTTTGAGTACCAGGGGCAGAAATGCAGCGCGGTATCTCGGGTGTACGTGCCCGAGGCGGTATGGCGGGAGATCCAGGACGAGCTGGTGTCGCTCACTACGGGCATCGCCATGGGGGATCCGGCGGACTTCCGGCACTTCATGGGCGCGGTCATTGATCGCGGCGCGTTCACCAAGATTTCCGGCTACCTCGACGAGGCTCGGCGCTCGCCGGATGCCGAGATCATCGCGGGCGGTGAGTGTGACGATCGGGTGGGGTATTTCATCCGCCCGACCCTGATTCGGGCCAAGCGACCGGACTACCGGACCATGTGCGACGAGATTTTCGGCCCGGTGGTGACGGTGTACGTCTACCCCGAGGGCGAGTGGGAGCGCACCCTCGAGCTGGTCAACTCCACGTCGCCGTATGCGCTGACGGGCGCCGTGTTCGCCAGGGACCGCGCGGCGCTCCGCCAGGCGAACCGGGCCCTCCGGTTCGCGGCCGGCAACTACTACGTGAACGACAAGCCAACGGGTGCGGTGGTCGGCCAACAACCGTTTGGGGGCGGGCGGGCCAGCGGGACCAATGACAAGGCGGGCTCGATGCTGAACCTGATCCGCTGGGTCTCCGCGCGGACCATCAAGGAAAACTTCGCTCCGCCCACGGACTATCGGTATTCCTACATGGCCGAGGAATAGCCGGCTTTCGTGGCCACGCCCGTGCGGGTCTTCGTGGAGCTTGCCAAGCCCCGGATCGTGATGCTGGTGATCGTCACGGTCGTGGCGGGTTTCCTGGTTGCGCCGGGCACCCCGGAGGCGGTGGCGGTTACGCTGGCACACGCCGTGATCGGCACGGCGCTGGTCGCGGCCGGAACGAATGCCCTGAACCAGGTGGCCGAGCGGGACGTGGACGCCGTCATGCGGCGCACCCAGGCACGTCCTCTCCCCACCGGCCGCATTGACGCGCGGCGGGCTCGGGGGTTCGCGTGGGCGGCGGGCGGGCTTGGGGTGGCGTATCTCGCCGTCATGGTCAACGGCCTGACCGCGGTGCTCGCCGCCGCCACCCTGGTGTCCTATGTCTACGTGTACACTCCGCTCAAGCGCCGCACCACCTTCGCCACGGTGATCGGCGCGGTCCCCGGCGCCCTGCCGGTCCTGGGTGGCTGGGCCGCCGCCGGCGCGCCGCTCACGCGCAACGCCTGGGCGCTATTCTGGATCCTCTTCCTGTGGCAGCTTCCCCACTTTCTGGCTCTCGCCTGGATCTATCGGGACGACTACCGTCGCGCCGGCCTCCGCATGCTGAGCGTGAATGACCCCGACGGACGCAGGACCTTCCGGCAGGCGGTCGTCTACTCCCTGGCCCTCCTTCCGGTGAGCCTGGCTCCGACCCTGGGCGGCGTGGCTGGCGCGCCGTATTTCGTAGGGGCCCTGGTCCTTTCGCTCTGGTTGATTTGGGCCAGTGTCCGGGCCCTTCGCGGGGTCTCGGATCGGAACGCTGGCAGGCTCTTCGCCGCCTCGGTGACTTACCTTCCGGTGCTGCTGGGGCTGATGGTGTTGGACAAGCTGGCCCAGTTGTGACGCTTGCCCTTGACGTGGGTGCATGCTTGTAAAGATTTGTCTCTCAACCTCTTACCATCGTGGGTGGCTTACCGTGCGCCATGCGCCGTCTGTAGGGCCATTGCTGTTGAGCGTGCTGGTGGCCGGGTGCGAGCCCACGAGCATCACGGAAGCGCACCAGCAGCTCGAACGTGGCGGGTTGCGGGAGGTGGAGTTTTCCATTCCCCTCACGCACGACACCATCACGGTCGGTGAGTTCCTGGGGGACGATACCACCACCACACCGGACGGATTGCTCGCCGTCACCATCGCCCCTGAAACGCTGGGGGTGGCCGTCGGCCAACAGCTGCAATTCGACAATGTGACGTTCACCCGGCTGAAGGTGAACGTGCCGGCCGGGGCTGGGCCAGGGAACATTCCGGTGAACGGGGCCTATGCGGCGCTCGCGGGCGAGCCTCGCATCCTCGCCGTGGATACCGTGGTCGCCAGTAGCGGCAGCATTACCGTCACCACGTTCAATCGCCTGCCGGGGACGCTCTCCTACACGTTGACGCTGAACGGTTTTCGGGATTCGCTGGGCGCTGTCTTGACCCGGAACGGAGTGGTTCCCGCGGCGGCCGGGACCGGCACCTATACCAGCGCGTCGGTATCCTTCGACCTCACCAAGGTCAAGATCGCTCCCGGTTCGGTCAACGCCGCACTTGCGGGCACGGTCAACCTGACCGGCACGACCACGGCCGCGGTTCAGGACAGCTCGGTCATTCAGAGTGGATCCGGCGTCATCGTGGTGGAGCAGCTCAAGGGGTCGCTCGATCCAACGGTGACACCCGAATTGATCCTCGCGGTGGAGGAGTCGGATGAGATCCCGTCTTCCAATGTCGACTTTGGCCAGTTGGAAGATCCCATTCGGAACGCCAGACTGAACGACGCGCGGATCGGCCTGACGGCGCAAAACACCTCCAACGCGCCGTACGTCCTCACCAATTTCAACCTCGGCGTCGTGAAGCTCACGCCCGCCGGTGATATCCCGCGTGACGGGAGCAACAACCCGATTTACGAGGTGGACTCGCTGGGGGTGATTCAGGTGCCCGTGGCGGATTCCGGGGCCACCACGCTCACGGTTGCCCGCATGCAAGCCACAGCGGTAACACTCCAGGCGGCCCGCCTGGTGGATCGCCTGGTCGATCTGCTGCTGACCAACCAGCGGGCCGCCGTGATTGGCCGGGGTACGGTTCGCGTGGGCGACGGAGCGGCCAGCTCGATCCTCCGCGCGGACCTGGTGAGCCTCCGCGTGGCGGTGACCGTGGTGCTCGACTTCACCATTCCCCTGGCCGGTGTCACGTTTGACACGCTGTCAAATGCCGACGGTCCCGGGTTTGATCCGCCGAAGGTTGACGACGTGGTGCAGCACTTCGTGTCCGCCAGCGCGCGCCTGATCGTCACCAACGGCACGCCGTTCGGGGTCGAGGTGCTGGCCGCCGTGGTGCCCGACACGCTCCGCTCGGGCGAGGACGCCGACAGCGTGTTCCGCCGGACGGACCGGGTGGAGATCGGCCCGGTGCAGGTAAGCGGCTCGCCGGTGGATGCCCAGGGCCGGGTCACCACGCCCGTGCTGGACACGGCCGACATCAACCTCACGGCACAGCAGGTGCGGGTGGTGCTGGGCGAAGGTTTCGGCACCGGGATGCGCATCCGGCTGATTGCGGGCCCCACCGGGCGCGGTGCCATTCGCGCGTCTGATCGAATAATCCTGCGGGCCCGGGCCACGGTGCGGTTCCAGGCGGGAGGCAACTGATGAGACGCGCGCTCATGGTCGCCGTCTCCCTCGCGGCCGCGCCACCCGCACTCCGGGCCCAAGCGGTTCCAGAAGGGTCCCAGGCGGCCCGCGTGGAGCCGGCGTACCGCCGCACCCCCACCTTCCGGCTTGACCCCTTCCGCCACGCGACGATCCCGCATTGGGGCTTCGTGGTTTCCGGTGGGGCAGTGGGTGAGAACAACTCGGCGAGCTTCTCCGATGTCCGCGCGCTGATCTATCTCCAGGATCGTGATTCGCTGCTGCCCAGCGACATCGTCAATCTCGTGGGGCTGGTGCCCCAAGGCCGAGGATTCACCGGGACCGTTCAGGGAGAGGGCGGTTTCTATCTCGGCGGACCATTCGGGGGGCATGTCAGCCTGGGGCTGTCCGCCCAGGGCCGCGGCTACGGTGCCTTCCGCCTCGATGACCAGTTTGTCGCGTTGCTCCGGGACGGTACCGGCTCGCAGCCCAGCTTCGCCCTGGGCTCCTCCAAAGGGTCCGCGCTGATCACCGCGGAGGCCGGCGCCCACGCAGTCATCCGGCTGGGACCCTTGGGATCGGAGGACGGGGTCCATGTGAACTTCGGGTTTGGAGGGCGGTACATCAAGCCGGTGTTCTTTGCCCAGGCCGGCTCCACGCTGGCGGGCGCGGACGTCATCCGGATCACCAACGACAGCATCATCGCCAACCTCGGCGTGGCCGTCTCCCACACCCCGGAGGTTGATTCCACACTGAACGGCAAGGCCGGCGTCGCCAAGGACTTCCTGCTGCGGCTGACGTGGCCCACGTCGGGCTTCGCGCTCGAGGCCATGGTGGCGAACATCGGGAACCTCACCATTCACCACGTGGAGACCGAACGGCGCCGGCTCAATGTCAGCACGGATGACCTTGCCGAGGCGATGGATTCGCTCGAGGCGGTGGACAGCCTCGCGGTGACGACCATCGGGGACACCACGATCACGTTGCCGCGGATCGTGCGGTTCACTGCTAGTGCCTGGGCCAATCGCATCCTTCAATTGGACGTGAGCGCCACGCTGCCGGTGACGGGTGACTTCCAGAGCCCCTTGTCGGTGGACATCGGCACCACGTGGCGATTTATCCGGGTCATCCCGCTGCGCGCCGGTGTCGTGCTGGGCGGTCACCAGAACATCGGCTTCACCGGTGGCCTCGCTTTGGAGGGCCGAAACACCTTCTTCCAGCTCTCGGGCCAGTCGTTGGGCGGCTTCATGAAGAAGGCGACGGGAGCGGGCGCGAGGGTGGAGCTAGGGTTCTTCTTCTGATGAGCGCAGATCACTATAGAACAGGGGTCTCTACGTGATCTGTGACTCGCGGCTATAATTGTCGTTCCATGCGGGTCGCCACCCTTCTCCGATGTACCCTCGTTTCCCTGGTTGCAGGGGCCTGTGCCGGCAGGGGTGAGGCCGGGGGCGGCGCGGTAGAACGCGCGGCGGCGCCTGGCGAGTCGTTCTTCGGCACCCTCCACCAGATCACCTTCGGCGGCCAGAACGCTGAAGCATATTTCTCGGCGGATGGGCAGCGGCTCATTTTTCAGCGCCAGGAGAACGACTCGACCTGCGACCAGCAATTCGTAATCCATACGGATGGCACGGGCCTGCGTCGTGTGTCCAGTGGCTTGGGCCGCACCACCTGCGGGTATTTCTACGCGGGCGACCGCAGGATTCTGTATTCCAGCACCGAGCACGCCGGGCCGGCCTGCCCGCCGCGGCCCGATTTTTCCCAAGGATACGTGTGGCCGCTCTACCAGTATGACGTGTACACCGCGGCTGCCGACGGCGGAGGGGCGGCGCGACTGACGGAAACCGAGGGGTACGACGCCGAGGCCACGCTCTCCCCCGACGGCCAACGCGTCGTGTTTACCTCCACCAGGGACGGAGACCTCGATATCTACACCATGAAGGTGGACGGCTCCGACGTCCGGCGACTTACGGCCACCCTGGGCTACGACGGAGGTCCGTTCTTCTCGCCCGACGGCCGGTCCATCGTCTTCCGGGCGTACCATCCGGAAACGGCCCAGGATTCGGCGGACTACGGGGCGCTCCTCGGTCAGGGCCTGGTCCGGCCCAGCCGGATGGAGCTCTGGATCATGGACGTGGACGGCGGCAATCAGCGGCAGATCACTAATCTGGGCGGGGCCAACTTTGCACCCTATTTCCACCCCGACGGCCGGCGCATCATCTTCGCCTCCAACCATCGGGATCCGCGATCACGGAACTTTGACCTGTTTCTGGTGAACACGGACGGGACGGGCCTGGTCCAGGTCACCACCCATGGGGACTTCGACGGATTCCCCATGTTCTCGCCGGATGGACGACGGCTGGTGTTCGCCTCCAATCGGTTCGGGACGGTGCCGGGGGAGACCAACATTTTCATCGCCGATTGGTCAGAACCACAACAGGCGGAAGGAATGACGCAGTGAGCACGGAGATCAAAGCCAAGTCGCTGCCGCAGCACACCTGGGAGTGGGTCAAGTCTATTGCCGCGGCCCTGGTGATCTGGTTCTTCCTGCGGGCCCTGCTGGTGGAGGCGTTCCGAATCCCCTCCGGCAGCATGGAGAACACCCTCTTGATCGGGGATTTCCTGTTCGTCAACAAAGCCCTCTACGGGGCGGAGGTCCCGTTTGTCGGGGCCCGGCTGCCGGCGTTCCGGGAACCTGAGCGGCTGGACGTCGTGGTATTCGACTCGGTGGAGGAACCGGGGGTCAACGTCGTCAAGCGGGTGGTCGGCATGCCCGGGGACACCCTCTCCATGGAAGGCAATGTGGTGCACGTCAATGGATATGCCCTGGACGAGCCCTATGCCATTCGTAGCGGCGCGGAGGCCGACCAGGAGCATCCGCAGATGCGCTCGTGGCAGGTGAAGTACCTGCTGGGCCGTCCGCGCGAGTCCTACCGCCCGCGGTTGCAGAACTGGGGACCGCTGGTGGTGCCCCCGGACTCGTTCTTTGTCATGGGAGACAACCGCGACAACTCCTACGACAGCCGGTACTGGGGGTTTCTGGGACGGGACCGCATCCGGGGTCGCCCGCTGTTCATTTACTACAGTTTTGACCGGAACGGCGTGCTGCCGCTCCCCTTCGTCACGTCCATTCGGTGGGGCAGGATCTTCTCCACGCCGCACTGAAGCAGAGCCGAGCCCTCCGACGGATCATCCCGCCGTCTTGCTAATGCTATTGCGTCATATAGCCTCGCATCGAAATATTATGTTGTCATGGACTCGACTGACACCAGAATCGTACAGCTGCTCCAGGCTGACGGGAAAACGTCGTTTCAGGAGATCGCGACGGCGGTGCACCTCAGCTCGCCGGCCGCGTTCCAGCGGGTGCGGAAGCTGGAGGCTTCCGGTGTCATCCTGGGCTATCACGCCCGGGTCGATCCGTCAGCCCTGGGCCGCGGAGTTCTCGCGTTCGTGCAGGTGATGCCCCCGGCCGGGGCCGATCTGGCCGCACTCCGCCGACGGTGGAGAAGGACCGCCTCGGTGCTGGAGTGCCACCGGGTGAGTGGGCTCGACCGGTTCATGCTCAAGCTGCGGCTGGCAACGGTGGCCGAGCTTTCCGCGTTCGCCGACGCGTTGCGGCGCGTCGGGTGCGGAGTGCACACCGAGTTGGCGTTGGAAACGGAGTTTGAGAGGTGGACGCTCTGACAGACTGGGAACCGAGGGGCTCTTCTCAGCTCATCAGAAGCTGCGCGTCAGACGGTTGCGTCACGTTGCGGGGTACATAGGCCGCCTGGCGGCCGCACTTGGTGCAGCGCAGTGTCACATGCCGATAGGGGTCTCGAATGGCAAGGGCCAGACGCCGCTTGGGGGTGCGCTCGATCTTGCGGTTTCCGCACGACGGGCATGCCAGAGGCTCCCGATCGCGATCTGCCAGAATGAGCTGGAGAGCTTCGTGCGCCCGGTACTCCTTGATTCCACGACGTCCCACGGCCACTCCTCGGTTGAGCCCCAGGCGGCGGAATCTAGCCGCCCCGGGACAACCCCGCAAACTGCCCCCTTTGGACGCCCTTGACGGGTCCGGGCCGCGGTGTAGCGTCACCATTCTCTCCAGGGGGCTCTTATGGCAGCGTCCGATCAGCCCGGCAGCGACTACCTCAGTGTCGCCGACATCGCGGTTGACATGGTGGAACCGGCCCGATCCGGGTTCAGGCTTCGGGGACGCGGGGGTGACGCGGCCGACTACGTTCTCGACGTGCATCTGGACGTGCCGGTTGACCCGCGGACGAGAAGTGTACTTGGCGAACTCCTGAGTCAGTCAGAATGGCGCGTGTGGCGGCGAGTTCGGCAGGGCATGAAGGCGGCGTACCGCACCAGCGTCCGGCGGGGAAGTCCGGCAGACTGAGACCGATTTCCTGGTGCTGGGGAACGTGGTCAGGCCCGCTCGGATGAAGTCACGTAAGTTGTTGTAATACAACTATTTGGGATGCTAGTGGATGGCCGTGGCTCGCTTGACTCCTGTTGCTGGCTCCGCTAGCTTGGCCCTTCGGTCCCCCTCATCCCGGATATGCTGGCAATGCGTGGCGAACTCGCTGGATCGCAGATTTCTGCCCTGCTCGAGGCGGTTCCCGGCATCGCCAATGTGCTCCGCAATCCCGTGGCCGACGCGATCGTCAACATGATTCGAGCTGGCGCAGGGATTGGGGACTTCCGGGTGGAGGACGTGGAGGAGCTGGTCGAGTACGCGGTCCGACGGAGCATGATTCGCGGGGATGAGGGTCAGCGTCTTCGGGAGGAGGTGCGCGCCGCGGTCCGCGCCAAGAAGCCAACCAAGATCAAGCCTCACCGAAACGGCGCTCCCGGCAAGCGGCGGCCTGCCGCGCGGGCATCCAGCAAACCCCGCCCCAAGAAAGTCGCTCCCGGTCGCTCACGCCGGTAGCGGTGCCTGAACCGCTCTACCGTTTTGCCGAAGCGCTGCGCCGGCTCCTTGAGCTGCGCACCGCCGGCGATGTGGAGCGGGCCTGGTCGGACCTACGGCTGGACCACGTGGGCTGGGCCGCCCTGGAACGCGCCTGGCGGCGGGACGGTGCGGCCTGGGATCGGGTTCTGGATGAATGTGACGGCCTGCTCCTGCGGCTGTTGGACCGGCTTCCGGTGGTAACCGGAGGAGATGAAGGGTGCGCCGTTCAGGTGCGCACCTTTCGGGTTCCTGCCATCGAGCGGCTCCAACACGCTACTGCTGCTGCGCTCGTGGCCCAACGCTACGGGGTCGCGGGCCTACGCACCGTCATTGCGGACTCGGCTGCGCCCGTGGGCCGGCGCTATTTCGCGTTTTTTGCCCTCGCCGTACGGCACCCCCCTACGGAATGGCCGGTGTTCAAGCGGTACCTGACTCCCCGGGCTCATCATGCGTTCCTGGCTGCGGCGGCTGAGGCCGCGAGGTTCTACCCGGACCGTGATGCGGCACCCCGCCTGGTAGATCTCTTCGATGGCGTCCGGGGCGACCTGCACCTGCGCACTTTCCTGAGCCCGCGGATCCTGGGTTCCCTGTTCGTGCTGGCTAGGCCGACCACGCTCCGGTTCTTTCGCGAGCTGCTGGTGGCCGGGTTCACCGACCCCGATCCAGCCCGCTGCGAGGTGACCGCGGCGCTGGTCATGGTGCGCCGGTTTACCGGCCGCCTGGAGGAGTGCACCAAGTATCCGGATCCGAGCGCTCCATGGGTCGCGGACGCGGTGGATCGGGCTGAGCGGGCGTTCAGGCGGGAGAGGGGGGTGTTGCGGCCGGTTCAGGTGATCTGAGGGGCGGACGGGGACGTACTAGACGTACGGGGTGACCAACAGGAGGGTCCGG
>DASWGV010000058.1:0-7334 GCA_036393515.1 Gemmatimonadales bacterium | reverse complement strand
CCACAGGTCCCGCGCGTCCTCCACCAGGTTGATCCGGGCCTGGGTCAGCATAGGCGGGATGGTGCCGAGCTGGGCGGCGAGCGTGGCGGCGGACTGGGCGTCGAGCGGGAAGCGGTAGGTCCACAACTCGATCGCGCCCGCGGCGTGGGGACCTTCGCGCGCCGGCACGTCACTCTGGGAGGGAAACACCTGCACGTAAAACGCCGGGTTCCGCGCCCACGGCCGCAGCACCCGGTGATCGAAATCGAGCCCGTTCATCTCGGCCGCGACCAGGCGATGATCCACTTGCTGAGGTAGGGGCCAGCCGCTCGAGTTGATCGAGGAGAGCCGTTCCTGGTATCGCCCGAGCGCGCGGGACTGCGCGTCCATCGCCGCCGGCGAGTAGTCCGGCACGCCGTTGGATCCCATGTTCGGCTGCTGAAACGCGCGCCATTCCCGGAACAGGGCCACCAGGTCGTCGTACCGAGCGCTGCCGGCCCCGGCGGGGGCGCTCTGGGGAGCGCAGCCCGCGGCGAGCGCGGCTGCCGCAAGGAGCGGGCGTGTTCGGCCGGCCAAGGAGCGGAACATCACTGACACCTCCAGCGAAAGTCGAGGGCCCGAACGTGCGGTCACGCGAGGGGTGCCGAAGTGACGCCGTCCGGCCCGGCGCGACCCAGGATGGTCGCCGTCGTCAGGTGCGCGGTCACGTTCGCCATGGTCTTGAACATGTCCGGAATCGCGTCCACCGCAATGAGGATCCCGGCCCCCTCAGCCGGGAGGCCTAAGTCCACCAGCACCGGCGCCAGGAGGAACAGGCTGGCGCTGGGGATGCCCGGCACGCTGAAACTGATCAGGGTGGACGTCAGCACCAGGCCCAGGAGCGCCGGCAATCCCAGCGGCACGTCATAGAGCCGGCCCAGGAAGATGGCGCCCACGACCCAGGCGAGCGGCACATTCACGCGGAACACGGAGACCGCGAACGGCAGCACGAATCCGGTGATGGTGGAGGACGCGTCCAAGCGCTCGCGCGCGCCCGCAATGAGGGCCGGCAGGGCGGCGAGAGAGGAGCGGGAGCTGAAGGCCACGGCCTGCGCCGGGGCGGCGGCGGCGGCAAAGCGCCGTATCGGCACGCGGCCCAGCAGCCACGCGGCCGGGTAGAGCAGGAGGGTGAAGGCGAAGAGCACCGCGGACAGCGTGAGGATATAGTGGAGCAACGCGCCCGCGGCCGCGACGCCCATGCGCACGCCCAGTCCCAGGGCCAGCGCGAAAATGCCGACCGGGGCGAGCGCCAGCACCCATCGGACCACCACCAGCATGGCGTCGCCCACGGCGTGGAACAGCCGGACCACCGGCTCCCGGCCGGCGGGCTCCAGGCGCGTGAGGGCCGCCGCGAAGATCAAGGTGAAGACCACCAGCGGAAGCATGGCGCCGTCGGCGGCGGCTCTCACCGGGTTCACCGGAATGGTGTCCAGCAGGCGTTGGACCAGCGAGGGCATCTGGCTGGTGCCGGAGGGCGTGGCGCCGGCGGCGCTGGCGCGCAGGGCGGCCGCGACCTCCGGCGCGATGACCAGCCGGTCGAGGGACAGCGGCGCCACCAGGACGGTGAAGACGCCTCCCCCTAAGAGCAGTCCCAGGAACACCAGGATGGCCACACCGCCGAGCCGGCCCACCCGCCGCAGGTCGGCATGGTCCGCGACGCCGGAGATCACCAGGGCCACGACCAGCGGGACCACGGTCATCCGGATGGCGTTGGTCCACAGGGTGCCGACCGGCTCGATGGCGAGGGCGAGCGCGCGGAGCGGGGCTAGGTTCAGGGCGGTGGCCCCGGCGCCGAGGGCCAGCCCGGCAAGGAGGGCTACCAAGACGCGGAGGGTCATGGCGCCGCCGCGGCGTGGGGACGGATGCCGCTAGGTCCGGAAGCTATGCCAGTGTCGCGATCGTCAGTTTGAATCCATCCGGATCCACCAGCGTGAAGCTGCGGGTGCCCCAGGGCATGTCCGCCGGCTCGGACGCCAGCGTGCCGCCACGCGCCTTGATGCCTCCGGCCACTTTATCGACGTCCTGAGTGGTGCTGAGGTACAACCGGAACCCTTCGCCCTTCACCCGGTCCCGGCCTCTGGCCCAGTCATCCTGATTAAGCACCAGGTGGACGCTCCCCGCCTTGACCGACGCGCCCATCACTTTCCCGCCGTGCTCCCAGGTTTCCTCCAGGGTGAACCGGAGCACGTCCTGATACCAGGCCAGGCTGGCCTGAAGGTTGGCGACGGTCAGGGCCGCCGAAGCGGCGCGCAACCGCAGGGACTCGGGTTTCTTACGGGGCTTTTTGCGCGGCTTCTGCCCGGCGGACTTCTTGGGCTTGGCGGCCATGAGACACTCCTTCTGGGCGGTTCTAGAACTCCCGTTTCTTCATCTCGGAAAAGAGCATCCGGGAATCGCCATCGTCCTCTTTCTCCGGCGGCAGCGTTTCATCGTACCGCTGCCGGTTCTTGGGCTTGGCGTTGGCGACCTTGGCGGCGGTTTTCTTGACCAAGGCGGCAAGCTTCTTGTCGTCGCTTCGGGACATCGGGGCTCCCAGGGGGTTTCGGGGTTGACACAAGATATGGTGGCGCCCCAGAAGAAACAGGACGGACACAGAAGGACGGACAGGGGCGGACAAGACGGACAGGCGGACGGACGGGCGAGTCCGGGCACCTCATGGCCGCCGTGGCGACTCGTGGCTCAGGTTTCCGTCCGCCCGTCCGTCTCCGTCCGCCTCCGCCTTACATGCACCACCTTCTCCACCACGGCGCAGACCGAGCCGTCCCCGGCGGCCAACTCCACGGTGAACGCCCGATCCAGCTTGGGTGTCGCCTGGAGCGCGGCCCGGATCTCGGCGACCGTGTCCGCGTTCAGGACAAAGCGAGCCGTCAGCGTAGAGCGCCCCGGCTGGCGGAACCGAATGGAGGCAGTCCGGTCCCAAACGGTGTACCCGGGGCCGAGCTGCTTGATGAGCATGATCATCACTACCCGGACCACCAAATGGAGCTAGAACCTCCCCGTCCGTCCCCCGGTACGTCCCGTACGTTCCTGTACGTCGCTTGACTCTTTACTTCGCCAACGGGTCCGGCCGCAACTGGAACTTCACGACCTTACTCGTGGTGCCCTTGCCGCCTTCCATATGGAACGGCGCCCGCGTACTCACGGTGGCCCAGAGTCCTCGCCCCTTCCAGCCGGCGGCGGGATCGTCAATCCGGCCATCCACCCACTTGGTGAAGAAGCCCATCGGGTACGGTACGCGCAGAACCACCCACTGCCCGTCCTTCAGCGCCAGCAATCCCTCGGCCCCGTTCCCGGTATTGATGGGGACGTTCCGCCCCAGCCCGAACGTGTCGAATTGGTCTACCCAGGTGTAGTAACTCGCCTCGCCGCTCCCCCCGTCCGTTACGCCCTGGAGCTGCGGGACCGGCTCACGGTAGAGGGTCCAACCCTCCGGGCAATGCTGGCCCGTGGCGGTGGGTCCGTTGAGCGGCCCCTTGCACTTGCGCCGGTCAAAGCCGGCGAGATGCCCACTGGCCAATGCGGTCCAATACACGCCGTTGCGGTCTACGTCTCCACCGCGCGGTGAGAACCCCCGCTCAGGGACGTCGGGGTTGTTCCACGGCGGCTCATAGATTTCCGCCAGCGCCGTGGCCGGCGGATTGGGGCCCGGATTCAGCCGCACCACCGCGCCCGGAAAGCCGAGTGATGATCCCCAGATGGTCCCGTCCGGCGCCGGCGCCACGGCGTAGAAGCCGGCGGCGAGCCGTTTGTCCTTGGTGGGATCGAGCGGCTGATTGGGCTCGACGTACGCATCCCGTTTGCCGTTGCCGTTGGCGTCCAGCACGAAGGCGGTCCAGCCCTGGGATCGCTCCTCGTCACCGGTCTCGTCAAACATCTTGGTGTTCAACCAGCCCACCACGGGACCGCCGCCGCTGGTCCACAGCGTGCGATTGGCGTCCTCGGCGAACATCAGGTGGTGGGTGCTGAAGCACGTGCTGATGTGCGTGAGCTTTTGCGTGGCCGGGTCATACACGGCCAGATGCCGCCCCGCGCGCTCGACAGGCGTCAATTGCGCCGAGGGATGGCTCGAGCCGGCCTTGCAAAAGGCCGGGTTGTCCGGAGGTCGCACTGCGGAAGTGAGCCAGACCCGCCCCCGCTCGTCCAGCATGGGGTTGTGCACGTTGTTCTTGCTGGTCCAGATCACCTCGTCTCCCCAGTAGGGCGAGGGCTGGGGCATGTTGGCGGACGTGGGCTGGGTCGCAGGATCTCGTACCGTGAGCGAAATCCGGGTGGCCGCATGGCGCACCGGATCCAGGACGGGCACGTAGTCGGCCGAGAGCTCCAGCGCCCCATACAGCGGGCCGTTGGGGTTGAGTGTCGGGTTGCGCCGATCGGTCGAGACCACGTCGTGGAGGTAGACCTTGGGATCGGCCCAATCCCATTGCGTCACCACCACGTTGCGCTCGATTCCCTGGGGCCGCGGCGGAGGGGGCGGCACGGCGCCGGCCGCAATCCGGTCGGTCCAATCCGCGAGCAGCCCAAGCGCTCGTTGGAGGCCGAGCTGGTTTAACGCGTTGGCCATTTGGCCTCCCGCTTGTCCCGACTGGATGCGCCGCCCCCAGGCCTCCACCGACGACCCGAAGCGCCCCAGCCCCGGCGGGATCTCCCGAGTCCCCTTGCTGCCGATCTGGTGACAGGCCCAGCAGCCGCCAGACTTCATGGCCCGGACCCATTGGGCCTGGCGCACGATGTTGGGCGAGATACCGTTTCCCTCGGGTCCGGTGCCCGGGAATTCGCTCGTGTCCGGCACGCGGAGCAAGGAGAACCAGTGGCCCGCCGGGTAGTACTCTGCGGCCGCGCGCGGGTTGGGCGCCGGAACGGCGCTCAGGTTCAAGGTCACGCCCGGGGCCGTGCGGGCCTTGGGCGAGTCCACCAGCCCGTAGCCACGCACCCACACGCTGTAGGTGGCCGTGGGTAGATCCGGGACCAGGTACCGGCCCCGATCGTCGGTGACCACGATCCGGACGAACCGGGTCGGTAGCTCGGTCGTTTCCGCGATGACCCAGACGCCGGCTTCCGGGCCGCGGGGCCCGGTGACGACGCCCCCGATATCGTCGCTGTCGATCTGAACCGCGCCACCGACCCCCTGGTCGGGGGTGGTGCGCACGACGGGGGCGGCGAGCAGTCCGGCCATCAAGGCCGCGGCGCCGAAGTAGGGAAGGGTGCTCGTTCTCATGCGCGCTCCTCCGCCGACGAAATGATCAGTTTGAAGCCGTCCGGGTCTACCATCACGAAGGTCCGGACCCCCCAGGGTTGGTCGGCTGGTTCCGCCGCCAGCGTTCCGCCGCGGGCCTTGATCCCGGCGGCCACCTCATCAATGTCCTGGGCGGTGGTGAAGTAGAGGCGGAACCCTCCGCCCTTCACCTGATCGGACTCTCGGCCCCAATCGTCCTGGGCCAGCACCAGACGTGCGGTGCCGGCTTTGATGCCGGCACCCGCGAGTCTGCCGTTCTGCTCCCAGGTCTCATCCACCGTGAACCCGACGACGTCGCGGTACCATTCCAGGCTCTGCTGGACGTCGCGCACGGTCAGCGCCGCAGAGACGGACCGTATGCGCAGCGACTCCGGTTTGCGGCGAATCGGCGCCTTGGGGCGCGGCTTGCGTTTGGCGGGCATGCGGGCGGTCTCTGGTTCGCGTTAGTCGTGAGGCGGGGTCGAACGGGAGAAGATACACGATGCAACGCGGCGCGCGCGACCGATGGATGACTCTTGGGGAGGCGTGTCGTTGTAAGGAGCGCCTGGCGCGCGCCGGCTACGGCGCGGCAGCGGTGGTATGCGTGGTTCCGATCCCGTCGCTGCATACCACGACGAGGGGAGTGCCTGCCACGACCAGGGCGTGCGCGGAGCGGGCCGACGCGATGCCCAGGAGCGTGCCGGTGGTTCCGTGGAGCACCACCACGCCGCGGGTGCCGTCGGCGCAGATGGCGGTTACCAATCCGTCTGGCCCGCGGGTCACCAGGACCGGACCGGTCGCGCGGGCAGCGGCGGGTCCGAGGCCGACCCCTGGCCGGCTCGATCGCGTATCGCCGGCGGGACCGCGGACACGCACCTCCGCCAGCAGGTCCCCGAACGCGGCGGTGATAGGGATTGCGAACGCGAAGTGCCTGAGGTTGGGCGCGTGATCCAGCTCGGACGGCTCGAACGCGTAGGCGAACAGCGTTTGTCCGTTTGCGGCGCGGCCCTCGAGCCGGTACGTGCCCGAGCGCTCCGGCAGCGACGGACGACCATCGAGCAGGAAGGCGGGTTGAATGGTTATGCCTCGGCCCTGCTCGACGTGCCCCCGCACCAGCAGCACGCGCCTCACCCGCCGCGACGTCGCCGCGACGACGCCCTGTCGGAACTCCAGGATCCCGCGGTAGCTGTACTCGCCGGCCCACATGGGATAGCAGTAACCCATCACGTCGCCGGTGAGGGGACTGACGGCCGTCGCCGAGGTCGCCAGACCCTGCGCCCAGGAATACACGTCATGGCCCGGCAGGCCGATCGTCCCGTCGGGGTTGGGAAATCCTTGATCGACACCGAGGGCACCGCCACACGGCGCGTGCCGGCGACCAAAGTTGTGCCCCAGCTCGTGCGCGACGAGATCGCGCGCCTGGGTCGGCCGGTTGAACCATCCGACCTGCACGCCCACGGCCGTGCGCGTGCCCGGTCCCGTGCTTTCACCGGACGGCGGGATGTATCCGAAGCCGCCGTACGTCGTGAAGGTGAATCCCTGGGGCGGTCGCACCACGCCATACCAGTGGACGTCCGGCTCGGGGTCCGCGATTCGCGCCATATCCAGCTCGCCCAGCACCTGCTGCCAGAAGGGCGCCTCGCCCCCTGACGGCGGCGTCCCGAAGCTCGCTGAGGTGGTGAACGGCGTGCCGATCACGGGATTGATAACGCCGAGCGGTTGAACGCTCCGCACGGTTTGCAGGTATTCGGTCAGCGACCCCGCTGACACTGCTCCGGTGGCGCCACCGTGCGCGCTGAGCACAATCGGCACGAACCGGACCTTGAGGGTGGGGACCGGAAGCGCGAGCAGCGGCGCACGCCCGGATCGCGGGAACACGTCGTTGCCGGCCGAATCGTCGGGGACCGCGTTTCGCGGATCGCGCAGCACCTGCCACTCCGCCGCGGTCGGAAGGGCCCCAGCCGGCACCAGGAACTGCGCGCTGGGGGCCAGGTAGCTCGGCGCGTTCGAACCGGTGCCGCTCATGGTCACGGTGTCGGCGCGGACCAGCCCACCACCCCCGTCGAACAAGCGCAAGACCAGCTGCATTGGTGTGGTCGGGGGC
>DASWGV010000057.1:0-82759 GCA_036393515.1 Gemmatimonadales bacterium | reverse complement strand
AGCCACACCGGGCGCTCGACGGGCCTGACCTGCCGCTCGATCATGCGGAGCGCGCCCATCACGTTGAGCACGCCTTCCACCAGAGCGGACACATCGTCCGGCAGCACCGTGGCCGAACGTCCGGCTTCGGCCACGAAGGCGGTCTTGCCCAAGGAGAGCGCGTAGCCGCTCAGGTTCCCCCGGCTGGCCGGATTCTCGAGGTTCACGTCCTGGACGATGATGTGGTCGAGTCCAAAGGCGAGCGCGAGCACGCGAGAGGCCGAGTCCTGCGCGGCGTTGCCGCCGCGGAACCAATAGCTGTAGGGGCGGAGCTCCTCATCCATGTCGCCGCCGTGGAGATCCACCACCACCTGCGCCGGCTGGACCACCTGCGCGGCCACCAGGGCCAGGGCCCGCTGGGTTTGGGTGCCTTGCCGGTCACCCGGGAAGAGGCGGTTCATGTTCTTCTGGTCCACCGGGTTCAGGTGGACAGTCATGGCGCGGAACGCCGGGACATTCACCAGCGGCGCCACGATCACGGTTCCCGCGATCGCCTGGGGATCCAGCCGCGGCAGCAGTCGTTGGAGTGCGACGACGGAGGCGTACTCGGTGCCGTGGCTGCCGGCGACCAGGGCGAGCACGGGGCCGGGGCGGGTCCCGTGCACCACCGCCACGGGCATGCTCGTGCCGGCGTCGGATCCAGCGGGCACGTCGATAGCGCCGTAGGCCGTCTGGCCGCGCTGGGCGGTGGCGGTACCGACGGTGAACTGCTGGGCGAACGCGGACGCCGAGAACAGGGTGGGGCCGAGCACCAGGGCGAGGAGACGCATTAGGCCTCAATGGGGGTTGGGCGGGAGAATATATCAGCGCGCGCCGGCCATGCATGGCGTGCTGCCACTATCCTCCACCATCCTCTCCCTGGGGAAAAAACACCCTCACGTTTTCCTCCGGCACCGGCCTGGTCCAACGCGACACCGCGAAGAACAGCAGGCCGCTGGTGAAGATCCCCAGCTCAACGGCGTCAATACCGTGCCGGGCAAAGCCGCGCTGTCCGGTAAACTCCCACACCAGGCACGCGAGGAACCCGCCGAGCATCGCGGCGATGGCGCCCGCGGCCGTGCCCCGCCGCCAGTTGAGGCCGATCACCACCGGCACAAAGAAAAAGCTCGCCACGAACTTGGCCTGCTCCACCACCACCGTCTGGACGTCCCCGTACTTCTGGAGGGCGAACCAAATGGGAACCAGGGCCAGCACCAGCATCGCGACCCGATTCACCAGCACCAGGTGTTCCTGGGTTGCCCGCGGCCGGAAGAGCTTGCCGTACAGATCATGGGCCACCCCGGCACCCACCACCAGGAGGATCGAGTTCACCGTGGACATGATGGCGCTGAGCATGGCGATAAGGAGCAAGGCACCCACGATGGGCGGCAAGACCTGGAAGGCCATCACCGAGCTGGCCAGGTCCTGGGACGACAGGTTGGGGAAGAGCACGCGCATCAGCATGCCAATGGCGAGGACGCAGAGCCCGATCACCACCTGAAATCCGATAGCGACGTAGATCGCCTGCCGGGCGGTGCGCTCGTCCCGCATGGAGAAGAAGCGAGTCATCTCGTACGGCGCCGCGGCGATGGAGAAGCCAAAGCTCACCCCGACCGCGATCAGCTCCCGGACGCCGTAGAATCCACCGAGCACGCGCGGGTCAATGGCCGCCAGCGCCGCGTGAGCCGGCCGGACGCCGCCCACGTAATGGACCAGCACGGGCACGGAGACCAGAAGCGCGCTCACCATGATGAGCGTTTGGAGAAAGTCTATGTACGAGCTGCTGCGCACGCCTCCCAGTAGCGTGTAGAACACCGTGCTCGCCACCAGAATCAGCATGGCGGTGAGCGGCCGCATGCCGAACACGGTGAGCGCGACTTCACCAGCGGCCTGATACTGGGCGACGAGATAGATGGTGTAGGAGATCACGATCAACGCGCCGGCCAGCGCGCCCGCCGACTTGCTGCCAAACCGGGTGCCGACGTAGTCGGGCACGGTGAGTGCGCCGAAGCGCCGGAGCTTGGGCGCCACGAAAAACGCCGAGACCAGCCAGCCGGCCCACACGCCAAACCAGATGTACCACCAGGAAACGCCCGCCAGGTAATGACGGCCCACCGTGCCGACGAACGTGCCGGCGCTGATCTGCGTCGCCGTGAGGACGGCGCCGCCCACCAGCGGGCCAATGGTGCGGCCCGCGGCGATGAAATCCACTTCGGTCTTGGTCTGGAAGTATCCCCAGGCCGAAATGCCGGCCAGGGCGGCGAGGTAGGTCAGCGCCACGACGAGGAAGGTTGTGCCCATGCTCAGCGCCTGACCGGCTCGCGCCGGCGGCCGCGCGCCAAGCGTGCCACCCATAGCCCCGTGCCGCCGATGGCCACGGCGATCACCACCAGCTCCGCGATGCGAGGCACGGGCAGCTCCGCTGGATCGGCCACCAGCGCGACCATGCTCGGTACATGCTCACCGCGAGCGACGAAAGCGCCGCCGGGGTCACGGGTGAACCGAGGCGCCGTGTGGACAGCGGCGCGGCCAGCCTCAAGTCCGGTGACGGTGATGCGAACGGCGCGCGAGGGCGGCTGGGTGGGCGCGGAGGGAACGAACAGCGGGATGCGAGCGAGCCGTCCCGCCAGCCGGTACCGAACCCTAACGGCGCCCCCGTGGGGAGGGCCAGCGGCCCGGAGCCTGATGGCAGCCTCCATCTCCTCCACCATCAAGGGCTGCCCATCAAGGACGGCGTGCTCCAAGGCGATCGTCTGCCCCTTCATCCGGAGTACCAGCAGCTCGAGCGAGCCCGCTCCGGCAACCACGTACTCAGCCTCTACCACGGCCTCCGTCCCGGACACGGCGATCCGCAGGTCCGCGCCGGCCAGCGCGCCGCGGCTCCCCTGCTGGAAGGCCGCCAGCAGCGCCAAGCCGGCGAGCCCGCCCAGGGTCACGGGCCGGACGACAGCAGCCGGGCTGCCTCGTACAAGGCGTTGGCGACCTGGTTGATCTCGCGTTGGATCCCGGCCACGAGAAACGGCCGCGTCTCAGCGGGGCAGTCTTTGAGTCGAGTAATGCCCGCGAGCCGCGGGATGGTCCCGAGCGGCAGGGCGGGATCATGGGCGAACCGCTCACCGGCCGCATAGTTGAGGGGCACGAGTACCCGGCCCAGCTCCGTCAGCCGGTCATTGATGCGGTCCGCGCGCCGCGCCGCGCCCGGGGCGTGAGCGCCCTGGTAGAACGTCCGCAGCGCCGTATCCAGGCCCTTCAACTCCCGTTTCAAGGGTGATAGATCCACGACGCCCCCGGCCTCCTTGGCGTACGCCGTGATGGCGTCGGCCAATTCGCGGACCGTGGCGCGGAAGTCGAACGGCAAGACGCCGGCATTCAGCACCCGGGCAAACGCGGTGAGATACACCGTGAGATCGCGGCGCAGGTTGTCGCGATCCGCCACCGGCAGCCGATCATCCTCGGTATGCCAGGCGATGTTGCCGCCGCAGCCGCCCACGGGGTAGAAGCCCAGTCGCTGGCGCTCCACCTGCGGGATGTTGGACAGCAGCATGAAGAACGACGTGAGGCCGAGCTGGTTGAAGGAGTAGTCTCCGGCGCGAATGGGGCGGAGGCGGTGGGGCGTGACGCCGGTGGCGTCCTGGATGGCGCCGCGGCACAGCGCGTCCGCCTCGGCCATCCACATGACCTCCTCGTAGGCGGTGGCCTTCCAGCATCCTGGCGAGTCAATGTTCACCGCGGCCACGCAGTGTTTGCGGAGCTCGAGGGCGAACCGATCGGCGAACCAGGTGGAGCCGGCGTAGCGGCCCATGGAATGACCGGGCCACCAGGCCACCTTGACGGTGCGGCGCAGCTTCTTTCGGTGCCGGTGCAGGATGCGCGCGATCTCCAGCAGCGTGGCATCGCCCACGGCGTTGTCGCCGATCCCCACATCCCAGCTGTCGTAATGACCGTGCACCAGCAGGAAGTCGTCCGACGCGCCGGCGATGGTGGCCACCGGCAACTTGCAGGGGTACCAGCCCTCCTCCAGCGCGGTGCGCACCGTGATGGACCCGTGGGCCTTCACGTGTTGGAGCAGCCGATCACCGTCCGGCCGGCTGATGGCGGCGACCGGGGTGCGCGGCTTGCGGGCCAGGTCGCCGTCCGTGGGCATCCCCCAGATGGACGTGCAGATACCCCAGTGCGCCCGCTTGCCCGGGTTGATGTAGACCTGGGCCACCGCGCCGGCCCGCTCGAACCGCAGCACGGCGGCCGGCATGGCGTACCCTTCCGAGACCACGATCTTGCCGCGCACGTCCGCCGCCGCCCGGTGATCCGCGAAGATGTCCGTCACGTCCTTGGCCTTCGCGGCGGGGACGTGCACCACGGAAGCGGTGACCCCGTCCGGCGGGCTGGTGCCCGCGAACGCGGGTGGCTTCCCGTGGAGCACGTCACCCGATCCCAGCGTTACCGAGGCCGCGCGGGGGAGGGAGAGATACAGGTCCGGCTGGTGCATCTCGAACGGCACGCCAAGGCGCCGAAGCTCCGCGGCGATGTAGTCGGCGGCGGCGTGCTCGTCCGGACTCCCGGATTCCCGATTCAGGGTCGTAAAGCGTTCGATCAGTCTCCACCCGTCGTCTACCGAAGCGTCGGCGAGGAGGGCTTTTTCGAGTTGGGTGGCGGTGGCGGGCATGGAGAACGGGCTCCGTGGTACGGTGAGGGGCCGTAAGTGTAGACTTGGCGGACGGAGCCGGACAAGACGGACCGCCGCCGTCTTGTCGGTCTTGGTCCGCCTGGCGAAACTTCCCTCCCACCTCTGTACAAGGTTCCGCATGGAAACCCGAGCGAATCACCGTAGGCTGATCGTGGCGATCGGCCTGATCGCCGTCCTCAGCACCTCCGCGTTGTCGGCCCAGACGCCGGCGCGCTTCGGCAGTCCGGAGCGCTACCAGGCGCTCGCCCGCGAGATCTTCGCGGAGCTGATCGGGATCAACACCACACCGGCCGGGGGGACGGGAAAGGCGGCGGAGGCCCTGGCGGCGCGCCTCCGGGCAGCGGGATTCCCCGAAGCGGACATCCACGTCGTGGGTCCTATTCCGGAACGGATGAACCTGGTGGCGCGCCTGCGAGGTCGGAACACGGCGAAGAAACCAGTCCTGCTGCTGGCGCACCTGGACGTGGTGGATGCCGACCCGGCGGACTGGACCCTGGACCCGTTCGCCTTCACGGACCGGGACGGTTGGTTCTACGGCCGGGGCACCACCGATGACAAGGACGAGGTGGCCATCTGGATGGCGACGCTGATTCGCATGAAGCAGGAGGGGTACGTCCCCGACCGCGACGTGATCATCGCCCTCACGGCGGACGAGGAGACCACCAGCGAGACCAACGGCGTGGAGTGGCTGCTGGCCCATCGGCGGGACCTGGTGGAGGCGGCGTTCGCGCTGAACGAGGGCGGCGGCGGCGTGATCAAAGACGGCCGCCGGCTATCGAACAACGTGCAGGCCAGCGAAAAGGTCTTCCAGAGCTTCCAGCTGGAAGCCATCAACCGGGGCGGCCACAGCTCCTTGCCGCGGCCGGACAATGCCATCAACCAGCTGGCGACGGCCCTGGGACGGATCGCTGACCACCGCTTCCCGGTGGTGCTGAACGAGGTGACGCGGGCCTTTTTCGACCGGACGGCGGCTCTCGAGGCGCCGGCCGTGGCCGCCGACATGCGCGCCGTGTTACGGAATCCCGCGGATCAGGCGGCGGCAGACCGGCTTGCCGCGGTCCCGGCCTACAACGCTCGGCTGCGGACCACGTGCGTGGCCACCATGCTGGCGGGCGGCCATGCCGAGAACGCGTTGCCCCAGCGCGCCCGGGCCACGGTGAACTGCCGGATTCTGCCGGGCCAACCGCCTGAGGAGGTACACGCGACGCTCCAGCGGGTGGTGAACGATCCGGGAGTGACCATCACGCCCCTGAACCCGGCCAAGCCCAGCCCGCCCTCCCCGCTCACGCCCGAGGTGATGCGTGCCGTGGAGGAGGCGACGGAGGAGATGTGGCCCGGCGTGCCGGTGATTCCCACCATGAGCACGGGCGCCACGGATGGATTGTATCTCCGGGGCTCCGGCATCCCGGTGTACGGAGTGTCGGGCGTGTTCGGCGATGAGGCCGACGTGCGGGCGCACGGTCAGGACGAGCGCATCCGGCACGACTGGTTCTTCGAGGGGCTGGAGTTCTGCTATCGACTGGTGAAGCGGCTGACGGCGGGCGAGGTGATGTGAGGAACGCAGGATGCAGAATGCGGGTTCTTGCTCTCGGTACCGTTTCCGCTCTAGCCGCGGTGGCTGTTCCCGCACACGCCGGGCAGGACACCCTTCGCCTGCATCGCTTCACCGGTCCGGTCACGCTGGACGGACAGGTGGATGAGGCAGAGTGGAACGACGTGCCGGCTGTGCCTATCACCGTGTTTACGCCCCGGTACCGGAGTGCGCCGACCGAGCGGACGGAGATCCGGGTGGCGTACGACGACGCCTTTCTCTATGTGTCCGGGCGGCTGTATGACTCGCGCCCCCAAGCCGTCCGCACCAACACACTGTACCGCGACGCCTATAGCGGGGACGACATCCTGGGCGTCGTGCTGGACACCTACAACGACCACCAGACCGCCTCGTGGTTTGTGGTGAACCCGGCAGGGGTCCGCACGGACCGTGCGGTCTCCAACGATGGTGAATTTGCTTCGGGTTCGGCCATGAATCCGGATTGGAACGCGTTCTGGGATGTCGCCACCTCCCAAAACGGAGAGGGCTGGTTTGTGGAGATGCGAATCCCGTTCTCCAGTCTGGGGTTCCAGGACGTGAACGGGCGCGTGGTCATGGGTATGTCGTTGTACCGCCTGATTGCGCGCAAGAACGAGCGGCAGGTCTTCCCCGACATTCCGCCGGGGGCAGGATCCCTGGCGTGGGCCAAGCCCTCTCGCGGTCAGCGGATTGTTTTGGAAGGCGTGTACCGTCGTCAGCCGGTGTACCTGGCGCCGTACGGATTAGGTGGTTGGCGGCGGGCAGCCGAGTTGAACGGCGCCGAGACGGCCTACGACATCATGCGCGCGTACACTCGCGAGGCCGGCCTGGATCTGCGATACAGTCCGTCCAGTAACCTCACCCTGGACCTCACCGCGAATACCGACTTTGCCCAAGTCGAGGCGGACGACCAACAAGTCAACCTGACGCGCTTTTCCCTGTTTTTTCCAGAGAAGCGACAGTTCTTTCAAGAGCGGGCGGCCATTTTTGAGTTCGGGACCGGTGGGCTGGGCCGCCTGTTCCACTCCCGGCAGATCGGGCTGGTGGACGGGCAGCCCATCCGGCTCCTGGGGGGTGTCCGCTTGGTCGGGCGCCAGGGCGGCGCCGACGTTGGCCTGCTGAACATGCAGACCGCGGCCCAGCTGGGATTACCCAGCGAGAACTTTGGCGTGGCGCGGGTGCGCCAGCAGGTGATCAACCCCTACTCCACCGTGGGCGGGATGGTGACCACGCGGGTGAGCGAGGACGGGAGCTACAACGTCGCCGCGGGCCTGGATGCGGCGATTCGGCCCTTTGGCGATGAGTACGCGACGCTCAGAGTCGTCCGGGTGTTTGAGGACAGCATTCCCTCGGTCAGCGCGGCCGAGGCCGCGCGCGTCTCGCTCCGGTGGGAGCGCCGCAACCAACGGGGACTCTCGTACGCCGCGGAGGCCATCCGGTCCGGGGCCGCCTTTGTGCCGGGGATCGGCTTCGACCTTCGCAGCGACTTCACCTCCCTCGAGACCCGGGCCCAGTACCTCTGGTACACCGGAGCGCGGACGCCCCTGCGGTCCTTCGCGGTCCAGGCCGGCGCCCAGGGGTTCCGCCGCAACGTGGACGGCACGGTGGAGTCCGCGGTGATCGAGCCGGGCATCCGCACGGAGTTCAAGGCGGGGGGCAACCTGAACCTGTCGTACCGGGCGAATTACGAAAGTGTGCGGGACAGCTTTGAGATATCCAACGGCGTGGCGGTCCCACCGGGCACGTATTGGTTTCACGAAGGGGAGGTGGCGTATATGGCGCCCATGTCCGCCTCCTTCCGGCCGAGCGCTGGCTTCACGGCCGGACAGTTCTACGGAGGGCGCCTGCTCTCCATCCGGACCAATCCGGCTTGGAATCCGTCGCGGCACGTGGAGTTGGGAGTGGACTACGCCTTCACCGCGATCCGCTTTCCGCTTCGCGACGTGGCCCTGGACGTGCATCTGGCTCGTTTGAGGGTCAGGACGGCGTACGATGCGCACCTGAGTCTCAGCACGTTCCTCCAGTACAACAGCGCGACCGGTGTGGCCAGCCTGAACGGGCGATTGCGATACAACCTGCGGGAAGGGAACGACCTTTGGATCGTCTACAATGAAGAAGTGAACACGGACCGATTCACCCGTTCGCCGGTGCCGCCGGCCTCACAAGGTCGGGCCGTCATGGTGAAGTACACCCACACGCTGGTGTGGTGAGGTAGAAGGGCAAAGGATTCACTCCTGAAACTCGCGCCGGTCGAACCATCCCGAGGATCGCGGGTCCACCTTGAGAATCCGGACCTTGGCGCGGGGGTTCAGCAGGCTGGCGGGCACCACCCACAAACGCGCGCCGGGCAGCATCCCTTCCAGCTCGAACGGTTGGAGCGACGCCTCCTCGGCGTCGAGCAGCACTTCGAGCATGGCGTCGCCCGGGGGGCCGTCATCGCCCTCCAGGAGATGATCGGTGAGCCAGACGCCCACGGCTTTCACGCGGCGCTCAGTGACGGCGTCGTCCACGCTGAAGCCCCACTTCTGGTCCTGAAAGCCCTGCTTCACGATCTGGCGAGCCTCGCCGATCGAGGTGCGGTGGTAGAGCGTCAGGGCGTTCACGGACACGAAAGTACTGCGCCGTGGACCGCGCTGGCCAGCGGGGGCTCCGGGGCGTACTCTTGGGATCGGTGGCCCCTTCCCATGGAGCGGTTGCATGTCGGCAAGTCTTCCAATCCGCCCCGCGGTTCTGGCTGCCGCGGCGATCCTGTTGACCGGTTGCGGGTCTGCCGCCCCGGCCTCGAGCCAGGCCGCGGTCAACGTGTTGACCGCGGCCGAGCGGGCCGCCGGGTGGCGCCTCCTGTTTGACGGCGCCAGCACCGCTGCCTGGCGCGGCTATCAGAGCGACACCGCGCCCCATGGCTGGCAGGCGGTGGATGGCGCGCTCACGCGCGTTGCGGATGCCACCGACATCATTACGCGAGAGCAGTTCGCCGATTTCGAGCTGACCCTGGAATGGAAGCTCGGTCCGGGGGGAAACAGCGGCGTCATGTTTCGGGTCACCGAGGAGTATGATTACGGATACAAGTCCGGTCCGGAAATGCAGGTTCTAGACGACGCCGGACACCGGGACGGCCAGTCCCGACTCACCGCCGCTGGGTCGGATTACGGTCTCTACCCGGCGCCGTCGGGTGCGCTGCGGCCGCCGGGGGAATGGAATCAGGCGCGCATCCTGGTCAACGGGAGTCACGTGGAGTACTGGCTCAACGGCGTACCAACCGTCGAGTACGAGCTGTGGAGTCCGGACTGGGAGGCGCGGGTGAAGAACAGTAAATTCGCGCAGTGGCCGAACTTTGGTCGCGCCGCGTCAGGGCACCTTGCGCTGCAAGACCATGGTGACTGGGTTGCCTTCCGGAACATCAAGATTCGCGCGCTGCCGTGACCTCGGTTGGTATCCGCCTCGCGGTGATGATGTTCTTCCAGTACTTCATCTGGGGCGCCTGGGCCGTCACCATGAGCACCTACCTGGGCCAGACCCTGCGGTTCGAAGGGAGCCAGATCGGTCTGGCGTACGGCACCACCGCCATCGCGGCGATGATCTCGCCGTTCTTCGTGGGGATGGTGGCGGACCGCTTCTTCGCCACGCAGAAGATCCTCAGCGTCCTGCACATCGCCGGGGCGGTGATGATGTACGCCGTGTCGCAGGTCACGACGTTCGGCGCGTTCTATCCGTTGCTGATTGGCTACGCGCTGCTCTACATGCCCACGCTCGCGCTGACCAACTCGATTTCGTTCCACCACGTGGCGGACCCGGCCAAGGATTTCCCGAGGATCCGGGTGTTGGGCACCATCGGGTGGATCGTGGCCGGTTTGTTCATTGGCTGGATGGGGGTGGAGCCCACTCCCATGCCGATGCGCCTGGCCAGCGCGGCGTCCTTGATCCTGGGCGTGTACTGCCTGTCGCTCCCGCATACGCCGCCCAAAGGCGCCGGCGGCCCGGTTCGTGCGCGGGACGTGCTGGGGCTCGATGCCCTGGCGCTGCTCAAGGACCGCTCGTTCGCCATCTTCGTGATCGGATCGTTCCTGCTGGTCATCCCGCTGCAGTTCTACTACGCGTTCACCAATCTCTACCTGAACGAGCTGGGGATGCCGGCGGCGGCGGGCAAGATGACGCTGGGTCAGATGTCCGAGATCGCGTTCCTGATCCTGCTGCCGTGGTTCCTGGCCCGGCTGGGCGTCCGGCGGATCCTGATGATCGGGATGCTGGCGTGGGCGTTGCGCTACGTGCTGTTCGCCTACGGCAACCTGGGCGCCGGGGTGTGGATGCTCTATGCCGGGATCATCTTCCACGGCGTGTGCTACGATTTCTTCTTCGTGACCGGCCAGATCTACGTGGATCAGCGGGCCGGCGCGGCCATCCGGGCCGCCGCGCAGGGGTTCATCGCGTTTGTCACGCTGGGCGCCGGGTGGTTTATCGGGTCCTGGGTCGCGGGCGAGGTGGTGGAGGCATACCAGATCGCAGGAGCGGTGACCGGCGTGATGCATCAGTGGCGGAGTATCTGGCTGGTTCCCGCAATCGGCGCGGGGGCAGTGCTCGCGGTGTTTGCGGTGGCGTTCAGGCCGGTCGAACGGTCGGCCTAAGGACGTACGGAGACGTACCTGATGGGGAGATGGCCTATGGCTCGCAAGCGCGTTGACCGCAGAACCTTCGTCACCGACTCGACCAGGGCCGGACTCGCCTTCACCATCGTCCCTCGCCACGTGCTGGGCCGAGGCTATCGGGCGCCGAGTGATACGCTCAACGTGGCGTGTGTGGGTGTGGGCGGGATGGGTTGGAGCGACGTACGGGGCATGGCGGTGGAGAACATCTATGCCCTGTGCGACGTGGATGAGAAGCAAGGGGACGAAGCGTTCACCACCTATACCAAGGCGAAACGCTACAAGGACTTTCGGGTCATGCTGGAGAAGGACGGCGACAACATTGACGCCGTGACGGTCACCACGCCGGATCACAGCCACGCCGTGATCGCCGCGCAGGTCTTGAAGATGAAGAAGCCGGTGTACGTCCAGAAACCGTTGACCCGAACACTCTATGAGGTGAAAGCGCTGGTGGAGGCGGCACGACGGGCCGGCGTGGCGACGCAGATGGGCAACCAGGGACACGTGCGCGAAGGCACCAGGCGGATTCGGGAGTGGGTGGAGGCAGGAGCGATCGGGACGGTGCGCGAGGTGCACTTCTGGACCAACCGTCCCATCTGGCCTCAAGGCCTGGACCGGCCGCTGCAAGACTATCACGTACCGCCCTGGATGGATTGGGATCTCTGGCTCGGGCCCGCGGCGGAGCGGCCGTACCACCCGTCGTACGCGCCGTTCAGCTGGCGTGGCTGGTGGGATTTCGGCACCGGAGCGCTGGGCGACATGGCGTGCCACATCATGGACGCGGCGTTCTGGACGCTGGACTTGCGGGGCCCCAACCGGATCGAGGTCGAGCACACGCCCTTGTACCAGGAGACCGCGCCCAAGGGCTGCCGGATCGTGTATCACTTTCCGGCCCGCGGGAGCCGGGGTCCGGTGACGGTAGTGTGGCGTGACGGCGCCCTGTTTCCGCCGCGGCCGCCGGAGGTCGCCGACGACGCCGATTGGCCGCCGGAAGACGGCGGCGGTCAGCTGTGGATCGGCAGCGATGGGAAACTGGTGGCCGGGACGTACGGTGACGACCCCAGACTGCTGGACGAGAAGCGGCACCAGGAGATCACCGCCAGCCCACCCGCCCAGACATACCCGCGGACCGAGGGTGTGTATGCTGACTGGATCGCGGCCTGCAAAGGGGGCCCGGCGGCGGGGTCCAACTTCGCGGACCACGCGGGGCCGCTGACGGAGATGGTCCTGTTGGGCAATCTCGCGGTGCGGGCGGGGCGGACGTTGGAGCTGAATCCGGAGACCGGGCAGGTGACCAACGTGACGATCCCCGAGGAGTGGACCAAGCCGGTGTACCGAACGGGATGGCTTTTGGAATAGGAGCCGAATAGAACAAGGCGTACCGGGACCTACGAGACCGCGTGGGTCCTTGCCCGCCGGTGGACGCCCTCCGACCTTAGGGCCACCAGGAGGACTCCGTGCGCATCCGCCTTCTTGCCAGTCTCCAGCTCGCGCTTGCAACCACTTCGGCTGAAGCGGTTCAGGTCACGTCGGCGGGCACCCCCCCGGCCGGCCTGGCCGACAGCCTGGCCACGTGGTACGCGCTGGGGATCAACGCGCACCACCTGTGCGCGGGGCTGTGGGTGGTGGGCCGCGACCACCGGCGCACCGCGGACGCGGTCGTGGCGGATGACATCAAACGCTTCCCCGCGTTCCGCTGGGAGGACGACTTCCGGTTCAGCCTGGACCAGGCGACGCGAACAGCGACGGTGACGGATCCCCGCGTGGGCAGTCGGAGCGCCAGGTATACCGGGGATCAGGGCTGCTCCATTCTCCCCGCCGGGGCGACCGATGTCTTCTTTGAGCCCGTCGCGGTGACGCCCGCGCTGCCGGACCCGGGGACGCAGGATTGGCCGATGGGCGATCGGAACGCGAAGGGAGTCATCCCCAGCCTCAACCCGGCGGCGTTAGAATCCGCGCTCGACTGGGCCTTCAACGACGCGGGGCTCCGCCGGCCGCAGTACACGCGGGGAATTGTGGCCATCCACCAGGGCAAGATCATCGCCGAGCGCTACGCGCCCGGCTTTGGTCCCAGCACGCCGCAAATCAGCTGGTCCATGGGGAAGAGCATCGCGGCCACGCTGATCGGCGTGCTGATTCAGGACGGCCGGCTTACGCTGGACCAGCCGGCGCCGGTGCCGGAGTGGCAGGGTGCCAAGGACCCCAGGCGCGCGGTTCGCATCCGGGACCTGCTGCGCATGTCGAGCGGTCTGGACTTCGACAACTTCGGGCTCGACCCCGCGAACTCCTACAGTGCGGCGAACGAGCACTTCCGGATCTATTTCGACGCGATCCACGTCGCGGCGCACGCGGTGCACCAGCCGCTCAGGTACGAGCCGGGCACGGTGTGGCGCTACCGCAACTCGGACCCGCTCACGCTGATGTATCTGGCGCGCCGGGCGCTGGAAGCCAAGGGGGAGAACTTCCTCACGTTCCCGCAGCGCCGCCTGTTCGATCGCCTCGGCATGCGCAGCATGGTGTTGGAGACGGACGCGTGGGGCAACTTCATCATCACGGGCTACGACTACGGCAGCTCCCGGGACTGGGCGCGTTTGGGGCTGCTCTATCTCCAGGACGGCGTGTGGCAGGGCGAGCGGCTGCTTCCGGAACGCTGGGTGGAGTTTGTGACGACCTCCGCGCCGGGCGACCCGTCAAAAGGCTACGGCGGCCTGTTCTGGCTGAACCGCGGCGGCGCCATGGGGCGGCTCCCTGAGGATGCGTATTGGGCCGCGGGGTACATGGGCCAGCGCACGTTGATCATTCCATCACGCGACCTGGTGGTGGTTCGGCAGGGACCCAGCCCGGGCGGCGATGGCGCGTACCTGGAAGAGCTGGTGACACGGATCCTGGAGGCGATGGGGCCGGCGCGGCCCTAAGGCCTCCACTCCCCCCGCGCCACTGCCGGCACAAACCGGTCCAGCCCCTCAGGCGGGAACCCCAGCGTCTTTCCCTGCTCGGCGCTCATATAGACGCTCATGAGAACCTTCACCACTTCGAGCCCGTCCTCCCAGGTGAGCAGAGGCTTCTCGTCATTCAGCAAGGCCTGCACAACATGCCGGTCCTCCGCCTCGTACCCGTAGACCGAGGACTCGTTGGAGACCAGGGGCATCAACCCGATCTCGGCGTTCTGCTTCTCCACCAGATCCTCGCCCGCCTGTCCCGTGACCTCGCGGCTGAAGAACAGCTTGAGCCCGCTGTCCAGCGTGTTCCACGACATCGAGTACTCGGGGCCCAGCAGCTCGGCGGAGAGCCGCAAGCCCGCGCCCACGTAGCTCCAGGATGTTGTGGCCTCGCCCAACACGCGCTGCCCTGCCGCGGTCTCGTATTCGATCATGGCGCTGGCGAAGTCCTCGGTGGGATGACTGGCGTAATCCACGTCGGCCCCCATGCGCTCCTTCAGGCGAGCGACGTATTCGGGGCGCGACCACTTGAGGCTCGCGATGTGCCCGGTGATCCGG
Organism: Gemmatimonadales bacterium; assembly: GCA_036393515.1. Taxonomy (GTDB): domain Bacteria; phylum Gemmatimonadota; class Gemmatimonadetes; order Gemmatimonadales; family GWC2-71-9; genus JACQHC01. The sequence continues at coordinate 68,350 of DASWGV010000057.1, read as the reverse complement.
ACCGGCTTCAGGGTGCCGCGTTTGGCGCCGGGTTTGGTGAGGAGAAACCGCACCAGCTCGGTGGAGTGACACATCATGTCATTGAGTACGCCGCCGCCCTGGAGGCTGCCCTGCCAGAACCAGGGCATGTGCGGACCGCTGTGCTCTTCCGCCGCGCGCGCCAGGTAGGGTCTGCCGGTGAGCGCCGCGCCGCGGCTCCAGATGGTGTTCCGGCCCTGGGTGACGGCGGGCGCGAATAGCTGGTTTTCCAGATAGCCGTGGTTGAGCCCGGCACCGCGCACCAATCGCAGGACCTGCCTGGCCTCCTTGACGTTCCGCGCCAGCGGTTTTTCGCAGGCGATGCCTTTGAGCTTCCCCACGCGGCGCCGGAGGGCGTCCACGATCTCGTCGACGTTGGCCACGCGGGTGTGGTTGGGCCCGCAGAGCCAGATGGCGTCAATGCGGGGATCAGCCACCATGGCGGTGATGGAGTCGTAGGCCCGGGCGTCTCCAACGCCTAATTGCCGCGCATGAGAGGCGGCGTTGGCGGCATTCGCGGCGTTGGGGCTCCACACGCCCAGGATGTCGGCATCACGCACGCCGGTCCACGCCTGCATGTGGAACCGGGCGTTGAATCCACTTCCTACGAACCCCACGCCGAGGCGCCCGGCGGCCGATGACCGCGCGACCGTGCCTCCACGCCGCGCCCCAGCCCTCTGCGTCCGTCCTCGCCCCCGGTCGGCCTCCGTTGCCCGCCGCCGTCCCTGCCTAATCGCCATAGCTCACACCGAGCTTGCGAAGCTGCTCGTCCGGGCAGCCATTCCAGTCCGGGACCGCGGTGTTCCCCAGATAGCGGAGATCCTCCACCCCCATCTTGCTCGACCAGAAACCGCTCGCCGTGAGGTCGCGGAAGCTGTTGAAGAACGCGACGCCGTGACTGTGCTCCGGCCGAGCGCGGGCCGGCCAGGCGATGTCGTCCAGCAGCGCGCGCCGCTCAACATCGCCTGCGGCCACAAAGCTCACACGACCGAACCGGTCGCGGCACTCGGTGTCGAGCCAGGCGAGCCCGCCACGCATGGCGGTCTGCCGGCCCGCCTGATCCTGCACGATGAAGTCCATGAACTCGGGCACGCCGGCGTCGGTGGCGCCGCCGGACCGCTCGTCGGCGGGAATGATCCAATCCACCAACAGTCGAACCGTTTCCCACTCGTGGGGCGTGAAGAACGTAGGCTGATACTGCCCCCCCCGCCGGCGGAAGTCGGCCAGGGCGCGCGCCGCGCGCTCGATATCGAGGGCGGTCCATTCAAAGGCGCCCGCGAGAGGCGCACCGGCCAGCAGGTGAACAACGTCACGACGCTGCATAGATGTTCTCCTCAACCTCTCGATGGCTCAGATAGCGCCCGCTCTCCGCTGCTCTACGATGTAGTCACTTGCCCTCCATGCCAGGGCGAGAATGGTCCACGTGGGGTTCTTGTCGGCCTGCGACACGAACGGGCCGCCGTCCACGATGAACAGGTTCTTCACGTCGTGCGCCTGGCAGTTGCCGTTGAGCACCGACATGCCGGGGCTGTGCCCCATCCGCGTCACGCCCAGCTCGTGGATGATCCGGCCGCCCGCGGCAATGCCGTAGCCCTGTTCGGCCGACGGCATTGGGTTCAGCGGCTGGCCGCCCATCTCCGTGATGATGGCGCGAAACGTCTCCTGCATGTGCTTCACCTGCTGGTACTCGTAGTCGGTCCACTTCCAATGGAAGCGGAGCACGGGGATGCCCCACCGATCCACCGTGTTGGGATCGATCTCACAATACGAATCGTCGTTCGGTACCATCTCGCCCCGACCGGCGAGATTGATCACCGTGCCGTAGTACCGCCGATACGCATCCTTCAGCGCCTTGCCGTAGCCGCCACCGCCGGGATACCGATGGATTCCACCCATGAACCCCGCGCCCGGGACCCGGCGGCCGCCGGAGATTTCAATGTGGTAGCCGCGCGGAAAGTCGAGCCGCCGGCGGTTGAGCCACCATGGCATGTAGAGGTGGCCGCTGCCGGATCCGTCCTCGTTGTGCGGCACGCCGTCCATCAAGGCGGGGATGAATCCCGGTACATCGGTGCCGGTGGTGTCGGTGAGATACTTCCCCAGTACGCCGCTGGAGTTCGCCAGCCCCTGGGGAAAGCGTGCCGACGCGGAGTTGAACATGATCCGGGCGGATTCACAGGCGCTGGCGGCCAGCACCACGATCCGCGCGCGGATGCGCTCCTCGCGGCCGGTGTTCTTGTCAATGTAGATCACGCCGTCCGCCAGACCGCGGTCGTCGGTGCTCACCTCGCGGACCATGGCGCCGGTGAGCAGCGTGAGCTTGCCCCCCGCCAGTGCCGGCAGGATCAGAACGTTGCTGGAGGAGAAGTTCGAGTTGGTGCGGCAGCCCCGCCCGCACTGGCCGCAGTAGTGGCACGCCGGACGGCCGTTGAGCGCGCGCGTGAGGATCGAGAGACGGCCCGGCACACAAGGGATGTTCAGACGGTCGCAGGCGCGCTGCACCAACAGTTCGTAGCAGCGGGGTCGGGGCGGCGGCTGGAAAACGCCGTCCGGCTCGTTCGGCAGGTCAATGTGGCTTCCGAAGATACCGATCAACCGATCCACGCGATCGTAATAGGGCTTGAGGTCGTCGTAGGTGATGGGCCAGTCGTCGCCCAACCCGTCGAGGCTCTTGCGGCGGAAATCGTCCGGCCCCCAGCGGAGCGAGATGCGCCCCCAGTGGTTGGTGCGGCCGCCGAGCATACGGACGCGGAACCAGTCGAACTGCTGGCCGGAGGCCACCGTGTACGGCTCGCCGGGCAACGACCACCCGCCGAGCCCGGCATCGAACTCGCCAAAATGCCTTTCGTCGGTGGCGGCGCCCCGGCGCGGCGTTTCGTAGGGCCAGGTGAACATCGCCGAGTCCTTGGCGTTGTCCCAAGGGGCGCCCGCCTCGAGCATCACGACCTCGGCCCCGGCTTGCGTCAGGACGTGGGCGGCCATACCGCCCCCGGCTCCCGAGCCGATGATGCAGACGTCGTAGACCCGCTGTTGCATTGGGTGTGGCCTTTCAACCGTTCCGGGGGCGGTTACCAGTCAATCAGTTATCAGCTCTGAGCCGTCCGTTGTCGCTGGCACCGGGCTGCGATCGAGCACATCACGCACCGTCCTCAGCAGGTCCGCCATCTCGATGGGCTTCTCCAGGAATCCGACCGTGGCGCCCGGCAGCCCGGTCCATGAGACGGGCCGCTGAAGGTATCCGGACATATACACCACGCGGACGTCCGGCTTGATCGCTACCAGGAGATCAACCAGGGCCAGGCCGCCCAGGTCCGGCATGATCACGTCGGTGACCAGCAGGTCGGGATATCGCCCTTCCTGATACTGGGCCAGGACGTCCCGTGGATCGGTGGTTCCCTCCGCGCCGTATCCGTGGCGCTGGAGCAGTCGCACCACGCCGCGCACGACATCCGGGTCATCGTCCACCACCACGATGGCTTCGCCGGTGCCGGGGGCCGGCGCGGGGGCGGTCCCCTCGACGCGGCGCGGCAGGGGTGTGGTGCGCCGCGTGGCGTAGGACTCGGCGGCCACCACCCGGTCCCGTCCCCCGGCCTTGGCGGCGTAAAGGGCCCGGTCCGCGGCGGCCACCAGCACCTCCCACGAGCCCATGCCGTCCTGATATTCCGCCACGCCGGCGCTGACCGTGAGGGGGCCGCACGGGAAGGTGGCATGTGCCGTGGCGTGCCGCACCCGCTCGGCGAACGCCACGGCGGGGGCCAGTCCGGCGTCGCTCAGGACCGCGACGAATTCCTCGCCGCCGAAGCGGGCCGACAGGTCCATGCGCCGGGTGGTGCGACGCAGGATCTCCGCCAGGCCCGTCAACACTGCATCACCCACGTCGTGGCCGAAGCGGTCGTTCACCTGCTTGAAGCGATCCACATCGAACAAGACCACCGTGAACGGACGGCCCCGGACCGCGGAGGCGAACTGCCGGTCCAGCACCAGCTCGGCGTGTCGCCGGTTGGGAAGCCGGGTCAACCCATCTGTGAGGGCCAGGGCCTCGGCGGCGGCGCGCTCCCGGTGCAGCACCTCGGCAAACACCGCGATGCCGATGCACACGCCGACGTACACGGCGACCAGGGCGAAGAGGAACGCCCAGTCTGGCGTGGCCAGGCCGAGCAGCTGGATCGCGACGGTGGAGAGGGACAGCAGGGCCATGCCCGCCGCCAGGGCGAGCGCCACGCCGCGCTTGCCGCGGTAGTAAGCGAATAGGAACGCCGGCACCAGCGCGGTGAGCCAGACCAGCGGGCCCTGGTCTTCCTGCGCAAAGTCCGGGAAGGCGAACGTGGCGCCCACCGGCACGGCGAGCGATGCCAGCGAGAGCCATAAGGCGCGGGCCGGAACGCGCCTGGGTTGGGATGCGAGGGTCATGATGGGTGCCGCAGGGTCTCCGCAGTCTCACCAATACTACGCCCCGGCCGGGCGACTGATAGCCCCGCTCTTGGGGCCCGGGTCGCGCGGCGCCATCTTTCTCCAGGCATTCCCGTGATCACAAGGGAGGGAACGCATGACCACCAAGCTCGCTGAGACCGTGCGGCCGGCCGACGCCGCTCCGTCGCAACCGGTGACCGCCGGCACGGCCACCCGCATGCAGGTGCTGGTCGGCCCGGAGCAAGGGGCCGCGAATTTCGTGATGCGGCGGTTCACCATGGAAACCGGCGGCGGCATGCCGTTGCACACCAACCAGGTGGAGCACGAGCAGTATGTGCTCCGGGGGCGCGCCCGCATTCGCATTGGCGATCGGGTACACGAGGTGGGGCCCGACCATACGCTGTTCATCCCCGCCGGCGCCCCGCATGCGTATGAGGTCGTGGAGGCGCCGTTCGAGTTTCTGTGCGTGGTACCCAATGCAACCGATCGGATCCAGGTGGTCGAGCGGTGTTGAGGGAGGTCAACCTTCTGGCCCGCGGGGCGATCTAATCTCCCAATCCACACCAGGCCGCGCCCATGCTCACCGTCCGGGATGACGTTCGTCTTGCCGCTCGGTCCCTGATCCGTCGCCCCGGGTACGCGGCGGTCGTGATGCTCACCATCGCGCTCGCCATTGCCGGCAACGCCGCGATTTTCAGCATTCTCAAGGCCGTGCTGCTCGAGCCGCTCCCCTACCGGGAGCCGGATGGCTTGGTCACGCTCGACGTGATGTCCACCCGCGGGTTCTACGTCTCAACGTCCATACCGAACTACCGGGACTGGCGGGATCGCACCGAGGTGTTCGAGCGATACGGCGGCGCGGCTGGTTGGGGGTTCATCCTCACGGGCCGGGGCCAGGCGGAGGTGGTGAACGCTCAAGCGGTGATCGGCGACCTGTTTGGTGTGCTGGGCCTGGAGCCGGTGATGGGCCGCCTGTTCAGCGCGGCGGAGACGGACCCCGGCGCCGCCCCGGTGGTCGTGCTGGGGGATCGTTTCTGGCGAACGCGTTTCGGCGGTGATCCCGCCCTGGTGGGGCAGACGCTGATGCTGGACGGCCGGCCGCACACGGTCAGCGGCGTGCTGGCGCCGAATGTCGGCTACCCGACGCCCGAGGTGAATCTGTACGTCCCCATGGGGTCCATCCCCGACCTTCCATTCGACGATCGTCAAAGTGGGTTCGGCACCCGGGCCGTGGCCCGCCTCAAGCCGGGCGTGACGCTGGTGCGGGTCCAGGAGGACCTGGACCGCGCCACCCGGACCATCGAAGAAGACGAGGGCCGGACGATCGAGCATCCGGAGGTCCGTTCGCTGCGCGAGTTCTTTGTGGGTGACGTGGACGGCATGATCTGGATTCTCGCCGGCGCGGTCGGGTTTGTCCTGCTGATTGCCACGGCGAACGTGGGTAACCTGGCCCTGGCGCGTGGTGAGGGGCGGCGCCGAGAGGTGGCCGTCCGCTCGGCACTCGGCGCGGCACGCGGGGCGGTGGTGCGGACCCTGCTGACGGAGAGCGTCGTGCTGGCCCTGGCGGGTGGCGTGGCCGGTCTGGCGATGGCGTATGTCGCGGTACGCCTGGCGGTGCCACTGCTTCCGGACACCGTCCCGCTGGCGTTGCGTGAGCGGATTGGCGTGGATCTGGGCGTCGCGGCGTTCACGCTGGTGCTCGCGGGGATCACCGGTGTGATCGCCGGCGTGGTGCCCGCGCTCCGGGGCTCGCGCACCGAGCTCGCGCGGGAGTTGCGCGAAGGCGCCCGGGGCACCGGCGGGGCCGCGCGCCAACGGCTTCGCGCCGGGCTGGTGGTGACGGAGGTCGCCCTGGCGCTGGTCCTGCTCATCGGCGCGAGCCTCATGCTCCAGAGCCTGCGCAATCTGGGCTCGGCGGACAAAGGGTTCTCCGCCGCGGGCGTACTGACGGCCGGGGTGCCGCTGTCGGATGAGCGGTACGGGTCCAAGGAGCGCTGGCGGGCGTTCTACCAGGACCTGGCAGTCCGCGCGGCAGCCATGCCCGGCGTGCGCGCCGCGGGGCTGGCGCTGCTGCTTCCGCTGACCCAGCGATCCTGGGAGTTGGGTGTCCTCCCGGACAACGTGCCCTTCGATTGGGAGCAGAATCAGTCGGTGCTCTACAATGTCGTCTCACCGGGATACTTCGAGGCCATGGGCATCAGCCTCGCGGACGGCAGCCTGTTCACCGGCACGGAGGGCGACGGTTCTGAGCCGGTGGCGGTGATTGACCAGACCATGGCGGCGCGGTTCTGGCCGGGCGAGCGGGCGGTAGGCAAGCGGATCACGTTCGAGGTGGCCGAGGGATCCACGCCGGAGCAGCCCCGTCCGGTGTACCGCACGGTCATCGGCGTGGTGCGGAACGTTCGGCACTACGAGCTGCGAAGCCCGTCGCGCATACAGGTGTACGTGCCGCTGGGCCAGACGCTGCGGCGCTGGGGCATGACGTTGAGCGTGATCCTCAAGGCCGAGGTGCCGCCGGCCTCCCTGGTCCCGCTGCTGGCGCGCGAGATCGAGCGCATGGACCCCGAGGTGCCGCTCACGCGGGTGCGGGCGCTGGAGGACTACGTGGCGCGCGATTTGTCCGGGAACCGCGCGATGGGGTCGGTGCTCACCGTCTTTGGCGCCTTAGCGCTGGCGCTCGCCGCCGTCGGGATCTTCGGGGTGATGTCGTATGTAGTGCTGCAACGCACCCGCGAGATCGGGATTCGTGTGGCACTGGGCGCGGCGCCGAAACAGGTGGCCGTGCTGATGGCGAGGTCCGGCTTCTCTCTCGCCGCGGCGGGAGTGGCTGCCGGACTCCTGGGCGCGGCGGGACTCAGCCGAGTGCTTCGCGGGCTGCTGTACGACGTGAGCCCGCTGGACCCCGTGTTGTACGCCGTCCTCTCGCTCCTCTTGCTTACGGTGGCCGGATTGGCGGTGTATTGGCCGGCCCGGCGAGCGGCGGGCGTCGATCCGGTGGTGGTACTCAATACGGATCAGTAATTCCCGGAGGGGTTTGCCCGGTTCTAGCGTCCCCTCGATCCTCGCCACACCTTTTCCTCCGAACAGGGCAACCTTTCGGAGGTTTTTCATGTCCCGCGTGATTCGCCTGGCGCTCTTCGCCGTCTGTCTGGTGATATCTCCCGCCGCGGCGCAACGCGGGCGGGCGCAGCCCACCCCCGCCCCGACCCAACCCCAGATCAGCCCGGACCTGTACGGCCAGTTGCGGTATCGTCACGTCGGCCCGGTGGGGAACCGCATTACCGCGGCTCAGGGGGTCCCGGCCGATCCGAACACGTACTACGTCGGCGCGGCGTCGGGCGGCGTGTGGAAGACCACCGACGGCGGGCTGAATTGGGACCCGCTCTTCGACGGCCAGACCGCGCAGTCGGTGGGCCACCTGGCTCTGGCGCCGTCCAATCCGGGGATCGTCTGGGTGGGAACCGGCGAGGCGCACGTGCGCAGCCACATCTCGCTGGGCAACGGGATATACAAGTCATTGGACGGCGGAAAAACTTGGGCGCACATGGGCCTCGACCATACCGGGCGCATCGCACGTGTGGTGATTGACCCGCGGAATCCCGACATCGTGCTGGCCTGCTCGCAGGGGCACAGCTACGGACCCCAACCGGAGCGCGGCGTGTACCGCACCGCCGACGGCGGCCGCACCTGGACCCTGGTGTTGCACGTGGACCCGAACACCGGCTGCTCGGACCTGGCCATGGACCCCCAAAACCCGAACATCCTCTTTGCGGGGTTCTGGCAGATCGAGATTCGCAGCTGGGGTCGGGAATCAGGCGGGCCCGGGTCGGGCATCTTCAAGTCGAGCGACGGCGGCCTGACCTGGCGCCGGCTCCAGGGGAATGGACTCCCCACCAAGCCGTTCGGGAAGGTCGCCCTGGGGATCGCCCCGTCCAACCCGGACCACGTGTACGCCCTGATTGAGACGGGTGACGGGGTTCCCCTGCGCGGCGAGCCCCAGGAGAGCGGGGAGCTGTGGACCTCGCTCAACGGCGGCGACACGTGGACCCTCACCAGCTACGACCGTCAGCTCGCGGGGCGCACGCACTACTACAGCCGCGTGGTGGTGAGCCCGGACAATGAGAATGAAGCGTACTTCCTTTCGGCGGCCTTCACCCGCAGCCTGGATGGGGGCCGGACCAACCAGAGCTTTGGCGGCGGCCAGGCGCCGGGCGGTGACCACCACGATCTCTGGATTGACCCCGCCAACGGCGACCGCATGATCGGCGTGAACGACCAGGGACTGGGCATTACCACCACGCGGGGGCGCAGCTGGTTCCGGGTGCAGCTCCCCATCGCGCAGATGTACCACGTCACCACCGACACGCGGGTGCCGTACTATCTCTACGGCAATCGTCAAGACGGCCCGTCGTTCCGCGTGCCGAGCAACAGCCGCACCGGTGGGTTCGGTGGGGGGGGCGGCGCCATCCAGCGGTCGGAATGGTTCTCGGTGGCCGGTGGCGAGAGCGGCTGGGCCACGCCTGACCCCGAGGACCCCGACATCGTGTGGTCCAGTGCGTCGGGTTCGGGATCCCAGGGCGGCATCGTCACGCGCATGGACCTGAAGACCCGTCAGGCCCACAATGTCGAGGTCTGGCCGGTGAGCACGGTGGGGTGGCCCGCGGCCGATCTGAAATACCGGTTCGTGTGGACCTTCCCGCTCACCATCTCGCCGCACGACCGCAACAAGCTCTACGTCGGGAGCCAGCACGTCCACGTCACCGCCGACGGCGGGAAGAGCTGGCGCGAGATGAGCCCCGACCTCACGCTCAACGACAAGGGCCGGCAGCAGATGTCGGGCGGCCTCACGCCGGACAACATCGGGGTCGAATACTTCAGTGTGGTATTCGCCATCGCGGAGTCGCGGCTCAAGCCCGGCCTGATCTGGGCGGGGACCAATGACGGTTTGGTGCAGGTGACCCAGAACGGCGGGCAGACCTGGAGCAACGTCACGGCCAACATTGCCAACCTGCCGCCGTTCGGCACCATCAGCAACATCGAGCCCTCCCGGTACGACACCGGCACGGCGTACGTCGCGGTGGACTTCCACCAGGTGAACGGTCGGGATCCCCACCTGTACCGGACCACGGACTTCGGGCGCACCTGGCGGATGATCACCGCCGGGATCCCCCGGAGCCCGTTGAGCTACACCCACATCATCCGCGAGGATCCCGTGCGCCGCGGGCTGCTGTACGCCGGAACGGAGAACGCCCTGTACGTCTCCTTCAACGACGGTGAGCTGTGGCAGCCCCTCCAGCTGAATCTGCCTCACGCGCCGATGTACTGGCTCACCGTCCAGGAGCACTTCAACGATCTGGTGGTGTCCACCTACGGCCGGGGGTTCTGGATTCTGGACGACCTCTCGGGCCTCCAGCAGCTGACGCCGGAGGTGACGGTGGCGAACGCGCATCTGTTTCGTCCGCGCGCGGCGTACCGCTACCGGAACATTCCCGGCCAGGCCTCCACGGCCAACGATCCCACGGTGGGGGAGAACCCGGAGTACGGCGCGTCGCTCAACTACTGGCTGAAGAGCGTGCCCCAGGGTGACGTCACCGTCAGCATTCAGCAGTCGGACGGTCAGACCATCCGAACCCTGCGCGGGCCGAAGCATGCCGGGGTGAACCGCATCTACTGGGACCTGCGGAACGAGCCGTCGCGGGAAGCCCGGTTGCGGGTGCAGCCGCTGCACGCCGACTGGTTCGAGGTGGGTCCTGAGGGTCGCCCCGCGCCCAATGTGGGCCGGTTTTCCGTGCTGATGCCGCCGGGGACGTACACCGTGAAGTTGTCGGTCGGTGGCCAGGAGTTCACCCAGCCGTTGGAGGTCCGCAAGGACCCCAACTCGGGAAGCAGCGTGGAAGAGATCCGGACCCAGGTGGCCCGGCTCCACGACCTTCAGGCCGATATGAACGCGGCGGTGGACCTGTACAACCAGTCGGAGCTGATTCGAGCCCAGCTCCAGAATCTGAACCGCACCCTGGCCGCGGACGGCGGCGCGCAAGCCGTGCGGACGGCAGGCGATTCAGTGGAGCAGAAGGTGATCGCCCTGGAGGACAACCTGAACCAGCTGCGTGGGACCAATCGAGGGCAGGACGGAGTCCGCTGGCCCATCAAGCTCATGGGGCAGATCAATTACCTGGCGGGGGGCATGGCGTCGTCGGATTTCGCTCCCACCACCCAGCAGGTCCAGGTGCACGACCTCTTCAAGGCGCAGATACGGACCTTGCAGGCCCAGATGAATCGGTTGGTGGAGGGCGACATCGCGGCCTTCAACCAGCTCCTGCGGCAACGGAATATCGCGGGGGTGATTGCGGCGACACGGGAGCCAGGGGTGCCCTGAGTGACGTACAGAGGCGTACAAGACGCACCGGGGGACGGACGGGGAAGTCCTTTCACCACCACCGAAATCGCGCCTGCGGACGGACCGGCCACGTCCGTCCCCCCGTACGTCCCGTACGTCCCTGTACGTCTGCTACCGCCTACTTTCCGTTCTCGCTCACCGCTTCCGGCCCCGCTTTCAAGTACCGGTCGTACCACGCCAGCATCCGCCGGTGAAAGTCGCGGACCTCGGCCTCGTTGGTGGTGGGCATGCCGTGCCCGCCGTTGACGTAGCTCACCCATTCCACCCGTTTCCCCAGGCGGCGGAGCGCGTAGAACATCTCGCTGGTGGTGCGCTCAGGAACGTTGTGATCCTGCCGTCCGGTGAGCAGGAGGAGCGGCGTCTTGATGCGGTCCGCGAACAGCACCGCCGAATGGGCGATGTACTTCTGCGGTTGCTCCCAGAGCGTGGCGCCGATCCGGTCCTGGCTCTTCTCCGGCGCGTGGGTGTTCCGGGTGCCGAGCCGCGGTGAGTCGGTGTAGAAGCTGATCATGTCGGTCTTGCCCGAAATGTTGATCGCCGCGGCGAAGCGGCCGGTCTGGGTGATCAGCAGGTTGGTGGCGTAGCCGCCGTAGCTGGTGCCGTGGACGCCCAGCCGCTTGGGGTCCGCGACCCCTATCTCGATCAGCCTGTTCGCCGCCGCCGTCACTCCCTTGAGCCAGGCCTCGCCCGGAAAGCCGCGCTCCAGGTCCACCGATGGCTGCACCACGGCGTAGCCGCTCGACGTGAGCACGTTGATGGTGGCGTTGTAGCGGTCGTCGAAGAAGTCCTCGTAGACGATGAAGATGGTGGGGACCCTGGTGCCGGCCTGATAGCCCAGCGGGTAGTACAGCACGCCGTAGAGCTCGTCGCCGTCTACGTCCAGGTACTGGAGCAACTCGGTCCGGCTGAGGCGCGACGCCAGACCGGGATTGGCGTCCGTGAGGCGCCGCAGGCCCGTCAGGTCGCCGTCCGCGACGTAGACGTCGGCCGGCCGGTTGCCTTCGGCGATGGCGAGCACGGCGGTGCCGCCGTCGTCCGACAGCGAGAAGCCGGAGTACAGCCGACCGTCCTTGATCAATTCCCGTACGCGTACGGTGCTGCGGTCGTAGCGCACCAATCCCCGTTCCCATTGCGTGCGAGAGGCATAGCTCAGGTAGATGCGCTCGCCGTCCTTGCTCCATGCCACGACGTCGTAACGCGGCAGCGTGCGGTCGCTGTCGTTCCGCGGGGCCGCGAGCAGCAGCCGCCGTTCACCAGCGCCCGTGGGGAGGAGCCAGAATCCTTCCGAGTTGGTCGCGATGAGCCACTGGCCCGTTTCGTCAACCCGGACCGGCGTGAAGCGCTCCTTCTCGCGCCGCGCGCGCGCGGCCGCGCGCGCCGCGCTGTCGGCGGGTTGGTCGCCGGATGCGGGCGCGTCCTCGCCGGTGAGCTTCCGCGGCTCGCCACCGTCCACCGAGCCGAAATAGACCCTGCCGTCCTTGGCGTACACGTAAGAGCGCCCGTCACCCGACCAGCGGAATGTCATGCCCTTGGTGTTCGCCACCAGCGTCCGGGGTTCCCCACCGGCCGCGGGGCGGGCCATCAGCTTGTGCTCCCGGCCAAAGATCAGGTCGTAGTCCGTCTTAGCGGTGATGTCTTCCTCGTACCGTACCACCGCCCCGTCCGCGGTGAGCGCCACGGTACCGAGGGTGGTTTCGGGGAGCACCTCCTCGATGCGGCCGGTGGCAACATGGTAGACGGCCGGGATGGCCCGCGCCGACCGCCGGCGAATGTCTTCCCAGGACAAGAACGGGTCCTCGCTCGACTGGACCACGATGGGACCGTCGAGCTCCCGCAGGAAACGCTCCCGGGCCTCACGCTGCCAGTCCGCGGTGCGCAGACCGAAGAGGAGCTTGGTGCCGTCCTCGGACCATTGCAGCGTTCCGTTGTCCGCCAGGATGCGGCCGGCGGGGAGCGTCACGGTGCGGAGCCGCTGGCGCTCACGCTCCCAGATCATCAGGCGAAAAGCGTCTCCCTCCCAAAGCTGAAACGCCAGACGCGTGGCGTCCGGCGCCCAGGTGAACCCACGGGCCTGTCGCTTGTCGGGGAACAACGCGCGGCCCTCGCCCGTGCGCGTGTCTATCACGGTGACCGCGGCCACCGACGGCGCCACGTACGTGGGATCACCGAAGCGGCTCTGATCGGCGCCGAGCCGATCCCGGAGCTGGGCGGTGGTCACCACGGCCCAGTGGCCGTCGGGGCTCATGGCCGCGACGCTCACCGCGTTCACCGTCATGACATCATCCAAGGTGAAGGCGGGGGCGGCGGGGCGGGACTGGGCCGCGAGACCCTGAGCGGACAGCATGAGGACCGCGGTCCAAACCCACGTCAGGCCGACCGACGACGACATCGAACTGGCGCGCATGCTAACCGTCCGGAGGGTAGGGCGAGGAAGGTACGCTGCGGCGGGGGAAGGCGGTAAGTTACCCCTCACGCCCTCCTGCCCGGACGTTCGCTCGCGATGACCGCCTCCTCTCCCATCTCCCACGTCTCCGATACGGCTCGTTGGGTCGCCATGTACCGCGCCATGGAGACCGACCGGCCCGACGCGCTGTTCCGTGACCCGTTAGCGCGGAAGCTCGCGGCGGAGCGGGGCGAGGACATCCTCCGGCGCTTGCCCAAGGCCCGGCAGATGGCCTGGCCCATGATCGTCCGCACGGCGGTGATGGACGAGATCATCCTGCGCGCGGTGCATCGCCAGGGTGCGGATACCGTGGTGAACCTGGCGGCAGGGCTCGACGCGCGGGCGTACCGGCTGCCGGTGCCGCCCTCGATTCGATGGATAGACGTGGACCTGCCGGATATCCAGGCGTACAAGAAGAACGCGCTGAGTGGCGAGCGGCCGGTGTGCGCCCTGGAGTACGCCTCGGCGGATCTCACCGATACGGCGGCCCGGCGGGCGCTGTTCGGCCGGATCGGCGCGTCGACCAAGTGCGCGCTGGTGATCGCCGAGGGCCTCCTGGTCTATCTCCGGCCGGAACAGGTGGGCGATCTGGCGACGGACCTTCACGCGCAGGCGCCATTCCGCTGGTGGCTCATTGACATCGCGTCTCCTCGGCTCATCAAGATGCTGGAGCGGACGTGGGGCAGGTCGCTCCAGAACGCGCCGTTCCTCTTCGCGCCGGCGGAAGGGACCAGGTTCTTCGAGCCCCATGGCTGGAAGGAGATCGAGTTCCGGCCCATTTTCGAGGAGTCCATCCGCCTGAAACGCAGCATGAAGTTCGCGCGGTTCTGGCGATGGCTGGGGCGGTTCTATCCCAAAAGGATGCAGGAAAAGTTCAGGCGGATGTCGGGGGTGGTGGTGTTGGAACGGCGGTCGGAAGCAAGACGTGAGGGGTGAGGGGGACCCCTTCCCCTCTTCGCGTCCCGCCCTAACGACTGCGGGGCCGCCCCGGCTCCGGTGCGACCCCGCAGGTGTTCGGCGGTGAAGTGCCGGCTATTTGATGACCGAGACGTTCTGGGCCGCCGGGCCCTTCTGGCCCTCGACGACGTCGAACTCGACCTTGTCGCCCTCACGCAGCGACTTGAAGCCGTGCCCCAGAATCGCCGAATGGTGAACGAAGCAGTCTTTCTCGCCGTCATCCCGGGTGAGGAAACCAAAACCCTTCGCGTCGTTGAACCACTTCACCTTGCCGGTGGTGCGCATGTTGCCATACCCCTTCACATGATTGTTGTTGATGTTCGTCGGAGTGCGGCAGCGCCGTACTGAACCGAACGCCCATCGCTGCCGTCGAAATTAGCCGGAGCCCCTGGGGCCGGAAAGGGGAACGGAGGCGCCCCCCGCTCCGACTGCCGGGACGGGCTCCTCACGGGATGCATCGCGACGCCGCCTGGCCTGCCGGTGATACAGGTAGGCCACGCCCAGCGAGGCCAGCGCCAGCGTGAACACGGACCCGATCCGGTAAAACGCGTCGAGCTCGGCCAGGTCCACCACGAGCACCTTGATGACCGCCAGTCCGGCGACGCCCAACCCCGCCAGCCGGACGGAGCGCAAGCCCAACCGGAAGCCGAGCACCACCAAGGCCGTGGCGAAGATGGCCCACCACCCACTGACGGCGAGTCCACCGGTCAGGCGCGCGGTGGCGACCCGAAGCCCCGCCTGGCCGACGGCGCGCGGGATCTCGCCGGTCACGCCCAGAAAGAGCATGGTGCCGGCCACCGCCCAGAGGGTGGCGGGCATGCTCGCCGGGCTCACGCCGATATCGCGCCATACGAAGGGCCGGTATCCGGCCCCGCTCTCCTCCGGCGGCGGTGCGGTCTCCTCCCGCCGCCAGAGACCGGCGGCCAGCAACGCCACCACGCCGATCGCCGCCCATAAGGTCAGGGCCCACGTATCGGTGAACGCCGGTGTGCGGACGGCGCGGGAATCCAGGTCCGAAGTCAGCAGGTGCAGGATCGCTGCACCCACCCACACCAGCCCGTACCACCGCCCATCGCGCCGGTTGAGCCGGTGGTCGAGGGCGGCCAGCAGCAGGGCGAGAACCAGAAGTCCCCAGACCGCTCCCACGCCCGTCCAGCGGCCCATCACCGCGATGCCCAGCGCCGTCGTGCCCACCATGGCGAACGGAACGCGAGGAGTGGCGTAGCCCACGATCAAGTACGGCAGCGCCACCAGCAGCGCCAGGGCGCCGCCATGCAGGTCGAACCACTGCGGAGCCATCCGGGAGACCGCCCAGGCCAACCAGAGCGGGGTGAGATAAAACTGCACGGTCTCGGCCGACACATTCGTGTCGCCGCTTTCCGGGGCCACGCACCAGTGCTTCCACGCGTGCCAGAAAATGGGCGCGGCGAGCAGCACGCCGCCGACCGTGACCGCCGGCCCCAGGACGGATGAGGCGCCCTTCCACGAGAGCAGGATCCACCCGGCCCAGTACGCCACCATGCGGGTCTCGCTCCAGCCGCGTTGCAGGCCGATGTGGAGCCCGGCCGCGGATCCGGCCACCGCGTACATCAGGAGCGGCGTCCCGCCGCCCTGCACCGACGCACCCAGCGTGAAAAAGCTGGCCGCGATGACGAAGGTGGTGCGGCGCCATCTCCGGTTGGAGAACCAGCCCAGGCCGGCCGCGAGAAACGCGGAGTACACCAGCAGCGCGTCCGGGTTGCCTTCCCAGCCCAGGAGCAGCGGGGCCATGAATGCCCCAAGGGTGGCGACCAGCGCCAGTTCCTCGACCGCGATCCAGGTGGCCAGCGCAAAAACGCCCACCGAGACCAGCGCGAGGCTGCCGAGGCCAACGGTGACCGGCACCAGTTGGTACAGCCGGGCGGCCGCCCAGGCGGCCAGGTAGACGATGGCCGCCCCGGCACCCATGACCGCCGCGCCGTAGGTCCGCAGGCCGCGCTGGTGCAGTCGCCATCCTGTCACCACCACGCCGGCGCCGAACAGAGCCCCGCCCGCGCAGCGCACCAGCGGGGAGATCCACCCGCGGTCAAACGCGAGCTTCAGGAAATAACCGGCGGCCAGAATGAGCAGGAATACGCCGGCCGCGAGGAGGCCCCGTTGGCCGATCCACTCCTCGGCGGTGGCCACTGATGTCGCGGCCGCCGATTTCGCAATTGGAGCGGATGCCGCAAATGACGGAGGCCGGCCGGAAACGAGAGACGGCGTAACCGCAGAGGACGTGGAGGGCGCAGAGGAGGCAGACCGGGTATGCCCGGCGGGAGTGGCGGAGGCCGGCCGCGCGACCGCACGCTGGCTCACCGGCGGCCTCTCGGGCTGCGGGGTCGCTGGAAGGGCGGCCCGCACGTCCAGCACCAGCTCCTCCAGATCGTGCAGGCGCCGTTCCAGCCGTTCGAGCCGTTCCTCGGTGTCCACCCAGCCAATATTCGCCCCCCCTCGATGGGCCGCCAGAGTGGGCCCGCGGCCGGGT
The DNA here is from genome assembly GCA_036393515.1 of Gemmatimonadales bacterium. Classification (GTDB taxonomy): domain Bacteria; phylum Gemmatimonadota; class Gemmatimonadetes; order Gemmatimonadales; family GWC2-71-9; genus JACQHC01. The sequence goes on along the minus strand of DASWGV010000057.1, from coordinate 51,622 downwards.
TTCGGCCGGGCAGGTTCGGGGCTATCGTCCACGCTGGTCTCGATCAGGAGTCACCATGTCGCTTGCTCCACGTCTTGCCGTCATCCTCTCCGCGCTGGCCCTCGGCGCTCCGGCGGCCCCCGCGCAGACCTTCCGTTCCGACGACCCCGTGATCAAGCAGATGTGGACCGAGGGGATGGAGCGATCGCAGACCGAGCGACTGGCCCAGGTGCTCCTGGATTCCATTGGCCCCAGGCTCTCGGGAACGTCCAACTATCAGGCGGCGGTGGACTGGCTCCTGGCGACGTACGGGGGCTGGGGGATCCAGGCGCGCAAGGAACAATACGGAACCTGGCGCGCGTGGCGGCGCGGACCGGTGCATGCCGACCTGATCGCGCCGCGGGCGCACACGCTGGAAGCGCGGTTTCTGGCTTGGAGCCCGGGCACCGGCGGAAGGCCGGTGGAAGGCGACGTGGTGGTGATCCCCGAATTCGCCACGTCCCAGGAGGCCACGGTCTGGTTACCGAGCGTGCGCGGCAAGATCGTGCTGATCTCCGCTCCCGAGCCGACATGCCGAGAACCGCAAGCCTTTGAGCGGCTGGCGCAGCCGGCGACGTATGTGCGCTGGGTAGCAGACACGATCGCCCTGTCGCGATCCTGGCGCCGGCGCATGGCGGCGCTGGGTGACAGCGGCATGGCGCGGATAGAGGCGGCCGGGGCCGTCGCCGTGTTCACCCTGACCTGGTCTCGGGGCTGGGGCGTGAACAAGGTGTTCGATACCGAGACGTCGCGCGTGCCCTCGCTCGACCTCTCGTGCGAGGACTACGGTCTGCTCCATCGCCTCGCCACCAACCGGATGGGGCCGCGGGTGCGGCTCACGGCGGACGCCGATCTGCCGGGTGCCGTGCCCATGTACAACGTGATCGGGGAGATCCGGGGGAGCGCGCTGCCCAACGAATACGTGATGCTCTCCGCCCATCTCGACTCCGAGCATTCCGCCCAGGGAGCCACCGACAACGGCACCGGCACGCTCACCATGCTCGAGGCCATGCGGATCATCCGGGCGGCGTATCCCCGGCCCCGGCGCACCATCCTGGTGGGCCACTGGGGTGGCGAGGAGCAAGGCTTGATCGGGTCCCGCGCGTTTTCCGAGGATCACAAGGACGTGGTCGAGAATCTCCAGGTGCTGTTCAACCAGGACAACGGCACCTGGCGGGCGGAGTACATCCAGACGCAGGGGTTCACCCGGGCAGCCGGCAATGTGGCGCGCTGGGTGGCGCACCTCCCCACGGAGATCAGTCAACACATCAAGCTCGATTTCCCCGGTCCGCAGGAGGTGGGGGGGAGCGACCACGTCTCGTTCTTGTGCAATGGCGCCCCGGGGTTCCGGCTGCAGTCCAACTACCCGGACTACCGGCAGTACACCTGGCACACCAACCGCGATACCTACGACAAGGTGGTGTTCGACGATCTCAAGAACAACGCCACGCTGGCGGCGATGCTGATCTACCTGGCGTCAGAGGATCCCGAGCGGGTGTCGCGCGAGCGGTCGGTGCTGCCGCCGACGCCGCAGGGGCAGCCCAGGGAGTGGTTGTCGTGCAGGCCCGCGCGGAGGGCGTACTAGCCGCCATCCCCATGCTGGCCAGGCAGGACCGTGAGGATTGCCGCTCCGCCCCCCCGCGCCTATCATCTAGCGGCCTGACCGCCGCGCGGGCGCGACCTTGAAGCGCCTGGCGTGCAGGGGGGCGCCAAGCGGGTACCAGCTCGCCCTTGACTGGGTGCCTCGCTCCGCGTTCACCAGAGCATCGGTCCCCTCGCACACACGACGGTTGGTCCAGCACCCGCCGCATCCCTTGGGAAACGCCAACGGGAAGGAAGCACGCATATGCCCGCACCATTCGACCCGGGGTCGGCCGACCGGTCCGCGGTCGCCGACCTGCTCGCTCCCGCGGTTGAGCGTGATGGGGACGGGATCACCCGCGCTGACGTCGTCCTGGTAGAGGATGACGCCACGCTGGTGGAGATGCTCACCTACACCCTGACCAACCGCGGCTATGCCTGCACGGCCGTCGCCGTGGGGCCGGACGCCCTGGAGCGGGTGAAGCAGTTGGCGCCGGGGCGCCAGGCGCCCGTGGTCCTGCTCAACCTCGATCTGCCCGGCCTGTCGCGGGTCGGCGCCATCGAGCAGCTGGAGCGGGCGCGTCCGGAGGGCTTTCGCATGATCGCGCTGACGCGCACGGGGAGCGAACGCGAGCACGTGCGAGCGCTGAGCGCCGGCGCCGTGGACTACGTGGTGAAGCCCATCAGCTTGATGGTGCTCGCGGCCAAGATCATCCGCTTGCTCTGGGATCACGACCGCCGGTGAGCGGCTTTCTCGCGGCCGTCGTCGGTGCCCAAGTCGCGCTGCTGCTCGGGTTGTCGCTGGCCCTCATCGCGCACCGGTGGGTGGCCGCCGCCGGGCAGGAGGGCAAGGAACGCGAGCGCGCCCGCCTGGGCGAGGCCCTGCGCGGCTTCCTGACGGCACGCCTCACGGCGGCGGAGTTCCTGCGGGTCCTGGACGGCGTACGGCCCGACTCCGTGGCGGCCGTGATTCAGCGACACGGCGCGCAGATCAACGGCGAGGCCTGGGAGTCGGTGGTGGAGCAGGTGCGCCGCTCCCGGTGGTTCGGGACCGAGCTGGGGCGGCGCCTGCGCTCCCGCTTCTGGTGGCGCCGGCTGGTGGGAGCGCGGATGCTCGCCGTGCTGGGTGGCGAGAAGGACCTGAGCGTGGTGCGGCGGCTGGTGAGCGACAAGCACCCCGCGGTGAAGGTGGCGGCGATTGCCGTGCTGCGGCGAGTGTGTACCCCGGAGCTGCTGGCGTCCGTGCTGGATGAGGCGATCGCCGCCCCGTCGGTGGTCCGGCACTATTTCTTCGACACGCTGCTCACCGTGGGGCCGGCGCTGGTCCCGACGTTGCGCCAGCGGCTGGGCATGCCTCGCGACGATCACGAGATTCCCGCGCTGTTGCGGTTGGCGGGGGAGGTGGGCGCCCCGGAGCTCCTGGTGGCGATCCTGCCGCACGCCCGTCACCCGGACATGGAGACGCGCGCGGCGGCGGCGCGGGCCCTGGGGGCGTACCCCCATGCCCAGGCGTGCGACGCGCTGGTGGGGCTGCTGTCCGACCACCACTGGCAGGTGCGCGCCCGCGCCGCGTCGGCGCTGGGATCCATCCGCGCGCTTGACGCGCGCGACGTCCTCACGGCCGCCTTACGCGACGCGAACTGGTGGGTCCGGCTGCGCGCCGCCGTGGCGTTGCGCCAGCTGGGACCCGCCGGCGTGAGCCTGCTCAAGACCGCCGAGCGGAGCGGCGATCGCTTTGCCGCCGAGATGGCGCGCTATACCCTGGGGCTGACCGACGCCGCCGTGGCGGACTACGTCGCATGAGCGCCCTGCTCCAGTGGCTCACCGCGGTCGTCACCACCGCCGACTTGACCATCATCTGGTATTTCCTGATCGTGAACTCGTTCTACGCGCTGCTGCTCTTGCTCGCTGTGCCGGAGATCTGGAAGCACTGGAAGATCACGCGCGACGAGGACCTGAGCCTCTACCTGGGCTCGGAGGCGCTGCCGCCGATCTCCATCCTGATCCCCGCCTACAACATGCAGGCCAGCATCACGGACAGCGTGGAGGCTCAGTTGGCGCTCGACTATCCGCAGCACGAGGTCATCGTCGTCAACGACGGCTCGACCGACGGGACCATGGAGCAGCTCCGGCGGGCGTTCGAGCTCTACGAGGTGCCGCCGGCCTTCCCCAGCCGGATCGTCACCCAGCCGGTACGCGCGTTCTATCGCTCGCGTACCCAACCGCACCTGCTGGTGGTGGACAAGCAGAACGGCGGCAAGGCGGACGCGCTCAACCTCGGGATCTCGGCCGCGCGCTATCCCATCGTCGTGGCGGTCGACGCGGATACCATCGTCGCTCGCGACGCCTTGCTCCGCCTGGCGCGGCCGTTTCTCCTGGGCGAACGGGTGGCGGCGGCGGGGGGCACGGTGCGGGTGGCCAATGGCTGCCGGATCGAGCGGGCCCAGCTGGTGGAGGCCCGGATCCCGCATCGGTTCCTTCCCGGCATTCAGGTGCCGGAATACTTGCGCGCCTTCCTGTTCGGGCGGTTGGGCTGGAACCGCCTGGGCGGCAACCTCATCGTCTCCGGGGCGTTCGGACTGTTCCAGCGCCGCCATCTGCTCGAGATCGGCGGGTACACCAGTGGCAACGTGGTGGAAGACCTCGACCTGATCGTGCGCCTGCACCAGCACCTCCGGGCCAAGGGCGAGCCGTACGACATCCCGTTCATTCCGGATCCCGTTGCCTGGACCGAAGTGCCGTCCGACGTGTGGACCCACGGACGGCAGCGGGAGCGCTGGCACCGGGGGTTGGTGGTGACCATGGCGCGGCACGCGCGGTTGCTGTTCAACCCGCGCTACGGCGTGATCGGCATGGTGACCATGCCGTTCTTCTTCTTTGGGGAGATGCTGGCGCCGTTGGTCGAGATCGTGGGCTACGTGCTGACCGCCCTTGGCCTCGGCCTCGGGATCCTGAGCGTCGAGTTTGCCCTGCTGTTCCTGGCCGCCGCGCTGGGCTACCAGCTGCTGCTGACCATCTGGGCCGTGGTGCTGGAGGAGGCCACGTTTCGGGTGTATCGCCGGTTCGGGGATTTCCTTCGCATCCTGGGGTACGCGGTGGCGGAACCCTTCGGGTACCGGCAACTCACCGTCTTCTGGAGACTCAAGGCCTTTTGGAACGCGCTGCGCGGTTTCACCCATTGGGGCGAAATGCAACGCCAAGGCTTCCAGTCACGTCCGGCGTAGGCTGGCGCCTCACCATCGTCGCGGCGCTGTCCCTGGCTGTGCCGGGCTGGGGTCAGGGGCAGGCCGGGTGCCCCGGGGTCGCGGACGGGCCGGTGACCCGTGGCTGGGCGCGCTACCGCGCCGGCGCCATAGCGGCGGCGGACTCCCTGTTCACCCTCGCGGTCCGTCGTTGTCCGGAGCACATCGGTGCACGGGTGGGGCGGGGCTTCGCCGCCCTGCGCGGCGGCGACAACGCGGAAGCCGGGCGCTGGCTGGAAGCGGTGGCCCGGGAGGCGCCGCGCACCGTGGATGCGCTGGTGGGGCTGGGCATACTGGCGTGGCGCCAGGGCGACCTGGCACAGGTGCGCGATCGATTCCTGGCGGTGCGGCGGCTGGATCCGGACAACCGCGAGGCGGCCGAGTACCTGGCGAAGCTGCCGGCGGGGGCGGGCCCACCACCCGGCCGGCCGCCGCTCCGCCTGCCGGACAGCACGCAGTACGTGGTCCGCGCCAACGGCGATCGTTTGGAAGCGTTGGTCCGCGACCGTTGGGAGCCGTTCTACGTCAAAGGCGTGAACCTGGGCGCGGCGCTCCCGGGCAAGTATCCCGCGGAGTTCCCCCCGGGCTCCACCTACGCCGGATGGCTGGCGGACATGGCGGAGATGGGGGCCAATACCGTCAGGGTCTACACCATTCACCCGCCCGCGTTCTACCACGCGCTGGAGCAGCACAACGCACGGGGCGGCGAGCCGCTGCGGTTGTTCCAGGGCGTGTGGGCCGAGCTGCCGCCCAACAACCGGTTCGACGACCCTGCGTGGGAGCGTGCGTTCTTCGACGAGATGACGCGCGCGGTGGATGCGGTGCACGGCCGCGCGGACCTCCCGCCCAGGGCGGGGCACGCCGCGGGGCATTACACGACCAACGTGGCGCGCTGGACGGCGGGGTTCATTGTGGGTCGCGAGTGGGAGCCCTACGCCGTGAAGGGGTACAATCGCCACCGGCCGGCCGACACATCCTTTCAGGGCGCCTTTCTCACCGTCCACGGCGCGACGCCCATGGACGCATGGCTGGCGCGGGCCCTCGAGCATCTGGTGGCCTACCAGACCAGGACCTATCGCACCCAGCACCCGGTCGCCTACACCAGCTGGCCCACGCTCGATCCCCTGACGCATCCGACGGAGGCGTCCGACGGCGAGGAGGTGGCGATACGGCGGCGTTATGGAGAGGTGGCGCGGGCCGACCCCAGGGAGTTCGACAACGACGCGGTGTCGCTGGACCCCACGGTCATGACCGCCACCGGCGATTTCCCGGCCGGCATCTTTGCCGCGTATCACGCCTATCCCTACTACCCGGACTTCATCATCCTGGACCCGACCTACGACACGGCCCAGTCGTCCCTCGGGCGATCGACGTATTTTGGATACTTGCGCCAGCTGAAGGCGCGCCACCGCGCGATGCCGGTCGTCATCGCCGAGTACGGCGTTCCAGCGGGGTTGGGGATTGCGCACCTCCAGCCCCAGGGGTGGCACCACGGGGGCCACGACGAAGCGGCCATGGCGCGGATCAACGCGCGGCTCACGCGCGAGATTGCTCAAGCGGGGATGGCGGGCGGGATGGTATTCGCCTGGATTGACGAGTGGTTCAAGCGCAACTGGCTGGTGGCCGACTTCGAGATTCCCGTGGACCGCAACGCGCAGTGGCTCAACCGGCTGGACCCGGAGCAGCAGTATGGGGTGATCGCCATGGAACCGGTTCCGGCCGTTGCCGGCGCGACGTTGGCGGCCCGGTTGCGGGAATGGCGCGGCGTGCCGCCGCTCTACCAGTCCGGTCACGGCACGTTCCGCGCGGCGGTGGACGCCGCCGGGCTGTGGATCCTGTTCCAGCCCGCGGGATCCGAGGTCTCGGAGATGATGCTGGGCCTCGACCTGCTCCGGCCCGAGGCCGGGGCGCTGCGCTGGCCGGGGCGGGTGGGCCCGGAGATTCCCATCGGCGTCGAGTTCATCATCCGGGTCACGCCGGACCAGGTGCACGTGCTCGCCGCGCCCGGATCCAATCCCTGGCGCGTCCTGCCCATCGCCTCGCCCAAACGCTCCGCCTACGTGGCGCCCAGCATTGCCCAACCGCCGGCCGGTTTCTTCGCGGGCCGCTGGGCGCTGGAGCCGGCCGGTCCCTACCGCACGGTGACGAGCACGGAAGGCCGGTACGACTCGCTGCGCGTGGTGACCAATCCCCGGCGGTTCGGCCGCGACGGCACGGAGTACGCCGCGCTGGGTTACGATCGTGGCGTGCTCCTCCAGGGTGCGCCGCCGGATGGCGCGTGGGAGCGCGATGTGGCGAGTGGCGCGCTGGAGCTGCGGATCCCCTGGCTGTTGATCAACGTGACGGATCCCAGCGGCCGCTACGTGCTCCAGAGTCCGGGTGATTCGGTGGGAGATCTTGCGGCCGTTCAGGTAGACGGGATTGGGTTGGTGGTGGCGGCGCGGCTGGCCAATGGGGAGTGGATCGGCTGGCCCGCGTCGGGCCGGCGCGGCGAGGTTGCGCGAGTGACCTGGCAGACGTGGGAAACGCCGCGCTGGCAGGCGCGCCGCCGCCCGGCGTTCGCGGCGCTCTCCCAGGCCTTCCGCGGATTGTCCCCGGGGGTGGTCCTGCGCAAGGAGAGCCCATGACCGGGCGGACGCGGTGCGGGACGCTCCTCCTGCCGCTGATCCTGGCGGCGGGCGCCAGCGGCTCGGCGTGGTCCCAGGACTCCGCGGCGGTCGCGTGGAACGCGGGTGACCTGGTCCAGGCGGAGCGGCTGTATGCGGCGCGCCTGGCGCGCGACTCGTCGAACCAACGGGCGTTGCATCGCCTTGGGCTGATCGCTGCGTGGAGCGAGCGGTACGGCCTGAGCGTGGCGCTGTTCGACCACCTGCAACGGGTCGCGCCGGAGAATCAGGATGCGGCGATGGATCGGGCGCGGGTCCTCTCGTGGGCGGGCCGGTTCCCGGAGTCGATCGTGGCGTTCAAGGACGTGCTCGCGGCCAGCCCGGCCGATCTCGAGGCGCGGCGCGGGTTGGCGCGGGTGGTGAGTTGGGCGGGGGATCTGGTTGCGGCGGAACAGGAGTGGCGCCGCGCGCTCGCGGCCGATACCAACGCCGTTCCGTCGCTGGTGGGTCTGGCGCAGACTCTGCGGTGGCAGGGGCGCGCCGTGGCCGCGCTGCCCTACCTGCGGCACGGGCGCCGGCTGGCTCCGGACAACCGTGACGTCGCGAGCGAGTGGAGCTATCTCGCCGCGGCCGTGGCCCCTCGCGTGGCGCCCAGCGTGGCCTACGAGACCGACTCAGACGGCAACCGGATTGCCACCTTCGCGGCGCGGGGCGCGTGGCGGCCCGCGCCGCGTGTCGAAGTTGGCCTCGAGGGCTACGTCCGCACCAGCGACTGGACCCGGGGCGGCCTGGCCGGACGGGCTGCACGGGGCGCGTTGGCCAGCGTCGGCGTCGAGCTGGGGCCGGGTTGGATGGTCGGCGGAGGCGTGGGGCTGTCAGGGACCAATGTGCTGGGCGCGGACCAGAGGGCGCAGGTGCGCGCCGCGGTGGCGAGCCCCGGGCGTCACCGGGTGGGGGGCGCGGTGAGCTATCGTCGCGCGGCGCTGGATGCGACGGCGTTGCTCATGGAGCGCGGCGTCGAGATGGGAGAGCTGGCGCTCTCGCTCCGGGCCGAGCCCGCGCCCGGCTGGTCGGCCACGGCGAGCCTGTCCCACGCCAGCTTCGCCGGCACGGCGGACAACGGGCGGACGGCGGGATTTGCCGCCGCGACGCGGCGGCTGTCGCGCCAGTGGACCGCGGGGGCGCGGGTGCGCGCCTTGGGGTTTTCCCGGGATCTCAACGATGGCTACTTCGACCCGGACCTGTACGGCCTGGTCGAAGGGGTGGTCCGCTGGCGGCGGGAAGCGGGCCGGTGGGTACTCGAGGCTGAAGTCGCCCCGGGGCTCCAGCGCGTGGGAAGTGATGGCGCCGTTCAAGGCACGGCGCAGACCCGGGGCGGCGTGGCCTTTGCCACCGCGCCCGGTCGCGAGGTTGGCCTCTCGGCGGCCTTCTCCCGCGCCGGCCTCCAGAGCTTCGCGACCGGGGAGGCCGGTTACCGCTACCTGGCGATCACGGCCCAAGCGGCGTGGTGGTTCTAGAGTGGGCATTCTCTTGCTGCTCCTGGGAGTCCTGGCCGCAGGGTCGGGCGCCATGAAGCTGCGCGCGCGTACGCGCTCTCGCTTCGGCTCCTCACCACTCGCGGCTGCCGAGGTGGTGCTCGGCGCGGCGGCAGCGCTGGGATCGGGGCTGGGCCTCGGGCGCATGCGGCCGGCGGCCTGGACCGTCGTCGCCGCGATACTCGTCCTGGTCTTCTTCTCCTCGCTCAGGCACCTGGCCCGTGCGCTCGAGCACGAGCGCCGGCGGGCCGCGTCGGAGGATGACCGACTCCGGCGTCATGTCGAGTCAGTGAAACGGGGGTGATGGCCGTGCGTACCCGCCCGCTTGGACCCGGTGCCCCCGCTGTTTCGATCCTGGGGTACGGCGGCATGCCGCTCTCCATCACCGGCCGGCCGCCAGAAGCGCAGGCCATTCGGGCCATTCATACGGCGTTGGACTGCGGCGCCACGCTGATCGACACGGCGGACGTGTACTGCCTGGACGACGGTGAGCTGGGGCACAACGAGCGCCTGATCGCGGAGGCGCTGAAGCAATGGTCGGGATCAGCCAACCAGGTGATGGTGGCGACCAAGGGAGGGTCCATGCGTCCCGCGGGGCGCTGGGAGCGGAATGGGCGGCCGGAGCACCTGCGCCGCGCGTGCGACCGGTCGCTCGCCGCGCTGGGCGTGGAGCGGATTGATCTCTACCAGCTCCACGCGCCGGACCCGCGGGTGCCGCTCGCGGACAGCGTCGGTACGCTGGCACAGCTCCAGGCCGCCGGCAAGGTGCGCTGGGTGGGGCTCTCCAATATGTCGGTGCGGGAGATCCAAGCGGCGCGGGCCGTGGTGGAGATCACGACGGTGCAGAACCGGCTGAGCCCGTTCTTCAAGGAGGCGGTTCGTCCGGAGCCGCGGTTGTCCGCACCGGGTCGCCCGCATCCGTTTCGCCACGCCACATCGGGAGAGGGAGACGCGGACCGGAGTACCGATGTGAGCGTGGTGGATTACTGCGCGGCGGAGGGCATTGGGTTCCTGGCCTACAGCCCCGTGGGTGGCGGCCGGCTCAACCTGCGGCTGGCGGGCCACGCGGTAGTCTCGGGCATCGCGCGCCGGCTCGACGTTTCGGCGCACGCCGTGACGTTGGCGTGGGTGCTGGCACAAGGGCGCACCGTCATTCCCATTCCCGGCGGCCGGACGCCGGAACACGTGCGGGACGCCATGGGGGCGGGGGAGGTCGCGTTGGCACCGGAAGACCTCAAGGCGATTGACGGCGCGGCGTTCCCGGTGGGCGCGTAGCGGTCGCGTTGGGGGTGGGCTGGGGCAGGCCTGGGTCTTCACCGTGGAGCAACGTCGAGAGCGCCCTCACGTTCGGCAGTAATCCGCCCCTCTCCGCAGCGGCACCTCAGCGGACGCGCCGGCCCCGCTTGATCACCAGATCCACGTCCCGCAGCACGCTGATGTGCCGCAGAGGGTCTCCCCGCACCGCGATGATGTCGGCGTACTTCCCTTCGCTCACCGTGCCTACGTCGCCCGAGACGCCCATGGCCACGCTGGGCCAGTAGGTCGCCGCCCGGATCGCCTCCATGGGCGGGTAGCCGAACTCATTCACCCACACGTCCAGCTCCTGCCAGGTGGACTGGCTGTGAAAGTTCCCGGGGACGCCTGAGTCGGTGCCGATCAGCAGGATGGCGCCGCTTTCCCTGAGCTGCTGGAATTTCCGGGCCAGGGTGGGCTTACGCTGCGGCACCATCTGGTAGTAGGGCAGCCTATCCCAGTGGGCCAACGACTGGCGGATATCGGCGATGATGGTCTCCGGCAGGCCCACCTGCCAGGAGGGATCGTCCAGCCACTCAGGATTGTCCCGGATGTAGTCGTAGTTGTAGAGCGGGCTCACCGTGGGCGTCCAGAAGAAGGCGCCCCGGTTCCCCTGGGCGGCGCGATCCCGGACCGCGGCCATCAGCTCCGCCGGATACTCGGGGGCGGTCTGGAGCCCGGTGTGCTCCAGGCCATCCACCCCGGCCGCCATGCCGCGCCGAATCTCCTCCGGCCGGTGCGCGTGCGCGATGACCGGGAGCCGGCGCTGGTGCGCTTCGTCCACCACCGCCTGCACTTCTTCCATGGTCATCTGGTCCTGGTCAACCAGCTTGATCACGTTGACGCCCGCCTGCGCCAGCCGGCGGACCTTGGCCCGGGCGTCGGCTTCGCCGGTGACGCCCCAGCGGAACAACTCGGTGCCGGGATAGGGCGCGTGCTGAATGAACGGTCCCGACGCGTAGACCGTGGGACCGGGGATCCGCCCCGCGTTGATCGCGTCCCGCACGCGGATGGAGGTTTCCAGCGGACCGCCCAGGTCCCGCGCGCTAGTAACCCCGGCCCAGAGGAGCTGGCGCGCGGCGGCCGGCATGATCACGGACTCGAATTGGCCGGCATAGGTGGAATCCCAGTGGGTGTAGTCCGCGTGGCCCACGATCATCAGGTGGACGTGCATGTCCCAGAGGCCGGGGAGCACGGTCATGCCCTCGGTGGAGATCACTGTGGCGCCGGAGGGTACGGTCAGCTCGCCCATCCGGCCCACGCGCTGAATGCGCTCGCCCTGGATCAACACCACGGAGTTCCCGAGCGGAGGCGCACCGAAGCCGTCTATCAGCGTCCCGCCGACCAAAGCCGTGGTCTGGGCGGCGAGCCGCGTGGACCCTATCAGCAGGGTGGTGATCAAGGCGGTGCTGCGCATGGGCTGCTCCGGTGAAGAGGCGAGTGGGGGATTGTGGTGTGGTGGGCGGTTGGCGTCCAGATGGGCCGTCGCCGGCCGTATTGAGCGCGGCGAGCGCGGCCCGTTTGGAAACGGGGCCTGCTTGCCGATCCTGGGAAGCGTGCGGCTGGTGCAGTCGGTCAGGTAGCCCGGTCAGCGCACCCAGTCGTTGACCCGCTGGTCCGGCATGGAACGCACGGCCTGGAGCAGGGCGTCCAGGTCCCGCCGGTCATACAGCCTGCCCCGCACCAGCACCGCCGCGATGCGCCGGGTGTTGCGGATGTCCCGCCAGGGATTCCCATCCACCAGCACCTGTGCTGGGCGCAAGCCCGTGGGAGTTCGAATCTCCCCACCCGTACCCCTGGTACTTGACCTCGGGTCACGACCCGGCAATAGTGTGGGTCACATTGTGGGTGTGCCGCGTGGCCGTTTCTGCCACGCCACGAAACGCGGGTAAGGTCGCCCGCGGCTTTTGCTTTCACACCCCGCATTGACGCCCTCCTCCCGCCCGCCCTAGCTTGGCGCTATCCGGTCTCCGGAGCCCTCCCCATGCCGAATTACACGCTTACCGTCAACGGAACTGCCCGCAGCGTCAACCTGCCCGCGGAGATGCCGCTTCTCTGGGTGCTGCGCGACACGCTGAGTCTCACCGGCACCAAGTTCGGCTGCGGGATCGCGCAGTGCGGCGCCTGCACTGTGCTCTTGGACGGCCAGGCCATACGGAGCTGTGTGGTGGCCGTGTCCGCGGTTGGCGGGAAGATCACCACTATCGAAGGTCTCTCCTCCGGGGGCGACCACCCGGTGCAGCGCGCCTGGATCGCGGAGGAGGTGCCGCAGTGCGGCTACTGCCAGGCGGGGCAGATCCTGGCCGCCACGGCACTCCTGGAAAAAAGTCCGCATCCCACCGATGCGCAGATTGACGGCGCCATGACCAACATTTGCCGCTGCGGGACCTATCAGCGGGTCCGCAAGGCGGTGCACCGCGCCGCACGGGAGGCCTGATATGACGACGCCTCAGACCTTCACTCGGCGCAACTTCGTACGGACCGGTGCGGCGGCGGGCGCGTCGCTGGTCATCGGGTTCCATTTGCCGGCGCTCGAGAACCGCGAGCCGGCGACACTATCCCCCGCGGCGCCGTTCAAGCCCAACGCCTGGATAGAGATTCAGCCCGACGGCCTGGTGCGCATCTGGACCGGCCGCTCGGAGATGGGTCAGGGGGTGCGCACGTCCATGCCCATGATCGTGGCCGAGGAGCTGGAGGCGGATTGGCAGCAGGTGGAGGTGGTGCAGGCGGACGCGGACCCCGCCTACGGGAATCAGATGACCGTGGGGAGCCGGAGCGTCCAGTCGGGCTTTGAGCCGCTGCGGAAAGCCGGGGCGACCGCGCGCGAGATGCTGATCGGCGCGGCGGCGCTCACCTGGAGCGTGCCGCGGGAACAATGCCGCGCTTCCAGCGGCGTGGTGGAGCACCGGCCCTCGGGCAAGAAGCTCGAGTTTGGCGCGCTGGCCGAACGCGCCGCCACGCTCCCCGTGCCGGAGAACCCGCCGCTCAAGCGGCCGTCGGAGTTCCGGCTGTTGGGCACGCGGGTGCCGCGGGTGGACACGCCGGACAAGGTGACGGGCAGGGCGATCTACGGGTTGGACGTGCGGGTCCCCGGCCTGGTGCACGCGGCCGTGGCGCGGAGCCCGGTGTTCGGCGGCAAGGTGAAGACGTTCGACCCTGCGGCCGCGCTTCGGGTGCTGGGAGTGCAACGCGTGGTGCAGATCTCCAGCGGTGTGGCGGTGGTGGCGGAGAACACCTGGGCCGCGTTCCAGGGGAAACGGGCGCTAAAGGTGGAGTGGGATGCGGGCGCCACGGCGCGGTGGAGCGGTGAGGGGATCTGGCAGGCGTTCCGAGCCGCCGCGGCGCGGCCGGGTGACGTGGTACGGTCCACCGGCGACGTGGAGGCCGGTTTCCGGGGTGCCGCGCGCACGGTGGAAGCGGTGTATGAGGCGCCCTATTTGGCGCACGCCTGCATGGAGCCCATGAACTGCACCGCACGAGTGAGCGGTGGCAAGGCCGAGGTGTGGGCGCCCACGCAGAACCCCCAGGGGGTGCAGCGGGAGACGGCACGGGTCACCGGGTTGCCGCTGGAAGCGGTGACGGTGCACGTCACCTATCTGGGGGGTGGGTTTGGCCGGCGGGGTGGTCCGTTGGACTACGCTACCGAGGCGGCGGAGCTGGCCAAGGAGTTGGGCACGCCGGTGCAAACCGTGTGGACCCGGGAAGATGACATTCAGAACGCGCTCTACCGGCCGGCCACGTACAACGTGTTGCGGGCCGCGCTGGACGCGCGCGGGCGGCCGGTGGCGTGGAGTCACAAGCTGGTGGGTCCGTCAGGCGCGTCGTTCATGATCACGCGCGGGGCGGATGAGCTGATCTATCCGGTGGCCAACTTCCGGTTGGAGCGGGTGACCGAGGAGCCGGGCATTCCCATTGCGCCGTGGCGGGGCGTAGGGCCGTCGCAGAACGGCTGGGTGGTGGAGAGTTTCGTGGACGAGCTGGCGCACGCTGCGGGCAAGGATCCCTATGCGTTCCGCCGGGAGCTGGTGGCCGGGCATCCGCGCCTGGTAGGGGTGCTGGACCTGGCGGCGCAGCGCGCGGCCTGGGGGTCGCCTGCCCCTCAGGGCCGCCATCGTGGGATCGCCTTGTGGCAGTTTGGGGAGACCTTTGTGGCGCAGGTGGCGGAGGTCTCGCTGGGGTCAGACGGCAGTGTGCGGGTGCACCGGGTGGTGTGTGCCGCGGACTGTGGTATCACGGTCTATCCGGTGGGGGTGGAGTCGCAGATGGAGGGGTCCATCATCTACGGCCTCACCGCGGCGCTCTACGGGGATATCACCATAGACCGCGGCCGAGTGGCGCAGAGCAACTTCCACGACTATCGCATGCTCAGGCTGGCGGAGAGTCCGGAGATCGAAGTGCACCTGGTGAAGAGCGAGGCGGCGCCGGGTGGGGTGGGGGAGGCGGGCTTGCCGCCCATTGCGCCGGCGGTGTGCAACGCCGTCTTTGCGGCGACGGGGAAGCGGGTGAGACGGTTGCCGATTGGGCGGGTGGTGTAACGCCGGGCTCGCTGCGCTGCTTTCCTAGCCGCGGATCCACCGGCCGAGGACTGGAATCATCAGGGAGGCCCAGGCCGCAAACAGCCAGCGGGTCTGCTCGGCCAGTCGGCGCTCGATCTTGGCATCCAATTCGGCGATGCGCTGCTCCAGCTTGGCATCAAAACGCGCGAAGGTGAGCTCGTTCAGCTCCCGCATTGGCGCTCCCGTCCGTTTGCCGGTGCCACTCTACAACATACGCTCGGCCGGACCGGCACCGAAAGATTGCGGACCGGTCAGTCGGAACGCGCCTGGATTTCCTGTGCCGTAATCCCCAACCAGGTGGACAGCCGCTTCCGCAGGTCCGCGGTCACGGGCAAGGTGCGAAGGCGGGCGCGCAGCACGGTGGGCTTGATCAGCCTTTCCTTGAGCAGCACGCGCACAAAATCCCGATCTTTGTCCCGGAACGCCGCGAGCTTGCTGGCGGCCAGGTCATGGGCCTCGAGGCACAGGCCCGTCTTGCCGCGGGTCCCAATTGGGTCCTGAACGCGAATGACTCGGTGTTCCCATCCTGATGGCAGCTTCGCGGCCTCGATGGGCAGGCCATGGACGTAAAAACCGAACGCGTCGTGAAACGAGGAGAGTTCTCCGATTGCCCCGTCAATGGCGTCCACTCGGTCGACGCGATGCCGGGGCGAGACGTCGACCTCGGCGGATTGCCGCAGCGCGGCTGGAGCCTCGGGGAACTGCCCGAGAATCGCCTGCGACCCAAAGATGTAGACCTCGTCGTCCTGAGCGATCTCGCAGGCGGCGCGAATGGCATGCTCCAACTCGTCCCGTGTCACCGACGTTTCGCGCTGGACTCAAATATGGCCCGTCGGTCCGCCTCGGACAGGACATTCAGGAACGGAGCGGATTGGCGCAGTCGAACGGCTCGGGCGTCGTCGGCGGTCAAGAAGCGCCGCAATCGGGGGACAGACATGGTGGACAGGACCTGTTGCCACTCCTGGAGTTCCAGTTGCTCACCTGGAGACGCACTCAAGAGGCGTCGCTCGACGTACCGCCTGGCATCCTCCACCAGGGACGGATCGCGTGCGAGGCGATCGGCGATCAGTTTCGCGATTTCCTTGGAACGCACATCCACATGTTCGTGACGCTTCTTGCGGGCGGCTGACCGGGTGAGGGTGGGCTCGGCGCCGCGAAGCAGGTCCAGGGGTGGTGGTCCGAGGAGCGGGCGCACCTGTTCGAGATTGGCGAGCCGATGCTGGTCGGCGGCCACCAGGTCCGCATTCGTGACGACGTGAAGCTCCACCACAACATCGTGATTGGCCTGAACGGGCAGAAAGCGCCGCGCGGCCTCCAGGCGCACCGGCTCCACCGCAGCAGCATCCACCAGGATGCCTACTACGACAGGGTCCCCCGGACGGTCGATCCCCTTGGCAACAGGCCCCTCGATCCACGCCGCTCGGAGGCCGGACATGGTACGCACGGCGGCCTGGAGTTCCTGCGTCACCTGGATGGCGTGCTGACTCTCTTGTCGGTACAGCTCCACGAGGCTCCCGCCCAGTGGGAACCTGGTGTTTCTGCGGTACTGTCGGTTTCGCGTGCCCCGACCGATCGCTTCGACGACGCCAAGGTCTTCGAGGTGGGCACACACTCGGGCGACGCCACTCACCTGGAGCTCGGCGCGGCGGGCCAGCTCCGAGACGGGAATGGGGATGTCCGACAGGAGCACAACGCGGAGCACTCGGACATTCGCCTCGGTACCCAGCACGTGATTGAGGGGGCACCGCAGCGCGCTTTGCGGGTGTGACGTAGGTCGCATGGAACGGGCTCTTTTGGGCTCGACCTAATATGACGTAATGCCATTATAATAGCAATAACAATATTATAATATCTCATTGACTACTATAATGCTCTTCGCGGCGGTCCCCAGGCCAAACTCCTTATTGGGAGAGTAGATGTCGAGCCACGTCCTGCTGCACAGCTAGGAGAAACCAATGATCAGCGGGGCCGCAGGTACTTCCGGGACGCGCTCGCCAAGGCGTCATCGGCGGTTACCAACTCAGCCTTGAGTCCTTCCGCCAGCGCCACGTAGACGGCGTCATAGGCCGAGAAGTTGTGGCGTAGGTCCAGGGCCCGGTGCAGCACGTCTTGATGGCCGTGGCGGGTCACGGGAAGGGCCTCGTAGTCAGACAAGGCCTCTCTGGCGCGTGGCTCGTTGAGGGTGTGAGTCAGCAGGGCGCGGCGTAGTGCCGCGACCACCTCGACGTCACAGAGCGCCGGCACATGCAGGTCGGCGTCCGGGTCGGCGACTGCCCGGTCCACCGGCCCCGAGCGTTCGGTGCGCAACAGGTACTCGACCAGAGCCGACGCGTCGGTGACGACGACCTTCATGGGCCTTTCCGGGTCCGGCGTTCTTCCCGGATCAACTCGGCCGCGGGCCGTCCCAAGTTCACGGGTGTACGGCTGGCGATGGTGGCGAAGACATCCTGGGACGGCGGCCGGGCCACCTCTCGCTCCAGGATCCGCTGGATGTACTCCGTCAGGGTTTGACCTCGCGCCCGGGCCCGCTTGACGAGCTCGCGGTGTAGACGCTCAGGGACGCTGCGCACCTGGATCATGGTGGTTTTTCCCATGTCGTGGAACCTTGCGCATGCGCTGCGCATGCGCAAGGGACGCCAAGCCGAGCCCAAGGCTTGGAGCGGGCCCGTTGCGGTTCACTTGAGGAAGGCGTGAACGCCGAGGGAGGTCCACAGAGCCACCACGGCGCACAGAAGCATGGACTCGCCGGTCGCTGACAGGTGGGGCAAGTCCGGGCGACGGGAGAGGAAGAGCGCGCCGACTGTGACGAGCAGAGTGAGGGAGTAGAGTGTCAGCATCCAGCGGTTGAACGGGTCCTTCAGGAAGGGCCGTCGCGGCACCGACGGCTTCAAGGGCTCGACAGCACTAATCCAGATGTTGGGGTCACCCATGCGCACCGCTTGATCCGCGCCCAGGTTCTCGAGCAGGAGGCCCAACAGTTTGATCCGGTCCTCCTCCGAGAACAGGAGTTTCCCCTCCCATATCTCCAGTTTTTCGGGACGAAGGTCAGCCCGCTGGCGGAATTCTGCCCCGGTCCAGGCGCGGCCCGCGCGACGAATGTCCCAGGGAGTGGGCTCTTGATGTTCCGGCGGCATGGCGAGCCAACCTAATGTGGGCCGGCAAGAGTGCATAACCAAAAAAATGCGCGTAATGGCCACCTTCAAGGTCACTGTGCGTTTTCAGGGGCGATCCATGAGGTCTCCCGGTTCTCCGGCCCGCAACACGGTGTCGGCGTGCCATTCAAGGAATTCACGCGACGGGCGACTGTTCGAGCAGGGCAGGGAGGCTGGCGGGCCGGATCTCCTTCGCCCGCCCGGAGGCCGTGAACACTACCGGCCGACCTCTCCAACTTGAAATCACAATCTGTGATTTCAAGACGGCACGGCGGCGCGCGCTTCTTGCCGTACGCGTTCACCGAACAGGGCGTCGCCATGCTCTCGAGCGTCCTCCGTAGCCCGCGGGCCATCGCCGTCAACGTCGAGATCATGCGGGCGTTTGTACGCCTACGCGGCGTGGTCGCCTCGGTGGAGGAGCTCCGGCGGGCGCTCACCGACCTAGAGCGGCGGCACGACGGACAGCTCAAGGTGGTCTTCGACGTGCTCCGGAAGCTGATAGCACCCGCGGAGCCGCCCCGCCGGCGGATAGGGTTGAGTGCTCAGAAGGTGCGTTCGACCACGACCGAACCCTCCTGCACGCCTGCCGCTCGGCGACACCGTGCCGCGGGCTTCTTCGTCCCCATCCGCCGCTACGACATCCTTCAGGGCGGGCCCCGCCAAGTGCCCAAGCCGTCATGACGCGAGGCTCGGCACGCCGGGACCATCCCACCGTTCGGCGGATTGCAAGGATTGGCCTCGGCTAATCGCAAGGTTTCCGCGAACTGCTGGAGGAGCGCGGGCCCCATTTCCGTACCCGTACAGCTCCACGGTCCTCGGCTCGCGCCCCGGCCCCATGCGGGAGCTGCAGGTACAGCACAGCGGCCGGCCCTATCGAATGCTCTATGTGTTCGACCCGCGGCGCACAGCCACCCTGCTCACCGCCGGTGACAAGACTGGCGACGATCGCTGGTATCAAGGGGCGGTTCCCCTGGCGGATGAGCTGTATGACCAACATGTGGACCAACTGAAGCGGGAGGGCTTGACCAATGGCTAAGAGGTTGGGGCACTTGCGAGATGGCATGCCGCCCGAGCGGCGGAAGCGGGCCCACCGGCGAGCCCAGACCATGACTGGTTTGGTTCAACTCGGGCCCTCGTGCTAACGTCCGTGGGTTGCCGGCGCGTTGGTTCCGCGCTCTCGTGCTTGCCATCGTCCTGGCCGCGGGCCCCACCACAGTCCTCGCCCAGGAGTCCTCCCGCGCCGACCTGATCTTCCTCGACGTGGGCCAGGGCGACGCCATCCTGATCCGCTCGCCCGAGGGCGAGGGTTGTTCATCGTCTTCTCTAGGAGTGCCCCGTGGCGATCTCACTGGTCCAGCGGCTGACGCACCACCGGAGATGGCTGCTCCCGGCGTCGGTCACGGGCGCCGTGCTGCTGGCGCTGGTGGCGTGGCTCCGGGTGGGCAGCGGCCGTGCCGGCGGGGGCCTGGGCCCCACCGAGACCGTGGGCCGCCGCACCTTTGCCGCCACCGTCACCGCCGTGGGCGCCGTGAAGCCGCAGATCGGGGCGGAGGTGCGCGTCGGCTCGCGCATCTCGGGCCGGGTGCGGCGGCTCCGCGCCAACATCGGAGATATCGTGCGCCGGGGCCAGGTGATCGCCGAGTTGGAGACCGAAGAGCTGGACGCCATCATCGGGCAGCGGCAGGCGGAGCTGGATCTGGCGGAGGCCAGAATGGCCGCCGTGGAAGCGCTTTCCCCTCAGGAGGAAGCGCGTGCCGAAGCGGAGGTGGCGCGGTTTGAGGCCTCCGCACGGTTGGCGGCGGACGAGCGCGCCCGCTTTGAGAATCTGTACCGCACCGGCGGCGCCAGTCAGGCGGAGTTGGACGCGGCGCGCGAGCGGGCGGGAGTGGCTGATGCCCAGCTCGTGTCCGCCCGCCGCGCGCTGGACCTGGCCCGCACCGGCACCCAGGAGCAACGGAAACAGGTCGCGGCCGAGCGCGCCCGCGCCGCGGCCAGCCTGGAGAGCGCCCGGGTGGAGCGCTCCTTCACCGTCCTCACGTCGCCCATTGCCGGCGTGGTGGCCTCGGTCTCCACCCAGGAAGGCGAGACCGTGGCCGCCGGGCTCAACGCGCCCACCTTCGTGACCATCGTGGACTTGAACCGGCTCCAGGTGAACGCCTACGTGGACGAGGTGGACATTGGCAAGGTGGCGCCGGGGCAGCGCGTGTCCTTCACGGTGGATGCGTTT
The DNA here is from genome assembly GCA_036393515.1 of Gemmatimonadales bacterium. Classification (GTDB taxonomy): domain Bacteria; phylum Gemmatimonadota; class Gemmatimonadetes; order Gemmatimonadales; family GWC2-71-9; genus JACQHC01. Next base: position 31,412 of record DASWGV010000057.1, on the reverse strand, counting down.
CCCGCGCGCGACTTTGCGGGACGGGTCCAGGCGGTCTATCCCAGCGCCACCATCCAGGACAACGTGGTGAAATACGTGGTGGCGGTGGAGATCGCCGACCCCTACAGCGGTCTGCTCCGGCCGGAAATGACCACCAACGTGCAATTGCTCCTGGAGGAACGCGCCGTGCTGGCGGTGCCCGCACGCTCCATCCGGCGAGAAGGAGGCGAAACCGTGGTCTACGTGTGGCGGGACGGGAGCTACCAGCGCCGCCCGGTTCGGGCCGGCTGGCGGGACGGAGCCTGGGTGGAAATCGTGGAGGGCGTACGGGAAGGCGAGCGGGTGCTGCGCGATCCGCCGGCCAACCAGCCGGAGGCCAACCGATGAGCCGCGCGCGGCGACAGGCGCGTGACGTGATGGTGAGCCTGGCCGCCCAGCGCTCGCGCGTGATCCTGATGATGGCGGGCATGGTCGCCGCCACCGCCGTCCTGTCTGCCGTGATGGTGACGGGGCAGGGCGCCCGAGCCCAGGTGATGGAGCTGGTGCGCAAGCACGGTCTGGACATGCTGATGGTACGGGCGGGGGGTGAAGTCCAGGTGTTCGCGCCCCGCACCGACCGCGGACTGGCGGTCCTGGTAGAAGAGGACGCGCGCGCCATCGAGGCCGAGGTGCCGAACGTGGAGATGGTGAGCGTGGTGCAGAACCAGCGGGGCATCACGGTGGTGCACCAGGACCGCTCCTTGACCACGCGCGCGTTCGGAGTGGAAGACGACTGGGTGGAGATCCGGCGCTGGGGCATGGCGGAAGGTGAGTTCGTCTCCCCGGCCGACCTCAGCTCCATGGGGCGGGTGGTGATGCTCGGCGCCCGGGTGGCCCGCGAGCTGTTCCCTCAGGGTGGCGCTGTGGGACAGACCGTGCGCGTCAACCACGATCCCTACACCGTGAAGGGCGTGTTCATCGATATGGGCGCCAGCGCGGGTGGCGACGATTGGGACGACCGGATCGTGCTGCCGTTCACCACCACCGAGCGGCGGCTCTTTGGCCGACCCTACCTGGAGCAGATCGTGATCCGGGTGTCCAATCCGCGGCGCCTGCCGGAAACCGCCCAACAGATCCGCTCGCTGGTCCGGGTGCGGCACCACATCGCCGCCGGTGAGCCGGACGATTTCTTCGTCCGGGAGCCGGAAGACGTCCAGAACGCCGCCCTGGAGACGTCCTCCACGCTTTCCTCCCTGCTCCTGGCTGTCTCCCTGGTGGCCCTGGTGGCCGGCGGGATCGTGATCATGAACCTGACGCTGCTCAGCGTGTCGCAACGCAGACAGGAGATCGGCCTCCGGCGCGCGGTGGGCGCTCGCGCTGCCGACATCAGCCGTCACTTCCTGCTGGAGTCGTTGTTCGTGTCGCTGGGTGGGGGCGCCATCGGCACGCTGCTGGGCATTGCCGTGGCGCTCATCCTGGCACAGGCCGGCATGGCGGCCAGCCGGCTGAGCTGGGTGCCCTTCGCGGTGGCGTTCGGCGTCTGCGCCGCCGTCGGGATCGCCTTTGGGCTCCACCCCGCGCGGCAGGCCGCCCGGATTGATCCGGCGCGCGCGCTCCGGGAAGGCCGCGCGTGATCGAGGTCGAGGAGCTTGCTAAGAGCTACCGCAAGAACGGCGCGGCGATCCCGGTGCTCACCGGGGTGTCGTTCACCGTCCGGGGCGGCGAGTTCGTAGCCATCATGGGTCCGTCCGGCTCCGGCAAATCCACCCTGCTCAACATCCTGGGCTTTCTGGACCGGCCGGACGCCGGCAGCTACCGGTTCGAGTCCAGGGACTGGTCAGCGGCCGACGACGATACGCTCTCCGCCATGCGGAACCGGAAGATCGGTTTTGTGTTCCAGCAGTTTCATCTCATGGACCGTGCCTCGGCGCTCCAGAACGTCATGCTGCCCCTGTTGTACGCGGACGACTCGGCGGAGGACGACGAGGCGCTGGCCGAACGTGCGCTGGGGGCGGTCGGGCTGGCGCATCGCGCGCACCACCTGCCGGGTGAGTTGTCCGGCGGGGAGCAGCAGCGCGTGGCCGTGGCGCGGGCGCTCATCAATCGGCCGGTCCTGATCCTGGCGGACGAGCCCACCGGCAATCTGGACGCCAGAAGCGGCGCGGAGGTCCTGGATTTGTTCGGCAGTCTGCGAGAGGCTGGGCGTGCCATCGTGCTGGTCACCCACGACCGGACCGCCGCCCAACGGGCGGACCGCATCCTCAAGCTCGAGAGCGGGCGCGTGGTGCCGTGAGCTGGCAGGCCCGCCGCCGGAGATTGGCGCGCGGCCTCTGGTGGTCCGCGCAATTGCTCGCAGCCCACCGCCTGCGCACGGTGCTCAGTATCTCCGGACTGCTGGTGGGCGTGGCGGCCCTGATGGTGATGGTGGCGGTAGGTGCCGGAGCCGAGCGGCGGGTGCTGGAACGGGTGCGGGCCATGGGGATCAACGTGCTGGTGGTGAACGCCGCCACCGCTCCCCGGGTGGCTGGCCGGCCCCGGCAGGTGAGCACGCTCACCGTCTTGCGCCCGGCGGACGCGGAGGCAATTGCCGAGGGGAGTGCGCTCGTGGCGGCGGCGGCGCCCATGGTGAATCAGGCGCTGGTGGCCAGCTGGTCCGGGCGGAACGCGCGGGTGACGGTTACCGGGACCACGGCCACTGGTCTCCGCATCCGTGACGTCCAGGCCGCCGCCGGCCGGCTGTTCGACGATGCCGACGACCGGGAGCGCCGGCGGGTGGCGCTGCTGGGGCGGAGCGTGGCCCAGAACCTCTTTGGCCCAAGCCCTCCGGTGGGCCAGCAGATCCGGATTGGGAGCGTGCCGTTCGAGGTGATCGGCGTGATGCGCCCGCGGGGAACCGACGTGGGCGGGACCGATCTGGACAACGTCATCTTCCTGCCGCTCGAGACCGCCATGCGGCGGGTCCTCAACATTCCCTACGTGCACGCGCTCTTTGTCCAGGCCCGGAGTTCGGCCGACCTGGAAGCGCTCGATGCCGAGGTGCGGGAGATCCTGCTCGATCGCTACGGGCTGCGCACCGGCCTGCCGGTGCCGTTCGTGATCCAGAACCAGGCCGTGCTGCTCCGCACCGAACGAGGAGCCGCGCGGGCCATGCGCCGCCTCACCGCGGGGATCGCGGTAATGGCGCTGGTGGTGGGCGGCGGCGGCATCGTGGCGCTCATGTTGCTGTCGCTGCGTGAGCGCACCCGGGAGATCGGCCTCAGGCGAGCGGTGGGCGCGCGACGCCGGGACATCAAGGCTCAGTTTCTGTTGGAGGCGGCCGTGCTGTCCACCGCCGGCGGCACGGCGGGAGTGGTGGCGGGAGTGCTGATTGCCGCCCTGGCGTCTCTCCTGGGTCCGTGGGATCTGGTGATCTCCTGGCCCGCGGCGGGCCTGGGCATCGTCTGCTCAGGCGTACTGGGGCTGATCGTGGGCACCGCGCCTGCCGCGCGGGCCGCACGGTTGGAACCCATTCAGGCGCTGCACGGGGATTAGCACTCGTTGCTTTACGGCTGGCGCACGGCCACCCGCCCCACCACCCTGACCCAGTTCACCCGGCCGCCCGCGTCCCGCACGAACTCGATGGACTGACCCCGCTCGTCACCGTCCATGACCACCACGCGGTCGGGTCCGTAGAAGAGGACCGGCCGGTCCGTTCCGGGGCGCCCGCTGTTCGGGCGATCCTGCACCAACAGCCTGGTCCCCTCGGCGCGCACCACCACCGCGTTATTGGGCCTCCGGTACGTGCCCATATACGGCGCCGGGTCGGGCTGCTGGGCCAGCGGCTCGACCGCGGGGAGCGACTCGACCAGGCCGCGATGCGCGATGGCCTGATTGAGCGCGTGCGTCGCACCGAGGTAGGACCGCAACGCCTCGCGCTCGACGTCCTGGATCAGCCGCCAGCCCGTGTTCGCGTTCGTCAGGATGGCGATGGCGAAGTCGCGCTCGGGCACGATCTCCAGGAGCAGGATGTGCCCGCCCAGGGTCCCGCCGTGCGAGGCGGTGCGGACCGGCCCGACGCCGCGCAAGTGCCAGCCGATCCCGATGTCGTCGTCGGTGGCTTGCTTGCGAGCCTGCGGTGTCCGCAGCAGCTCGAGCGACTCACGGGCCAGGACGCGCTGGCCGTTGGCGGCGGTGCCATCGCCCAGGTGAAACCGGGCGTACGCCAGGAGGTCCGTGATACAGAGGCCCACGCCGCCCGCGGTCACGCTGGTGGGCGGTGCAAACGGCCGGTTGAGCACCGGTGTGCTGTCACGGGTGGTGTGCCCCGCGGCAAACCGGTTGACGATGAACTCGGCCGCAGTGGTCCCGGCATGCTCCAGCCCCAGCGGCTCGAACACCAGGTCGCGGATGGCGCGGTTGATCGCTGAGCCGGTGACGACCTCGATCACCCGCCCGGCAATGCTGAACCCGGCGTTGTTGTAACTCCATGCGGCGCCCGGCGGCGCCACCTGCATCAGGTCCGTGATGGACGAGACGAAGTTGGCGAGCGTCTCGGTGCCGCGGTCGGGGCCCGCCACCTGTCCTTCCCAACCGCCCAGGTGCGTCAGCAGGTGCCACACCGTCACGTCGCGGCTGGCGGCCTCATCGCGCACCCGGAAGTCCGGGAGATAGGCGCGCACCGGTGAGCGCAGGTCCACCTTCCCCTGCTCGACCAGGCGCAGGATCGCGGTGGCGGCAATGGTCTTGGAGATGGACGCAATGGGAAAGACGGTGTGCGCGGTGACGGGCAGGGGATCCTCGACGTTGGTGACGCCGAGGCCGCGCATGACAACGGTGCCGTGGTGCGCGATGCCGAGGGCCACACCCGGCACCCCGAACTCCTTCATCCTGGCCTCGGCGAGGGTTACCAGCCCCTCGAAGCGCGCGTCCGGGGCGGATTGCGCGTGGCTGATGGTGCCGGTAGCGCAGAGGGCGGCCGCAAGCGATGCGGCAACCCGTGCGGCTCGATAATGACGGGGCGAGTGCATGGGGCACTAAACTGTGGGTGTTCCGCCGGTGGAGCCAGGGCTGATGCTGATGACCAGCTTCCCTCGAGCCTGCCGTGTGCCCAGGTATCGCAGGGCGTCCGGGACCCCGCTCAAGGGATACTGCCGGTCGATCACCGGGGAGAGCTTGCCGGCCTCGACCATCTCCTTCAGCGCGACCAGATCCGGCGTCCTGATTCTGGCCAGGAACGAGATGCGCTTGCTCCCGGTGCGTAGCGTCACCAGGCCTTTGAGCATACGTCCCAACATCGCCCCCATGCTGTTGGGAGCGCCGCACAGCACGAGTGTCCCGTTCGGGACCAGGACGCGCTCGCAGTCGGCGTAGGAGCGGTTCGCGCCGTTATCGAACACGACGTCGTACCGCTCGGCGCGCCTGGAAAAATCCTCTTTGGTGTAATCGAGGGTCTCATCGGCGCCGATCGAGCGCATGAGGTCCAGGTTCCCCGTGCTGGTCACGGCCGTCACGTGGGCGCCGAGCGCCTTGGCGATCTGCACGGCGAACGTGCCCACGCCGCCGCCCGCCCCGTAGATCAGGACGTGCTGCCCGGGCTTCACCTGCGCCTTGTCCCGCAGGCCCTGGAGGGCGGTGCACCCGGCGCCGGGAATGGCAGCGGCCTGCTCGAACGTCAGGTTGCGAGGCTTTTGCGCTAAGCGGTCTTCGAACGTGGTGGTGTACTCGGCAAAGCTCCCGATCCCCACGCCGAACACCTCATCGCCCGGTGTGAACCGCGTCACCCGTTTGCCCACGGCCTCGACCTGTCCGGCAAAGTCGCCCCCGCGCACGCGGGATCGGGGCATGCCGAGCAGGCGGCCGATGACGTGCGGCAACCGCCGCAGCAGGTGCCAGTCGGAGGCGTTAACGGAGGCAGCGCGGACCCGGACCAGCACGCGGTCGTCGCCTGCGAAGGGCTTCTCGATCTCGCGGAGCGCGAGACCGTTCGGGGAGCCGTATCGCTCCTGGACGATGGCCTTCATGTCACATCATCCTCAGCTTCTGCACCTGGAACGCCATCCAGAATGCGCCGCGGTTTGCCGGAAGGCTAGAGAGCTTCCCCGCCGGCCTGAGAGCGGAGGAACCCACCGGGTCACGGCGGCCCCCGGCGGCGATGCGCCCGGCGTGTAGATTAACAGCCGAGCAATCATGCCGAGCCCATGGCAGGCGACCAGGGAGGACAGGACCGTGCCGCTGTACACCAAGTGTCCGAAATGCGGGGGATGGAAGCAGGCGGCTGAGTATCCCACCACGGAGCGCACCTATCCCACCGCCCCCATGATGAACGCGCCTCAGGCGCCGGGGAAACAGTGCACCTGTGACGGTGAGGCCCCGCCTCGCTCCGCCTAGGAGCGTTGCGCGGCAGGACGTTCAGACAACCGGAGGGGTGACATGGAGTCCGAATGGGAGCACGACGTGATCCTGCCGGCCGGCGACGTGAGCCGGCGCGAGTTCCTGCACGGCGCGGCGGCGGGCGCCGCCTTGGTGGCCCTGGGCCAGCGTCCCGCCGCTGCCATAGCGGCTCCACAGAAGAACGCGGTGATCGCCCAGATCGCCTCCCAGCACGGCGCCACCGTGAAACGGCTCCAGGACTGGATTGCCATCCCCTCGATCGCGGCCGAGAATATCAACTACCCGCGGGGCGCCGAGTACATGGCGCAGCTGGCGCGCGACGCCGGCTTCCAGCACGTGGAGCTGGTGCCCACGGCGGGCAAGCCCGGCGTGTTCGCCACCCTGGATTCCGGGGCGGCCGCCTCGCTGGCCATCTATTTCATGTACGACGTGAAGCAGTTCGATCCCGCGGAGTGGACCTCACCGCCGCTCGAGGCGCGCCTGGTGGACAAGCCCGGAGTGGGCCGCATGATCGTGGGGCGCGGGGCCACCAACACCAAGGGGCCGGAGACCGCCTGCCTGGCCGCCCTGCACGCCTTCAAGGCCGCCGGGGTCAAGCTGCCGGTGAACCTGGTGCTGGTGTGCGAAGGGGAGGAAGAGATCGGCTCGCCTAATTTCCGGCAGATCGTGTTCCAGCCGGAAGTGGAGGCGGCGCTGCGCCGGTGCGTGGGCATCATCATCCCGCTCGGCAACCAGGACCTGGACGGCTCGGTGCAGATCAACCTGGGCGCCAAAGGGATCGTGGAGCTGGAGCTGGTCTCCACCGGTGCAAAGTGGGGACGCGGGCCGGCGCAGGACATTCACTCAAGCCTCGCGGCCAAGGTGGACAGCCCGGTCTGGCACCTGGTGCAGGCCTTGAACACGCTGGTCAAGCCGGACGGGCACACCCCCGCGGTCGCGGGATTCTTTGACCAGGTGAAGCCGCTGCGCCCCGAGCTGGTGAGGATCCTGGAGGAGGCCATCCCGAAACGCGACGAGGCGGCCACCAAGCGGGCGCTGGGCGTGACGCGCTGGATCAACGACGAGTCGTGGCATGACGCGTTGGTGCGCCTGGTCTCGCAGCCCACCATCAACATCGAGGGCCTGGTGGGCGGCTACACCGGTCCCGGCGGCAAGACCATCCTGCCCCATCGCGCGGTGGCCAAGCTGGACATGCGGCTGGTGCCGGACATGACCGCGAAGGAGACGCTGGACCTGCTCCAGACGCACCTGGCGCGGCAGGGGTTCGGCGACATTGAGGTGAACATGACCGGCGGGTACGACCCAACCGAGACCGCGCCGGACTCCGCGCTGGTGAAGGGCCAGATCGCGGCCTACAAGACGTTTGGGGTGGAGCCGCTCTTGTGGCCGCGGCTCGCGGGCTCCTGGCCGGGCGTCACCTTCACCGGGGCGCCGCTCCGGATGGCCGCCGGGCAGTTCGGCATGGGGCACGGGGCCGGGGCCCACGCGCCGGATGAGTACTGGCTGATCGAACCTGCCAATCCCAAAGTGGCGGGTATGGACGGGGCGGTGCGGTCCTTCGTGGAGTTGTTCTACGCGCTGGCCTGAAGCAGGGTCCTGGCCGAGCTGAGCCCCCCGCTCGATCCACGGGCCGACCGCCGGCGCTGCCCAGGACAGGGCTTGTAGGCACTCATGTTGCTCACGATTGGACTGCTTGCCCTCCTCGCGGGGATGGTTTGGCTGCTGGCCAAGCCGCGGCGCGCGGCCCAAGACGCCGACCGCGACGAAGAGGTGCTGCGCGAGGCCGAAGAAGAGGTGCGCGGTCTCGATGCCACCACCACGCCGGACGAGGCCGACGACCACCTCACCGATTGGGGGCCCGGGGTGCCCCGCTGACCGCCGGCCCGCCTTGACATTCACTAAGCGGCAACTATATAAGTCATATACATAGCTGAGCGTCGTCGAGGGGCACCGTGATCACTCCGTTGACCTATCAGATCCTGCTGACCCTGGCGTCGGCCGACGCGCACGGCTACGGCATCATCAAGGAGATCGAAGAGCAGACCGGCGCCTCCTCGGCGCCCACCACCGGCGCCCTGTACCTGGCGCTCCAGCGCATGGAGAACGAGGGCCTGATCGAGGAGTCGCTGCGGCGCCCCGGCCCGGAGGACGATCAGCGCCGCCGCTACTACCGGCTCACCCGGCGCGGCCGGGCAACCGCCCGCGAGGAGTCGGCCCGGCTGGCAGCCCTGGTGGCCGTGGCCCGAAGAAAGAACCTCCTGCCGGCGCGGGTGGACGCGTGAGACTCACCGAATGGCTGCTGGGCGCCGTGCTGCGCCTGGCCCCGCGCTGGTTCACCGACCGGTACGGGGACGAGTTCCTCGACACCCATCGGGCACGGGCCGACCAGGCCGCCAGGAGCGGCCCCGTCGCCGCCGCGCGCCTCAGCGTCCGCGAGCTGGCGGGCGGCCTCTGGGCCATCGCCCGCCTGCGCGCCGGCGTCCCGCAGGAATTCCGCTTCGCGTTGCGCGTGCTGTGGCGCAAGCCCGGCTATGCCGCGAGCTGTATCGCCGTGCTGGCCCTCGGGATCGGCGCCAACACCGCGATCTTCTCGGCGGTCAACGCCTTTTTCTTCCGGCCCCTCCCGTTCGCGGACGCGCAACGCCTGGTGATGCTCTACGAGACCAACCCGGAGTTCGGGTGGACCGGTGGGCTGGCGGCGCCGGCCAACGTCCTCGACTGGCGCGAGCAGGTGGGCGCCTTCGCCGACGTGGCGATGTACACCGAGTTTCTCAACCGGGTGACCTACGTGCGGGACGGTGAGCCGGCGCTGTTCGGTGCCGCCAGCGTCTCCGGGAACTTCTTCTCGGTGTTGGGCGCGCGCGCGGCGCTAGGACGGACGTTCACCTGGGAAGAGACCTGGCAGGGGCGGGACGCGGTGGTGGTGCTGAGCCACGATCTCTGGGCCACCTACTTCGGCGCCGACCCCGCCATCGTGGGCCGGACGCTTCAGATCGGCATCCAGAATCTCGAGGTGGTCGGCGTCATGGCGCCGGGTTTCACCTTCCCCAATGACGAAACCCAGCTCTGGCAGCCCCTGGGCTGGGCGCAGGAGAACCGCCGGGAGGTGTGGTTCCGCCGGGCCCATTGGGTCCGGCCCATCGCGCGTCTGGCGCCCGGGGTCACGCGCCAGGAGGCGGACGCCCGGCTCCAGGCCGTGGTGGGCCGGCTCCAGGTGGACTATCCCCAAACCAACCGGGTCATGGGCGCGGGCATGATGCCGCTCCGCAGCTTCCTGATCCGCGAGGTTCGCAAACCCCTGCTGATCCTGCTCGGCGCGGTCGGGTTGCTGCTGCTCCTGGCGTGCGCCAACGTCGCCAACCTGTCCCTGGTGCGGGCGGCGGAACGCAGTCAGGAGATGGCGGTGCGGCAGGCGCTGGGCGCGGGCCCCGTGCGAGTGGCCCGGCTGGTCCTGACTGAGAGCCTGGTGATGGCGGTTCTGGGCGGAGTGGTCGGGCTGGGGCTGGGGTGGACCGGCGTGCGCGCCGCGGCGGAGCTCACCTCACTCGGGATCACGGGCGCCACGTCGTTGGCGCTGGACGCGCGTGTGGTCGGCTTCAGCCTGGTCGTCGCCGTCGCCAGCGGCATCCTGTTCGGACTGGTTCCCGCCCTGCGTCCGGCCGGCGCCGGCCTTCACGGCACGCTGAGTGAGGGGGGCCGCGGCGGCTCGCCGGGCGCCGCCAGCCACCGCACCGCCGGCACGCTGGTGGCGATCGAGGTCGCCCTCGCCCTGCTGCTCGCGGTGGGCGCCGGTCTCATGTTGCGGAGCTTCTGGCTGACCCGGCAGGTGGACCCCGGCTTCCGCCGGGACGGCGTTTTGGCGGTCCAGTTCACCGTGCCGTCATCCCGGTATCAGGAGCGGGACAACGTGCTGGCCTTTTACGACCGCCTGGCGGAAACGCTGGAGGCCCGCCAGGAGATCGAGCGCGCCGGCGTCATCGGACAGCTCCCGCTCACAGGGACCAGCTGGTCCAGCGTGTTCCAGGCGCGCGGCTGGCCGCCGGAGCGAGTCGGCCATGAGATTCTCCATCGTCGGGCGGATCGCGGGTACTTCGAAGCGCTGGACATTCCGCTCGTCCGGGGCCGGTTGTTTGACCCTAGCGACCGTCCCGATGGTCCGTTCGTGGTCCTCATCAATGAGACCTTCGCGCGGGATCACTTCCCCGGCGAGGATCCCGTCGGCCAACGCATCGCCTACGACCGGGCCGCGACCGACAGCTCGACCTGGTACGAGATCATCGGTATCGTGGGCGACCAGCACCAGGTGAGCCCGTCGCTGCCGCCCCGGGCGGAGGTCTTCGAGAACCGGAACCAGGATTGGCGCCGCACTAACTGGGTCGTCATCCGCACCCGGGCGGAGCCCGCCAGCGAGCTCCCGCTGGTGCGGAGCTTGTTACGCGAGCTGGATCCACTCATCCCCATCGCGCAGGCCCGGACCCTGCAGGACGTGTGGCGAGACTCCATGGCCCGGGAGCAGTTCGTCCTGACCCTGCTCAGCGTGTTCGGTGGCGTAGCCCTGCTCCTGGCGGCAGTGGGCGTGTACGGCGTGGCGGCGCAGGCCGCGCGCCAGCGCACACGAGAGATCGGGATACGGGTTGCGCTGGGCGCTGCGGGCTCGGACGTCATCCGGCTGATGCTCCGGCGGTCGCTGGGCATGGTGGGCCTGGGTCTGGGAACCGGGCTGGCCGCGGCGCTGGTGGGCAGCCGGGTCCTCAGCACGGTGCTTTACGGCGTGGCGCCGCACGATCCCGTGACGCTGGCGGCCACGGTGACGCTGCTGGCGGCGGCCGCGGGCCTGGCTTGCTACCTGCCAGCGTGGCGCGCCACCCGGATGGATCCGGTTCGGACGCTCCGGGAGTCGTAAGACCAGGGTGGGCACGTGCTAAGGGTCGCGTGGAGGCGGTCTCGGGTCAGTGACTGACGCACGATGGGGAACGCGCGGGGTTATGGGAGCGTGAGGCGCCAAATGTCCGCTTCAGTAACGCGCCGCGAGAAATAAATCATGCGCCCGTCACGCGTGAGCTGGGCGGGACCGATTACGTCGCGCGTGACGGTGAACACCGGGCGGGCCTGCCGGGTTTCGCGATCGACGACGTAGAACGCCTTCCCCCCTGACACGAACAGGATCCTCTTGCTGTCGGGCAGCCATACGGGCCACTGCCCGTAGCTCGTCAGGCGCTCGTACCTCCGGGAAGCGAACGTGTAGGTGATGACTCCTCGATCGAGCGCGGCCGTCATGCCGGCCAGCCGCCGGCCGTCCGGCGACCAGGAATGGGGACCGAACGGCGCCACCGAGTCAGGCGGCAGGGGAACCGCCTCGGGCTGTTGCTCGTGCCACGGGCGGTTGGGATCGAAAAGGATGACGGTCCCGCTGTCGTTGGACGGCCTTGCAGCCACCATGCGGCGGCCGTCGGGAGACCACACGGCATACGCGATGTTGCTGGGGTGATACGTCAATTGTGTGAGCCCGCTGCCGTCCGGCCGGATCTTCCAGATCTGGAGCGGACCGGCGCGGTCGGAAAACACCGCGATCCATTCGCCGTCGGGTGACCAACGCGGCACTCGATCCGACGCGCTGTCCCCGGTAACCTGCCGCGGCCGCCCGGTGCCATCCGAGCGCATCACGTAGAGATGGCCCTCCGGGTCAACCAGCGAATAGAACACGACGCTCTGGCCGTCCGGGGACGGATCGGGGTTGGCCCAGCGCTGTGAGCCGCGGGTAACCCACTCGGGCTCGCCTACCACGACGCCCTTCACGGGGTCGAAGGCCGCGCGTTGCACATTGGTGGTGACCAGCACCGAACTGTACGCCAGGTGCTTGCCGTCCGCCGAGACGGCAATGTGGGCCAGGGATGTGGCCGGCGTCGTGACGGGCTCGGGCTCCTCCAGCGCCCGGCCGGATCCCTCGTCCGTGCGAACCCGCCACAGGTTCATGCTGCCGCCGCGATCGCTCACGTAGTACAGGTACCTGCCGTCCGGCGACCAGAACGGGCTCCAATCGCGTCCCGTGCCGCTGGTAAGCGGAGCCGCCTCTCCGCCGCCGGCCGGAACCGTCCAGACGTGGCCACCGGCGCCCTGGCCCAGGCGATGGAAGAACGCGATCCTCCGGCCGTGAGGTGACCAGCTGGGCAGCGCCGCATCCACCATCGTGATCCGGCGCGTCGCCCCGGTCCGCACGTCGGCGACCCACAGCTCGCCCCTGGTCTCGGAATTCTGCGGATTGAGGTCCACGTTCTCGGTGGCGAAGGCGAGCGCCGTGCCGTCCGGACTCCAACTGGGCCGGTACCCGGACCGGGTCACGCGCCGGACCGACTCGCCCGTCCGGCCCATGACGAAGATCCCGCCGCCCTCGCGGTTGGAGCGAAACGCGATCTGCTCGCCATCGGGTGAGAAAACCGGCTGGTCGTCGTCCTCGGGGGAATCCTGGGTGAGGTTGATCGCGTTCTGCCCGCCCACGCTCAGGAGGTAGATGTCGCGATTGCCGGACGCCTCCCCCGAATAGAGCAGCCACTGACCGTCCGGTGACAGGCTGGGGAACCACTCGACCCCGGGATCGACCGTCAGGCGCGTGAAGCTGGCCGCCGCCACCCCCACCCCCCGCTCGGCCCTGCTTCCCCTCAGCGCCAGCCCGAGGTACGCTCCGGCGGCGACCACCACGATCGCGGACGCGACCGCGACGAACCGGCTCCGCGCGAATACCAACGGCTGCGGCGGCGCCCGCACCCCGGCTCCGGTCCCCAACAACGCATCGGCGAACTGCCGCGCGGTCGAGAACCGGTCGGCCGGCACCTTGGCCAGCGCGCGCATGACCGCGCGTTCGATCCCGGCGGGCACGGTGTCTCGCACCACGCGGAGCCCCGGCACCGGCTCCAGCGTCTTGCGCGCGATGATCGCCTGCGCGTTGGGACCGGCGTACGGGGGCGCGCCGGCCAGCATCTCGTACAGCACGCACGCCAGGCTGTACACGTCAGAACGCGCGTCTACGTCGCCCATTCCGGTGGCCTGCTCGGGACTCATGTAGGCCGGTGTTCCCACGGCCAGCCCGGACTCGGTGAGTTTCTCGCTTGCCGCGTCGCTGATCGCTCGCGCGATCCCGAAATCCGTCACCATGGCGTGGCCGGCCTCGAACAGGATGTTCTCCGGCTTGATGTCCCGGTGGATCACGCCGAGGCTGTGGGCGTAGCTCAAGGCGTCGGCCGCTTCAATGGTGATCCGCAGCGCGTCCTCCAGCGACAACTGCCTCTCCCGGTTCAGCCGGTCGCGCAGCGACTCCCCTTCGACGAACGGCAGGACATAGTACATGAAGCCGGCGGCCTCGCCGGAGTCGATCAGCGTCAGGATGTTGGGGTGGTTCAGCCGTGCGGAAATCTGAATTTCCCGGAGGAACCGGTCCCCGGCCAGCTCGGGTCGTAGGACCTTGATCGCCACCTGGCGGCCATGCTTCAAGTCCTGGGCGAGGAAGACCACGCCCATGCCGCCGCGGCCCAGCTCCCGCTCGATGCGATAGCGATCCGCCAGCGTCTGCTGCAACCGGTCGCGAAGGTCCGCCATGATGGGTCAAGAATGGAACGCACTGGCGAATCCCGCAACGAGTCGCCCGATACACTGGCTGGGCAACCAGGGCACCGCCAGGTGGGTTCAGGTCAACGCAGAAAGGCCCCCCGGTTGCTATCATCGGTACCGTGTCTGCCCGCTGGCTCGGCATCCTCTGGCTGGTCGTTGCCCTCAGGGCGTCCAGTGTCGTCGCCCAGGACACCGCCCGCGCCGACCTGATCTTCCTCGACGTCGGCCAGGGCGACGCCGTCCTGATCCGGTCCCCGGAGGGAAAGACCGCCCTCATTGACGCCGGCGGCGGGAGCATCGTTCACCTGCTCACCGCGCTCGGCGTTGATACCATTGACTTGGGCCTGGCCTCCCACCCCCACGCCGACCACATCGGCGGCATGGCGGAGGTCCTCCGCACCTTTGCGGTCCGCTACTACCTGGACAACGGCGCGACCCACCCCACGGCGACGTACCGCTCCCTCATGCGGCAGGTGGAGCGGTCGGACGTGGTCTACCTGGAGGCCGCCGCCCGGACCATCGCCCTGGGCAGTGTGACACTCCGGATTCTCCCGCCGCCCGCGGAGGGGGACCACAACAACCGGTCTGTGGGCGTCGTGGTCGAGTACGGGGACTTCTGGGCCATCCTGACGGGCGACTCGGAATGGGCGGAGCTGGAGCACTTCACCACGCTGGGCGTGCCGGACGTCACGGTCCTCAAGGCGGCACATCATGGGAGCGCGAACGGCGTGACGGAGGCGTGGCTCGCCGCCACCGGACCGGAGGTGGTGGTGATCTCCGTGGGCGCCGGGAACTCCTACGGACACCCACACCCGGGCGCCTTGAGCCGCTACCAGGCCGCGGCCACGGTGTACCGCACTGACGTCCACGGGACGATCACGATACGTGGGGCGCGGGATGGGACGGTTGAGGTGGGGACGGCGGCAGAAGCGGTAGGACCGGTAGAAATGCCTGCGCCGGCTGCCGCCAATGCCGAATCTGCCGTCTCTGCCGCCGGCATGGACCTCTCCCTCCACGCCGACGCCCCGGGCAACGATCACTACAACCTCAACGGCGAGTACGTGGTGCTGCGCAACACCACGTCCGTGAGCATCGCGATCGGCGGATGGACCCTGTGCGACCTGGCACGGCACTGCTACACCTTCCCCGACGACGCCCGGATCGGCCCGGCCGACAGCGTCACGGTGTTCACCGGCTCCGGGCCTGACGACCCCCGGCACTTCTACATGGGCTTCCGGGCCGCGGTCTGGAACAACGATGGCGACGTGGCCGTGCTCGCCGACCGCGCCGGCCGCGTGGTGCTGCGCTATGCCTATTGACCGGACCTTTGTGGTGGATCGGATCGAGGGCGATCAGGCCGTGCTGGCGGATGACGCGGGGCCCACCGTCACCGTCCCGCGCCGCGCTCTGCCGGCGGGGACCGTCGAGGGAATGGTGCTCCGAGTGCCGGTGGGGCCGGATGGCCAGCCGGCCTGGAGCGCGGCTCGCGTGGACCACGCCGAGGCCGCGCGGCGCCGGGCCGAGGCGGAGGAGCGGTTGCGGCGGTTGAGGAAACGGGATCCGGGAGGGGATATCAGGCTGTAATCCCGGCCACTCCTAAGACTGCGTGTTTTTGATGACGGTTCCCGGGCTGTCCGGCCCAATGCCGGTGAGCTTCCTCTCCGTCTCGCCGGAACCCAGCGTTGGCGCGGCCTGCGTTCTTTTGCCTATGCCGCATGGGCGCCGTAGTATAGTCTCGGCGCCGGTTCATCCCAAAGGCTCACGTGCCGGTCACCGCCAAGCTGTCCCGAGAGTTCTATGAAAAGTTCGGTGACAAGATCGCCGACGAGCTGGTCAACTGGTTCAACCAGGTAGACGCCACGTACCGCTCGGACCTGAAAGACCTGAACGAGCTGAACTTCACCCGTTTTGATGCACGGGTGGGGCAGCGTTTCGCGGAGTCCGACGCTCGGCTCGAGCGGCGTTTTGCCGAGCTGGATGTTCGGCTCGAGCAGCGTTTTGCCGAGCTGGACGTTCGGCACGAGAAACGCTTTGCCGAGTCTGATGCGAAGTGGGAGCGTCGCCTGGCCCAGTTTGACGTGAAATGGGAGCATCGCTTTTCCGAGTTGGACGTGAAGTGGGAGCGGCGGATGGCCACCTGGGACGTACGCGTGACCGAACTCAAGACCAGCCTCATCAAGTGGATGTTCGTGTTCTGGGTGGGGACCGCAGTCACCCTCCTCGGTACCACGATCGCGATCATCAAGCTGTAGCCCTCAGCATGACCCGGCTCCTCCTGACGAGCCCGGCCGCGCCCCCCGCTCGGGGACTGATCGGGGTCTCAAGGCTCGGCTGAAGCGGTGTCCATCCTGAGCTGCTCCACCAGAAACGCCATCTGCATGGCCGAGTCCCGCACTCGACGAGTGAACGGCCGACCGCCCGCGTGCCCCGCCCGCGGGTCGTAGTGGAGAATCACCGGATTTCCTGACGTGGTAGACGCCTGCAAGCGCGCGGTCATTTTGCGCGCGCCCAGCGGCGGGACCCGCGTGTCCAGGTCGCCGGTGTGAAACAGCACGGCCGGGTACGCCGTGCGCGGCCGGACGTTCTGATACGGCGAGAACTGGCGGATGGCCTGGAACTGCTCCGGCTTCCGCGCGTCACCGTATTCCAGCAGGGCGGGGGCGTTGTTGTTGGTGTCGTATTGATAGAACCTGAGGATGTCCACGTCTGGGAACCCGCAGATCACCGCGCGGAACAGGTCCGGTCGTTGGGTGAGCGCCGCGCCCACCAGCAACCCGCCGTTACTCGTGCCCTGAATGGCCAGCCGGTCCGGGCTGGTGTAGCGATTCTGGATCAGCCACTCGGCCGCCGCAATGAAATCGTCGAACACGTGCTGCTTGTTCACCAGCATGCCGTCCCGATGCCAGGACTCCCCGAACTCACTCCCACCGCGGAGCGTGGCCACGGCGTACACGCCGCCCAGCTCCAACCAGAGCGCCGCGAACTCGCTGAATCCGGGCTTCCGCGCCACGTAGAACCCGCCGTAGCCGCTGAGCAGCGTGGGGTTCCGGCCGTCCAGCATCACGTCCCTCCGGTGGATGACGAACATGGGAGCACGGGCGCCGTCCGGGGACGTGCGCCACACCTGCTCCACCACCACGCCTGACGAATCCCACGGGATGGAAGGCGGATCCCACACGGTCCGCTGACCGGTCTTGAGATCGATCCTGTAAACCATTGGTGGCACTTTGAAGGACGAGAGTGTCAGCAGCGCCTCGCCCTCGCCGGCGCCGCGAATGGAAGCGGTGGCGAGATCCGGCACCGGCACGTCACCAGCGGGCTTTCCGGCCCGGTCGAAGATCCGGATCCGGTTCGAGGCGTTGTGAAGATAGGTGACGTAGAGCTTCTCGCCGATCAGCGTGAAGTCCTCCATCACGTCCTCGGTCTCCGTAATGACTTCCCGCCAGCGGGACCGCGCGGGCTGGGCCAGGTCCACGGCCACCAGGCGGTTCCGGTCCGCGCCCAGGTTGGTGCGCATGTACAGCTCGCCATCCACGAACTGCGGGTAGAAACGGGCATCTACGTCCGTGACGACCGGCCGGACCGGGCCTGCGTTTCGCCGGTCTTGGAAATACACCTCGCTCCGCGCCCAGCCGTGGTTCACCGTGAAAACGAGATACCGGCCCTCCGCGGCCTGGCTCATGTTGATGAACGTCTCCGGACCGTATCCCGCGCCGAAGATCACTTCGTCCGACCCGCGGTCCGTGCCCATCCGGTGCCAATAGACCCTGGGCCCCACTTTGCGTGAGCGGTGCACGTAGTAGATGCCTTGCCCGTCCGGGGTGAACGAAATGCTGCCGTACAGGGCCGGCGGGAGCCGGTCCGGCAGGTCGGACCGGTTCACCACGTCCCGGATTCGAACTTCGACCTCGTCCGGTCCGCCGTCCCGCACGTTGTAGATCATGAGCCGGCCGTCGCGCGAGAATGCCACAATGCCGAACGCGGTAGTTCCGTCCGAGCGCAATTCCAGCGGGTCCAGCACCAGTTCGTATTGGCCCATGGGGTCTACCGGACCGTCCTGCTTGGGCTCCGCCGGGCGACGGTAGATCCTGGCCACCTCTTCGCCCGGGCGGCGCAGCGTGAAGTACTCGTAGTCCCCCGCCTTGCGCGGCGCGCTCACGTCCGGCGCGTCCATCAGCTCGCGCAGGCGGCCAGCGAGCCGGGCCACGGTTGCGGAATCTCCCACTATGCGATCCGCATACGCGTTCTGCCCCTCGATCCACGCGCGGGTCTCCGGGCTGTTCTGGTTCTCCAGCCAGCGGTAGGGATCGGGGAAGGGCACGCCCTGGATGGTGTCCACCACCTCCGCGACCCTGGTAGCAGGCGGGGCGGGATATCCGGCGCAGCCTGCGGCGAGCAGCGTGAGTCCCGAGAGCGCCAGGAGACCAGCGCGGGACACGAAAGAACATCGGAGAAAGCGATTCATGGGTTTGGGCGGTCGCGGCCGGGGTTAGTGGTGTGGACTAGAATGCGCCGGCGCGACGCGCACGGCCAGCGCCTTGCTTGACATCCCGCACCGCACACCGCACGCTTGGTGCCCGGGACTCCCCCCCTGAGGTACCCATGGCCAAGCGCAGCAAACCAGAGCCGTCACCAGCCACCCCGTCCTCTCCCAACAATCCCGTGATCCCCCGCCGCGCACTGCTCACCGGTGCCGCGGGAACGCTCGGCGCGGCGATCCTGGGACGCGCGGCCCCGGCCCAGACACCCGCGCCCCAGGACATCCCGGCGGATCCGACCAAGGTGCCCGGCGGCCCGCTGTCCGAGGTCGGGTCGCGGTCGGCGTTCGAGCAACCGCGCCGGATGGTGCAACCGCAAGCGCTGTCGGCGTCGTCACGGACACCGCTCCAGGACCTGGAGGGGATCGTGACGCCGAGCGACCTGCATTTCGAGCGGCATCACGCGGGCGTGCCCAAGGTAGACCCGCGCCGCTACCGGCTGATGATTCACGGCATGGTCGGGCGGCCCATGAACTTTTCGCTGGCCGATCTGAAGCGCTATCCCCAGGAATCGCGGCTGTATTTCATCGAGTGTTCGGGCAATGGCGGGGCCGGATATCGCAACGTGTCGCCCGATCGCACTCCGCAGCAGGTGGACGGACTCCTCAGCACCAGCGAATGGATCGGAGTGTCCCTGGCCACGCTGTTCCGGGAAGTGGGTGTGCAGTCCGGGGCGTCGTGGTTCTTGGCCGAGGGCATGGACGGGGCCGCGATGACGCGGAGCATTCCGGTGGCCAAGGGGATGGACGACGCGCTGCTGGCCTACGGACAGAATGGCGAAGCGCTGCGGCCGGAGCAGGGGTATCCGGTGCGGCTGCTCCTCCCCGGCTGGGAAGGCAACGCCAGCGTGAAGTGGCTCCGCCGGATCGAGCTGTCCGACGCGCCGTTCATGACCCGGCAGGAGACCGCCAAGTACAGCGATCCGTTGCCCGACTGCACGGCCCGGCTGTTCAGCTTCGAGATGGACGCCAAGTCCACGCTCACCTTTCCAGTCTATCCGGACGTGATCACGCCGGGCTGGTGGGAGATCAAGGGACTGGCGTGGAGCGGGCGCGGCAGGATCACCCGGGTGGAGGTGAGCACGGACGGGGGCGTCACCTGGCACGAGGCCGCGCTCCAGGAGCCGGTGCTCTCCAAATGCCCCACGCGGTTCCGCTTCATGTGGAGCTGGAACGGGCGGGAGACAGTGCTCATGAGCCGG
Organism: Gemmatimonadales bacterium; assembly: GCA_036393515.1. GTDB lineage: Bacteria > Gemmatimonadota > Gemmatimonadetes > Gemmatimonadales > GWC2-71-9 > JACQHC01. Next base: position 11,744 of record DASWGV010000057.1, on the reverse strand, counting down.
GCCACCGATGAGACCGGGTACGTGCAGCCCACACGCGAACAGCTGATGCAGGCTCGCGGCCAGGGTACGCGCTACCACTTCAACAACATTCGATCGTGGAAGGTGGCGGCCGGCGGCGCCGTCACGTTGACCGAATGATGCCCGCCGCTCGCGCTGTCGCGACGGCCGCCGTGCTCGCGGCGGGTTGGTCTATGGTGGCTTGCCAACCCGGCACCTCGTCCGCCCGGGCGGCGCCGCCGGAGCGGTACGCCTTTGGCCAACCCGCCACGCCCGAGCAGATCGCGGCCTGGGACATTGACGTGAAGCCCAGCGGCGAAGGACTGCCGCCCGGGAGCGGCACGGTTGTCCAGGGCGAACGGATCTACGCGCAGAAGTGCGCCGTGTGCCATGGCGCGACCGGCACGGAGGGTCCCTACGACGTGCTGGTGGGTCGCGAGCCGGGGGACAGCTTCCCCTTTGGGCGCCAGCCCCGACTTACCTCCACCATCGGCAACTACTGGCCCTACGCCACCACGCTCTACGACTACATCAACCGCGCCATGCCGCAGATGGAGCCGGGCTCGCTCACGGCCCCGGAGGTCTACGGTCTGGTGGCGTGGCTCCTGTGGCGGAACGAGATCATCGCGGGCGACGCGGTGATGGACGCGACGTCACTCCCGGCCGTGGTCATGCCGGCCCGGGACAGGTTCGTGCGGGACAATCGGCGGGGCGGGGCGGAGATCAGGTAACCACCCACGGACCGATGGACCTGGTGCTCTCCTAGCGCGTCTCCGATTGGGCTTCGAATTTCTCGTCCTTGAGCCGAAACTGCTGGTCCAGCTCCGGTTCGGTCCGCTTGCTCAACACCCGCCGCGCGATGTACTCGCCGATCACGGGACCGAGCTTGAAGCCTTCGGCCGATCCGCCGCCCGCGATCCAGGCGTTGTCGAGTCCGGGATGGCGGTCCACGATCGGGTTCCGGTCCACGCTGCTTTCATAGTGGCACGCGTGGGTGGCGACGATGGGCGCGTCCGCCAGGGCGGGGAACCGCGCGGCCAGGAAGGCCCGCGGTCCCGCGTGCGCCTCGGGCGGGACCCAACGCGATGACAGGTCGGGATCCAACTGTTCCGGCGGCGTGGGCGGGCGCGGCGGCAGTGCCGGCTGACGCCCGGCTTCATCGCCCGCTCCCTCGACGCCCGCTCCGGGGCCGTCACGCGCCGCCCGATTGCCGCCGGCGCCGCGCACTCTGAAGCCGCGATTGTCCGGGCCCAGTCCCGGCCAACCGGTCACGCCGGGGAAATTGAACGACGGGAGATGGGGAAAGGTGAACCGCTGGTCACCCGGCGGGGTGCCGAAGTAGATCACCCGGCCCAGCGGCGTGCGCAGACGATCGGTCATCACGTCGGGCAGCACCTTGGGCAGCCACGGCCCGCAGGCGAACACGAACAGGTCGGCCCCCAGCGTCTGCCCGGTGTCGAGCGTCACCTGCCGTAAGCGCCCACCTTCCGCTGATCCTGGAGCGGCGCGGGCGAGGACTATTTTCCCGCCCTCCTGGCGGAACGCCTCGGCCACCACCTCGCAGGAGCGGCGCGCCCGGACCACCCCGGCGTCGGGCTCGAACAGGGCGAGGGTGATACCTTCGCAATTGATCTGGGGGTATTCGCGGCGCACGTCGTCCACCGACGGCGTCTGATACGCCAGGCCGAGGGTGTCCCACGATGCGCGCGTGGCCGTGATGATCGGTTCCGGAGCGGCCCGCAGAATCAGGTCGCCGGTGGGGAAGAACAGCTGCATCCGGAAGGGTTTGGCCCACTCCCGGTCCCATTCCTTCCACCGAGTGATGGCCTGGCTGGCCAGTCGTACCCAGGTGAGGCGGTCCGAGTACGAGCTGCGGATCCCCCGCGACTCATCGCCCGATGTGGAGCGGGAGTTCCCCGGACCGTAGGCGTCCACCAACGTGACTGAAGCGCCCATCTTCCGAAGGTGAAGCGCGGTCCACCCGCCGAACGCCCCGGCGCCGATGACCACGATCTCCGGCGACCGGGAAACAAGCGCGGGCGATCCGAGCCACCCGGGCAAACCGCGCCCGCCGGCAGCCAGCAGGCCGACCTGGGCCCCGGCTTCCCGGAGAAAGGATCGGCGATCGAGCGGACGAGCAGGTGTGGGTGCCACGGATTCGCTCACGGGCGCGTGCAGGCGTATGATCGTCGTCAATGCCGTCGTTGGCCAGAGGGGGAGGCGAGGGAGGTGGGGAACGGGCGGCTGCAAGACGGGCGGGGAGCCCGGCAGTATTATCCGGGGCGGCAGCGCGGAGGGGGCGCCGCGAGGATCCAACCGGACGAGACCTTTTTGGGGGGGAGGGTACGACGATGGCGGGTACAGGAGTTCGTGGGCGGTTCGTGTGGCATGAGCTACAGACGACGGATACGAAAGCCGCCCAGTCCTTCTATCAGAAGATCATGGGTTGGGGGACCCAGGCGTGGGAAAACGATCCGTCGTACGTCATGTGGACAGCCAAGGGCGAGACGGTGGGCGGCCTGACGACGCCCCCCGCGCAAGCGAAGGCCGGGGGCGCGCCGCCCAGCTGGCTCACCTACATCGGGACACCGGACGTGGATGGGACGGTGCGCCTGGCTTTGTCGCGCGGGGCGAGCGTCCTGACCCCGGCCCAGACGGTGCCGAGCGTCGGGCGGTTCGCCGTACTGGCGGACCCGCAGGGCGCGGTGTTTGCGCCGTTCACTCCGGAGCCGCCGCCCGGGGCTTCCACGGCGCCGCGACCAGAGGCGTTCTCCTGGCACGAGCTGGTTACGACCGATCCGGTGGCAGCGTTCGCGTTCTACAACACCCTCTTCGGCTGGGAGAAGACCGACTCGTTCGACATGGGTCCTGAGTCCGGGGTCTACCAGATGTACGGGTTTAGCGGCTCGTCCATGGGCGGTATATACCGGAATCCCGCCGACATGTCGGCGCCGCCCAACTGGCTGCCGTATGCGCTGGTCCCGAACGCGGATCAGGCGGCCGCGCGCGCCACGGCCGCCGGCGGGAAGATGGTAAACGGTCCCATGGAGGTCCCGGGAGGCGACCGGATCGCCGTGATCGTGGACCCGCAGGGCGCGGCGTTCGCGGTGCACAGCAAGGCGAAGGCGGCCGCGCGGAAGGTGGCCCAGCCCAAGGCGCGCAAGCGCCGGCCCAAGAGGAAAGCCGCCGCTCCCAAGCGGCCGGCCAGGAAGAAGGCCCCGCGCCGGGCCGCCGGCAAGAAACGGGCGCCTAAGCGGGCGGCCAGGAAGAAGCGCTCAGCGCGGCGTTCCGCCCGCAGGACGCCGCGCAGGAAGCGCCGCTGACCCCCGGATCCGCGGAACCATCGCGCGCCGCCCGGCATTCCTCCCGGGAGGGCTTTGAGCGGCTGCTGACGCCGCTGCTGGACAAGGCGTTCGGCGTGGCCTACGGGCTTCTGGGCGATCGGGTGGAGGCGGAGGACGCGGTGCAGGAGGCGGCCCTGCTGGCGTTCCGGAACTTTTCGTCGTTCGAGCCCGGCACCAATTTCAAGGCCTGGTTCTTCCGCATCCTCACGAACTGGTGCTTTGGGCGATACCGGCAGCGGAAACGGCGACCGGACACGGTCGAGTTCGACGAGGTGCCGGCCGCGTACTTGTTCCGCCAGACCAGGGACGCCGGCTTGCACCGGCCCGGCGCGGATCCGGCGGCCGACGTGATCGGCAAACTCGAAGGGGAAAAGATTCACGCGGCGATTCAACGCCTGCCGGAGGAGTTCAGGCCCGTGGCGGTGCTCTACTTTCTGGAGGACCTCTCCTATGAAGAGATCGCAGCCACGCTGTCGGTTCCGGTCGGCACGGTACGCTCTCGGCTCCACCGGGGGAGGCGCCTGTTGCAGAAGGAGCTGTGGACGCTCGCGCTGGAGGCCGGCATCGTAGCGGGACCCGCTGGAGGAACCTCATGAGCGACCTCACCCGGATGAGCTGCGAGGAGACCTTCCGGCGGCTGGACGACTACCTGGATCGGGAGTTGTCGGCCGAGGAGATGGGCATGGTCCGGGAGCACCTGGAGACCTGCGCAGTGTGTGCCACGGAGTTCGACTTTGAGCAGTCGGTGCTCGACCTGGTCAAAGAGAAACTGCGGCGGCTGGATGTCTCGCCGGACCTGGCCCGGCGCATCGCCCGGGCGTTGGACCAGGTAGAGCAGGAGGGATAGCGCGATCCGCCCCCCGGCCGGTCACGACAGCGGCGCCGTTCCGAAGTTGACGGCGAAGCGACGGCACCAAATGGTCACCGCACGGTACCGGCTCAGGTCCAGGTCGAGCGGGACATCGTAATTCTGGTCCCCAACGTTGCCCTTGAGAGGGCCCAGATGCACGAAGCCCGCGTCCGACACGGTGCGATCGTCGTTGACGTCGGGCGCGGCCACGAGGTACACCACCACATCGGGACCATCGGACGTCTGAAATTCGCTGAGGCGGAGCACCTGTCGTCCGTCCGGCAGGCGATACACGGTTGCGGTTCCGCGGGTCTCGTGGGCGTTGCTGTGGAACGATCCGCTCAACACCACCTCGGCGCCGGCCCCATTGGGGAGCGCTTCCCTGACGGTGCGATCCAGGAAGGCGCGCTCCGGCCGAAAGGCGTACCAGCCACCGGCGGCGACGATCGCGGCGGCCGCGGCGAACCACCAACGTCGGGACACGCGGAGACCTCTCCAGTCTGGGTATCGGTGGTAAACGTTGTGACCGCACGACAGGTTCCCGCCAGCCGGGTGGGAACCACCGCGCCGCGGCCGGCGTTGGGAGCCGGGAGGCAACGTGACTGATCCCTTAGAGCGGGTGGCGCGACTCCGCCGGGCCGACCCCAAGCGGCCGCGCGAGGCGAGCGAGCGTATTCCCCCGGGACAGTACCAGACCAAAAAGTACCCGGTGTTGTCGTACGGCCCGACGCCGGTGATCGATCTCGCCACCTGGCGGCTCAAGGTGTTCGGGCTGGTGGCCGCGCCACTGGAACTCTCCTGGTCCGAGTTCACCGCGCTGCCCACCACGCGAGTGACGGTGGATATCCATTGCGTCACCCGCTGGACCATGCTGGATGCCGTCTGGGAGGGCGTGCCCTTTGCCGAGATCGTCCGGCGGGCTGCGCCTGAGCCCGAGGCAAAGACCGTGATGCAGCATTCCTATGGCGGGTACACCACCAACCTGCCGCTCGAAGATTTGCTCAGGGACAATGTGCTGCTGGCGTACCGCTACAACGATGAGCCGCTGGGCGCCGAGCATGGCGGCCCCATGCGGCTGGTGGTGCCGCACCGGTATTTCTGGAAGAGCGCCAAGTGGCTCAACGGCATTGAGCTCCTGCGGAACGACCGGCCGGGATTCTGGGAGCAGGCCGGCTACCATCACCACGGCGATCCGTGGACGGAGGAGCGCTTTGGCTAGCGCGTCAGCTCCGCCACCACGGCCTCCAGCTCTTCCATGCCGAAGGGCTTGATCAGGCTCTTCAACGCGCCGGCCCGTTCTGCAGCGCGCAACAGATCCACGCCTTTCCCGCCGTACATCCCGCCGGACATGGCCACGATCTTGAGGCCCGGCGCCTGGATCAGCAGCTTGGGAATCAACTCCAGGCCGTCCATCTGCGGCATGTAGAGGTCCACCAGCGCGAGCGCGAACTGCCTGGTGCCGACCAGGTTCAGCGCGTCGAGCCCGCTCGCCGCCTCGGTGACCGCATGGCCGGCTTGCGCCAGTGAGCGCGCAATGGCAGAACGAACGCTCTCCTCGTCGTCTACGACGAGAATGTCGGCCATGGGGCCAATATTCGAAAAGTCACCGCCGACCTCGTCTTAGAACTCCAGGCGCCGGAGATATTGATAACTCGCACGAATGGAGTCCAGAGGCTGCTCCGGCGTGTCGTGCTCCACGAAGTAGTGCCGGAGCCCCGCTTGCTCCCGCATGGCGAAGATGCGCCCGAAGGGGATGGTGCCTTTCCCCACGTCCACCATGCGCCCGCGTGCGTCCATGTCCTTGACGTGCACCGTGTGAAATCGCCCGGGGTAGGCGCGGAAGTAGGCCAGGGGGTCGCCACCGCCGCGGGTGATCCAGAAGAGGTCCATCTCCATTTTGACCAGGTAGCTGGCTTCCGCCAGGAGGACGTCGTAGGGAACCTGGCCCTCCATGCGGGCAAATTCGTAGTCGTGGTTGTGGTAGGCAAACAGAATACCCGCGGTGCGGGCCCGTTCCGCGGCGCGTTCAAACCGGGCGGCGATTCGGCGGTAGCCATCCAGGGTGCTGCGCTCGCCCGCGGGGATCCACGCCACCAGCAGGTACCGGTGTCCCATGACGTGGGCCCCGTCCAGGGTCGCATCCCAGCGCTCTCCCAGGGCGTCGTAGGGGATGTGTGCGCCGGGCGCAGTAAGGCCCGCGGCATCCAGGGCAGCGCGGACCTGGGTGGGTGAGCGGCCGAAGTAGCCCGCAAACTGGACCTCCTGATAGCCGACCCGCGCCACAGCATCGAGGGTGCCGTCCAGGTCACGCTCCATTTCGCCCCGCACGGTGTAGAGCTGTAACCCAATCCGCTCCAGCCGGTCGGAACGCGAAGAACCGGCCGGCAGGGCGGTGCCGAGCGCCGCGCCGGCGCCGGCCGCCAGGAACCGGCGCCGATCCATCACGGGCCCATCCGAAACCCCACGGGCCGTCCTACGAGCCCGGCGCCGGGCGCGGACAGGGATGGGAGTAGTGAATGTGGATCACTTTCCATTCGCCGTCTCGCCGCACCCAGCCCATGGTTTCGTTGCCCCGGGCGTCAATCGCGCGGCCCCGCATGGTGGCCTGGATGGAGTACTGGCGGGTGACCAGGGCCACGTCACCGGATACCCAGACTCTGACGTCGGTGAACTCGCCCTTGGTGTTCTCGAATGCCTCCACCTCGGGCCGCAGGTGATTATCCCACACATCGTCCAGGCCGATGTTCTTCACGCTGTGCTCGTAGAGAATCACATCGGGTGCAAGCAGGGCATGGAGCGCCGGCAGGTCCTTGCCCAGGAACGCCTGGTTGTAGTGCTCGACCGCGGCGCGGACCTGGGACTCGGCGGGCTGTTGAGCGGCGGACGCGCGAGGCATAGCCAGGACCAGGAGTGTGGCAGCAGCGGCAGCGGCGGCGTGGCGATTCATGGTGTGAGGTCTCCTTTTCCTACCAGATCGAGTAGGAATGCGTAAATGAAGGCGGTATCCCGGTATCGCTGGTAGCGGGCCGAGGCGCCGCCGTGGCCCGCCGCCAAGTTGGTTTTCAGGAGCAGCCGGCGCTGATCGGTCTTCATGGCCCGCAGTTTCGCGACCCACTTGGCGGGCTCCCAGTACTGCACCTGCGAATCGTGCAGGCCGGTAGTCACCAGCAGATGGGGATAGGCCTTGGCCTCCACGTTGTCGTAGGGCGAGTAGGAGAGCATGTAGTCGTAGTAGTCCTTCTTATTCGGGTCGCCCCACTCGTCGTATTCGCTGGTGGTGAGCGGGATGGAGGCGTCCAGCATGGTGGTCACCACGTCCACAAACGGGACCTGGGCCACGATGCCGGCAAAGAGGTCGGGCCTGAGGTTGGCCACCGCTCCCATCAGCAGGCCGCCCGCGCTGCCGCCTTGAGCGAACAGGCGCTCGCGGGTGGTGAAGCCCCGGCTGATCAGGTACTCCGCGCAGGCAATGAAATCGGTAAACGTGTTCTTCTTGGTGAAGAGCTTGCCGTTGTCATACCATTGCCGGCCCAGCTCCTGGCCGCCCCGCACGTGGGCGATGGCGTACACGAAACCACGGTCGAGCAGGCTGATGAGGGGCGCGTTGAAGGAGGCGTCCATCGAGAGGCCATACGAGCCGTAGCCGTAAAGCAGCAGCGGATTGGCGCCATCGCGCTGTACGCCCTTGCGGTAGACCACGGAGATCGGCACCTCCGCGCCGTCAGCCGCCCGCGCCGCCCACCGTTCGGTCTGGTAGTTTGCCTGGTCAAACCCGCCCAGGATCTCGTCGCGCTTGAGCAGTACCCGCTGGCGCGTGCCCATGTCGTAGTCATAGACCGAATTGGGGGTGGTCAGCGACGTGTAATTGAATCGGAGCAGTGGCGTATCGAAGGTGGGGTTCTCCGCCGGTGATGTCAGGTAGGCCGGCTCGCCGAACTCCAGGTAGTGCTCGCCCTCCCCCGACCAGGGCCGTACCCGGAGCTGCCGCAGGCCGCGGGCGCGCTCCACCAGGACCAGGTGATCGCGGAAGATCTCGATACCCTCCAGGAGCACGTCGCCCCGGTGCGGAATGACCTCCTCCCAGTGGTCGCGGGCCGGCCGGGCCACCGGCGTCCGCATGAGGCGGAAGTTGGTGGCCCCGCTCAGGTTGGTGCGGATGAAGAAGTGCTCGCCGAAGTGATCTACGTCGTACTCGTGGTCCCGCTCCCGCGGCTGGATCACGGCGAACGTGCCCTGCGGACGGTTCGCATCCAGGTAGCGATACTCACTGCTCACCGTCTGGAACGAGGCGATCATCACGTACGCCTTGGACTTGGTGCGGAACACGAAGCTGGAGAAGGTCTCGTCGGTCTCGTCGTACACCAGCTGGTCCGTCGCGGGGTCGGTGCCCAGCACATGGCGGTAGACCCGGTGCCAGCGCAGCGTCTCGGGATCCTGCTGGGTGTAGAACAGGGTGCGGTTGTCGTTGGCCCACGCCATGTTCCCGGTGACCTGGGGGATCTCGTCCGGCAGCATGGCGCCGGTGGCGAGGTTCTTGAACCGCAGGGTGTAGACGCGGCGGCCCACCGTGTCGGTGGCGAAGGCGAGCAGGTCCTGCCCAAAGCTTACCTGGCGCCCGCCCACGGCAAAGAAGGTGTGGCCCTGGGCCAGCTGGTTGACGTCCAGCATGACTTCTTCCGGCGCGTCCAGCGTTCCTCGCTTCCGCGCGTGGATGGGATAGTCCTTCCCGTCCTCGTAACGGGTGTAGTAGAAGTAATCGTCCAGACGGTAGGGGACGGTCTCGTCGGTTTGCTTGATCCGGTCCCGGATCTCCTGGAACAGGCGCTCTTGCAGCGGCTTGGTGCGCGCCATCACCGCCTCGGTGTGCGCGTTCTCGGCCTCGAGGTAGGCGATCACCTGGGGGTTCTCGCGCTCGCGCAACCAGTAGTAGGGGTCTGTGCGCACGTGCCCGAGGTTCTCGAGTTGCACCGGTTTGATCATCGCGGAGGGTGGCTTGGGGTGAGGGTGTTGCGCACGGGCGGACGGCGGGGCGGATCCCGCGGCGACCAGCGTCGTCGCGATCACCACGGGCGCTCGAACGTACCTGATCACGGCCTCATCTCGCAAACGTGGCAGAGCGGTGAAGATAGAGCGGACGGCGGCCTGCCGCGACCGCCGGGCACCGCTCTGTCGCTCTGCCGCTCTGCCGCCTATCCCGCGTTCTCAGCCGCCTCCTGGATCAGCGCCCACAGCCGTTCCACGTGCCGGCGCTCGGTTCGGGGGGAGCCGATGGCCACGCGAATCACCAGGCGGTCCGCCAGGCGGGTGTGGGTGAGGTAGGCTTCGCCGGACTGGTTCACCCGGTCCAGGATGGCTTGGGTCACCGCGTCGCGCGCGCGGTGGCGGAAGCACACCAGGTTGAGCGGGGCGGGGGCCGCCAGGACAAATCGTTGGTCGGCACGAACGCGGGCCGCCAGGTCCTGCGTCAGGGCCACGGTGTGACGGATGTGTTGTCGCAGGCCTTCGGCGCCGTAGTGGCGGATGACAAACCAGAGTTTCAGCGCTCTGAACCGCCGGCCCAGCGGTACTTGCCAGTCCCGATAATCGAACACCGCGCCAGACGCCGTGGCCTCGTTGCGCAAGTACTCCGGGAGCACCGAGAGGGCGGCAAGCAGCGCCGCCCGATCCGCCACGTAGAAGCAGTCGCAGTCGAAATTGGTCAGCAGCCACTTGTGGGGATTGAAGCAGTAGCTGTCCGCGCGTTCCAGCCCGTTCTGGAACTGGCGGAACTCCGGGCAAATAGCGGCGCTCCCCGCGTGGGCCGCGTCCACGTGGAGCCACAGGTGGTGTTTCTCGCAGATGGCGCTGATCGGGGCGACCGGATCCATGGCGGTGGAGGAGGTGGTGCCCACGGTAGCCGTCACAAAGAACGGGACTCGGCCCGCCGCGCGGTCCTCCGCCACCGCCTGTGCCAGGGCCTCCGGGCGCATGGCAAAGGCATCATCCACCGGGAGGAGGCGAAGGTTGCTCCGGCCGATCCCGGCGATCCCGGCCGCCTTCTCGATGGAGGAATGCGCCTGGTTGGAGGCGTAGGCCATCAGGTGGGTCCGCACGCCGTCGCGATTGGACGCCCCCTGCGTGGCGCGTTCGCGGGCGGCGAGCAGAGCGCACAGCGACGCGCTGGAGGCCGAGTCCTGGATGACGCCGCCGCCGGGTCCTGAGGAGCGAAACCGATCCGGCAGGCCCAGCAGGTCCACCATCCAGTCGAGCATATGGGATTCCACTTCGGTGCACGCGGGACTGGTGGTCCACAGCATGCCCTGCACGCCGAGCCCGGCGGAGACCATGTCGGCGAGCAACGCGGGGCCCGACGCGTTGCCGGGGAAGTAGGCGTAGAACCCGGGTGACTGCCAGTGTGTGATGCCCGGCAGGATCACCCGATCGAGATCGGTCAGCACGGCGGTGAACGGCTCACCCTGCTCGGGCGCGTGCGCGGGCAGCCGGGCGCGAACCTCCCCGGGCTTGAGCTGGGACAGCACCGGGTAGTGTTCGATGCTCTCCCAGTATCGCGCCACCCAGTCGGCGGTGGCGGCCGCGGCGCGGCGGAACTCTTCCGGGGTCATGTGGGGTGACGTGGCGCTCATTATTGGTCCTGACAAGCTGGGGCGAAAAGGTAACGGTCCGGGTGTGGTTTTTCTCGTCGGCTATCAGGACCGCCGCGCGCAAGGTACGGTTGAGATGATCGGCGCGGTTCGAGTGGGGTCAAAACGGGACCGCGGTCCGTGCCGAATACACATCTCTTGCCTACAATGCGGCGTAAGGTCGGTTGGGTCGTCTTAGGCTGCCCATCGGCGCAGGCTCTTTGACGTGGATCACGTGTTTGAGTCGGTTGCGGCCACCCAGCGTCGAGGCGAGTCAGATGGCATACCGATGGGTGCACGAGCCTGATCTACCCGGAATCAGGGGAGTGCGGTGGGGCGGTTGTGGTGAGTCCGGCCGCTCGGCGCGGCGACCCATGCGATGCAGCCTATGCGACGTAGGCTGCGACCGAGGCGGTCGTGGCCGATTATTGGTGCGGCGCGTAGGTTCTAGCTGGATCGAAGTACAGGTTGGGCGGACAACGAGTTGACGCGCATTCAGAGCAGTCAGCCGCCACCCGCGAAGGGGAGAACATGACAAGAGGCGGATTCACGGGACGCAGAACACCGAAGTCAGTGCAGCGCCGGCCTCGTTCGGCCCTCCTTTACCTCCGGGCCGTCTTGATGGCTGTCGTCCTTGAGGGCATTGCCAGCGAGTCGGATGCCCAGGTCGAGAAACACGTGGACCACACTCTGGGTACGGTCGACTTTCGTGTCAGCTGCTCCGCGCAAGCACAAGCGGAATTCGATAGAGCGATCGCTCTCCTGCATCACATGACGTACCCGCAAGCGCGCGAGGCCTTCCAGCGGGTTGCCGTGATCGATTCCCGCTGTGCGATGTCGCATTGGGGTATCGCGATGACTCTGTTCCAGCCGCTCTGGCCCACGCGGCCCGATCTCCATGAGCGCCAGCGGGGGTGGGACGCCGTGCAGCAG
>DASWGV010000056.1:0-5234 GCA_036393515.1 Gemmatimonadales bacterium | reverse complement strand
GGCCGCGACCGCGGATGAAGCGCTCGCCCCGCTACGGTTCCCCAGCGGGGTGGAGCTGGCGGATGAAGCGGGGGCCCGGTTCGCGGCGAGTTGTTTCGCGCTACGCAGCGTGCTACGGGCGGGGGAGGATCGCCGCACCGCCGTGCGCCGTCATTTGGAGAGCCTGCTCCACCTGCCTGATCTGTGGGAGCAAGCAGGCCGCTGGAGCACCGATCTGGCGTTGTTCGCCATAGGCGCGCTGGCGTTCGCGCCGCTCGACCTGCGGGAGCGCGCCGGGGCGGCGCTCGACGCCGTGGCGCGCCGGCAAGGCACGGACGGCAATTGGCCCGAGGCATCGGCGTTCCACGCCGCCGACATGCTGCTCTCGGTCCCGAGAGCGGAGGCGCGGCGGGTGGTGGTGCGCACCGCGCCGGCGCTCTGGGCCGCGTTGGAGCAGGACGGTCTCACCGATGGAGACGAACAGGAGGAACGCGCGCTTATCGCCCTCCGCGCGCTCCTGACGCCCGATGCCTAACTTGCTAGGCCGGATCGTCGTGAAGCCACCTTTGTCTCCGCGCGCTGGGCGATCTCGGCGGCGAATCGTTCACACGGTGGCGCGGGCAATCCACCAGAGCCCCACTGCCGCGCTCGCGCCAGCGGTGCCGAACGCCAGGATCCGGGCGCCGCGAGGACGGCTCGCCATTCGCCTGACGGCCAGCGCGGCGAGCGCGGCGTACGCGGCCATTGCGGCGGCGGTTCCGGCACCAAAGGCCGCCAGGTAAGCCAGAGCGGCGGTCAGATCGGGCATGAGGGCGACGGGGATCAGCGCCACGATGGGCGCCGTGCCTGCCAGGCCGTGCACCGCGCCGACCAGCGTGGACAGGTGCCGGTGCCGCGCCGACGGCCTCGCGGGATGGTGCTGGTGCCCGTGCGGGTGCGTTCCCTCGCCGTGCGCGTGCAGGTGAGCGTGGTCACCGTGGTCGTGGGGCGGATGCACGTGGAATCGCGCGGCCCGGCGCGCCGCCCACAAGCCGAGCGCCACCAGGGTGAGTCCCACGCCCAGCTCCGCCCAGCGCATGAGTGGGTCCGGCACGCGCACCCGGGCCGCGGCCAGCAGGCCGCCTGCAACGAAGACCACACCGGCGTGTCCCAGACCCCAGCGCAGCCCAAACCCAGCGGCGGCGGCGACCCGAGGTTGGCCGCCCACGAACGCGGTCACGGCCACCATGTGATCCACTTCAATGGCGTGCGCCGCGCCCAGCGCAATGGCCGCCGCATACGAAGCCCACAATCCGTTCATGTTGCTCTCACACCGGAGTGACCCATGACCGACACACCGCGCGACCAGAAAGCCCGCATCCGGCTGACCACCCTGTCGCACGGCGCGGGTTGAGCCTGCAAGCTCGGGCCTGACGAGCTGGCGCAGGTCCTGCGCCACCTGCCTCCCGTCAGCGATCCGAGAGTCGTGGTCGCCGCCGCGACCGCGGATGATGCCGCCGTGTTCCGGCTCTCCGACGACCGCGCCGTGGTGGCCACGGTGGACTTCTTTGCGCCCATCGTGGACGATCCCTATGCCTTTGGCGCGATCGCGGCCGCCAACGCCATGAGCGACGTATACGCCATGGGCGCGCAACCGCTGCTGGCGTTGAACCTGGTGGCGTGGCCCCGGGACCCGGCGATCCTCGAGCTGCTGGGCGAGACCCTGCGCGGCGGATCCGATACGGCCGCCCGCGCCGGGGCGCTGGTAGTGGGCGGCCATTCGATTGACGACCCCGAACCCAAGTACGGCATGGTCGTCATCGGCGAAGTGCGCCCGGACAAGGTAATCACCAACGCGGGTGCCCGCCCCGGCGACGTCCTGGTGCTCACCAAGCCCATCGGGACGGGGATCCTGAGCACGGCGCTCAAGCGGGGCACGCTGGACGACGGGGGGATGGCCGAGGCCGTGCGCGTGATGACCGAGCTCAACGCGGGGGCGTTGCAGGCGGTGCGGGAGGTAGAGGCAGCCGTGCACGCCATGACGGACGTCACCGGATTCGGCGTTCTGGGCCATCTTCGCAACCTTCTGCGGGCCAGCGGCGTCAGCGCGCGGCTGGTGGCCCATCGGGTCCCCCTGCTGGGCGGGGCTCGGGAGCTGGCCGTTCAGGACGTCGTGCCCGGCGGGACGCGGCGGAATCTGGAGGCTGCCGCCCGCTTCACCCACTTCGCGAGCGGAGCGGACCCGGTGGTCCCCCTGCTCTTGGCGGACGCGCAGACGTCTGGGGGGCTGTTGATCGCGGCGGCCGCGGACCACGCCGATGAGCTGGTGGCCGCGCTGCGACGTCACGCGACGCCGGCAGCGGCCGTGATTGGGGAAGTCGTGGCTGGGAACGGAACCATCGAGGTCCTGTGAGCGCCGCACCCGCGGTCGTGGTGCATGCCGACGAGAGCTGTCTGGGGAACGGACGCGACGGCGACACTCCGGGCGGCGCCGCCTCGCTCATCGAGGCGCAGGCGGGAGGCCGCGTGGCACGGCGGGATCTCTATATTTCCGCCCCGGACACCACCAACAACCGCATGGCGCTGGCCGGAGCGATCGCGACGTTCGCCCTGCTGTCCCAGAAGGACCGGCGCCTGCGCGTCGCGTTCGTCTCGGACTCGGAGTACTTGATCAAGGGGATGCGGGAATGGGTCCCCGCCTGGCGGGCGAGGGGCTGGCGGCGCAAGGCCGGTGCGATCGAGAACCTGGAGCTGTGGCAAGCGCTGGCGCGCGTGGCCGCCGCGCACGACGTGATCTGGCGGTGGGTGCGGGGGCATGCGGGACACCCCAAGAACGAGTACGCCAACGACCTGGCCGTGCACGCCGCCGAGCGGCAGGTCACCTCCCCGGGCGCGGTCGAGAGCGGATTTGCGGCATGGCTGAAAGAGCGCCGCCGCCGCGGGAAGTTCACGGACTATGATCCGGACGCGGCCTTCGATTCCGTGGCCGCGGAAATGGACGACTCATGACCGTGTACAAAGACGGCGTACCCGCCAATACCCACCCCCTCAACCTCCTGCCGGACGGGGCCCAGCCCGACCAGTCCCGCATTCCTTTATATGAGGTGTACATGCGCATGGCGGAGGAGCTGGCCAAGCGGTCCACCTGCGCCCGGCTCCAGGTTGGCACGGTGGTCACCGACGCGCGGCTGGAGAACGTGGTGGCGATCGGCTACAACGGGAACGCGCGCGGCCTGCCCAACCGCTGCGACTCCGCGGTACCCGGAAGCTGTGGTTGCATCCACTCCGAGGTCAACGCGCTGGTCAAGGCGCCGGGCGCCCTGCGTGACAAGGTGGTGTTTGTCAGCTCCGGCCCCTGCGTGATGTGCGCCAAGCTAATGATCAACTCGGGCGTGACCCACGTGTTCTTTCGCCGGGCGTATCGGGACCCCAGCGGGATCGAACTCCTGGCCAGCGTCGGAGTCGCCCCGGTGCAATACGACCGCTGGGAGCGCGAGTGGCGCTAGACCGGGCGGTGGACGACCTCGACCGTTTGTTCCGGCACCTGGTGTTCACGCTGGCCGAGCAGCGACCGGCACAGCTCACCACGCCGTTCCAGGTCTCCGAGCTGTATCAGGAGATCATCCCGTATCGCGCGTGCCGCGCCGCGCTCCGGTTCGATACCAACGAGGACTACGAGATGGCGGTTCTCCGGTTGCTTGCCGGTGGAAGAGGATACGCCCTGCTCGAACCGCCCGAGGCACGCGACGCTCTGGCCGTGGAAGCCGACGCGCTCAGTCCGTTCCCCGGCGCCTTCCGTGACTACGCCGCCGCGCGGGTGAGTCTGAGTGCGGCTGCCGTACGCGCCGTCCTCGAAGGGCGCGCCTCCTACGCTCCCGCCGCGGCCCCGCGGCAGCAGGCGATCCCTGACCTGGAAGCCCCGCGCATGCCGCTCCCGTCCGACCGCGGGAGCCCCTCAGCCGGACTTCCGTACCTGCTCGACTCCTCCGGGGACGGCCCGCCGGATTGCCCGCATTGCGGCCGGACGCTTCCAGGGCATCGGGCCGTGGTGTTTTGTCCGTTCTGCGGTGCTGCGGTTTCCGCGGCTCGGTGCCCCAAGTGCGACACCGAGCTCGAACGCGGCTGGATGTTCTGCATCACCTGCCGGCATCCAGTCAGCCCGACTTCGCCCGCCCATCCTTCATGAACCAGTCAGCCCAGCGTCCCCTCGCCGTCGCCGTGATCGCAGGGGATGGCATCGGACCGGAAGTGGTAGAGGCCGCGCTGCCGGCCATCGAGGCGGCCGCCGCGGGCGTCGGGCGGCGCCTCGCATGGGAGCGGCTGCCCTACGGCGCCGATCATTATCTCAAGACCGGCGAGACGCTCCCCGATCGCGCCTTCACCCATCTGCGCGACGACGTGGATGCCGTCCTGGTCGGCGCGCTCGGGGACCCACGGGTGCCAGGCAACGAACACGCCCGGGACATTCTGCTGGGCCTCCGGTTCCGACTGGACTTGTACATCAACTTCCGGCCGTGCGTGCTGACCCATCCCGACCTGTGCCCGCTGAAAGGCGAGTTTTCCGCGGCCGGTGGGTCGCCGGACCGACGCACTATTGATTTCGTCATTTTCCGCGAGAACACCGAGGGCTTGTACCTCGCCCGTGGTTCCTCGAAGGACGTCGGCACTCCTTCCGAGGAGCAGATCGCTGAAGACGTCCATACAGCGCCCAAAGTGGAGCGCATTCTGCGGGCCTCGTTCGAGTGGGCGCGGGCCCATGGGCGCCGGCGGGTGACCATGGCGGACAAGTCCAACGCCATTCCGGCCCACCGGCTGTGGCAACGGCTGTTCACCGACGTGGGCGACCGCTTTCCGGAGATCGAGCGGGAGCACTACTAC
This sequence comes from Gemmatimonadales bacterium, assembly GCA_036393515.1. Lineage (GTDB taxonomy): Bacteria > Gemmatimonadota > Gemmatimonadetes > Gemmatimonadales > GWC2-71-9 > JACQHC01. The sequence goes on along the minus strand of DASWGV010000056.1, from coordinate 398 downwards.
ATTGACGCGTTGTGCATGCAGTTGGTGAAGCAGCCCGACCACTTCGACGTCATCGTCACCAACAACATGTTCGGGGATATCCTCTCGGACCTGGGGTCGCAGCTGGTGGGCGGGTTGGGAATCGCGCCGAGCGCCAACCTGCATCCCGGGCGCGCTGGTCTGTTCGAGCCGGTCCACGGCTCTGCGCCGAAGTACGCCGGAAAGGGGACGGCCAATCCCCTGGCCACCATCCTCACGGGAGCGCTGATGCTGGAGGATCTCGGTCTGCCGGAGGCGGCAGCGCGCCTCACGCGGGCGGTCCAGGCCACGGTAGCCCGAGGTATTCGCACGCGCGACCTGGGCGGGACGGCGACGACGACGGAAGTGGCCCGGGCGGTGGCGGAGGCGGTGACGACCGG
>DASWGV010000055.1:0-3596 GCA_036393515.1 Gemmatimonadales bacterium | reverse complement strand
CGGAGCGAAGAGTGGAATGCGCCGGGCGCGCGCCGCGTCGGGGATGTCCTGGCGCGGAGCCGTCACGGCGATCTGGCTGAATCCGTCCCGGTCGGGGCGCAGTCCCAGCACGGCGACGACCGTCAGCTCGGCCCCGCCGGCTCCCGACACCACAAACAGGCCGTCCAGCGGCTCGTGCGGCGCGCCCTCGCCGATTTGCCCCCACATCCGGCGCTCCGGCAGCCGAACGTAGCGTGCCCCTTCCCCATTGGCGGGCGGATCGCCGCTCGCGGGTTTCTCCGCCGCCCGGTCGAGGTCCTCCGTGGTGACGTCGAAGGTGCGCTGGCCATCCAGCCAATAGTGGTAGGCGGCGTAGAGCAGCGTGCCGTACTCCTCCATGAGCGCCGCCCGCAGTGGCGTCTCGGCCGGGGCCAGCTCCTCGAGTAAGGTCTGCACCGGGGCGAGTTGGAGAAAGCGGCGCCGATCGCCGGTGGTAGTCGATGACATTGCGTCCCGGATCTCGCCAAATCGCCGTGCCGCGATTTCTCCGAAAACCAGGTCGAACGGATGGAGCCGGCTCATTGCCCGGGCAGGAACTGGTCCAACACGGCGACGAAGCGTTCCGTCTCTTCCACGTGGGGCACGTGGCCGGAGTGCTCAAAGATCTCGAGCCGGGCGCGCAGCGCCCCGGCCGTCCGCTCCGACGATGCCAGCGGGATGGGATCGTGGCGCCCATGGATCACGAGCGCTGGAACGTCGAGCGCGGCAAGTTGTGGCGTGATGTCGTAATCGCCCAGGCTGCGCCACACGGCGTCCTGGGTCCGCCCGGTCACCCGGAATGGCGTGAGCCGGCTCGCGTCTCCGGGATCACGGAAGTATGGCGCCACGGCCAGGTCGAACTGCCGGCGGCGGTAGCCTTCGGGATCCCGCTGGCGGAGGCCGGAGGCGGCCAGCTCGTTCCGGAGGCGGACGATGCGGGGGTCATGGGAACGTTGGGCGAAGGTCCGCTCGAAGGCCTCGCGGTCCGCACGACTGCCCGCGGCGGGCGCCACCAGCGCGAGGCGCGCTACCCGGCCCGGATGATGTACGGCGAACAGCAAGGCAAGCAAACCGCCCCACGAATAGCCCAGCACTGTGGTCTGGGGGAGACCCCACCGGTCCAGCAGCGCGGCCAGGTCCGCGACCTGCTCCTGCCACCCCACCGGCACGTCCCGGTCCACCGGGGAGCGTCCGCCGCCGCGTTGATCGTAGTACCGCAGCCGCCGTCCCCGGGCCAGCAGGTCGTATTGGGGGAGGAGATAATCGTGGTGCGCGCCAGGCCCGCCGTGCAGCACCACCACGTCGGGTCCGGTGCCGATGGTCCGCGTGTACAGGGTGACGCCATTGAGGCTGGCGGGCTCAGTCGTCGGCGGCATGGCAAGCGCGTTGATGGCCACAGGCTATACTAGGCGCTTCCCCCGCGGGGAGGAATCGTATGCGCCGTCAGGTGCTTGGCATGTTTGCGGCCGGTCTCGTGCTCATCACGCCTCAGTGGGCCGGAGGCCAGGCCCGGCCCACCTATGAGCCTGCCACCGAAGGCACGAGGGTATTGGAGAGTTCCTCCGGCGCGGTGATCAAGGTGCTGGTCGAGGCGAGCAACCTCGGAGGGGACGAAGTCGAGCTGAGTGAGATCACGTTCCCACCCAGTCCCGCCGCCGCCCCACGCGGGCACACGCATGGGAGGGTTGAGGTCCTCTACATCTTGTCGGGTGAGCTGGATCACGTGGTCAACGGTGTGTCGCATCGCCTACGGACGGGCATGGTGGGTCTGGTGCGCCCCGGGGACGACGTGGTGCATCGCGTGGTGTCGGCCGAACCGGTCAAGGCGCTGGTGGTGTGGGCGCCGGGCGGGGAGGCGGCCCGCCTGGCGCCGAGTATGCGGGAACGGCCATTGCCACGGTGAGTCTACAACAACACGGCCAGGGCGTCCGCCACTTCCCGGACCGCTTGCTCCTCGGCGGCGGGAAACCCGGCTGCCATGTCGCTGTCCACGTCAATCTGCCCCAGGATTTCCTGACCGCGGCGGATGAGCACGATCAGCTCCGCCTTGGTGTCGGCGTTGCACGCGAGATAGCCGGGGGCGGTGGAGACATCGGGCTGGTTGATGTCGCGCAGCTCCGCCACGGCCTGGCCGCACAAGCCCTTCCCCACGGGGATCCGGGTGTGCTCGGTGGTGCGGCCGGCGAACGCCTCCAGCATCAGCTCGCCGCCGTGCAGCATATAGAGGTACACCGACGTGTACGGCGGGCCGGCCTCCTGAATGCGCCGGGCGGCGAGTTGCAGCAGCTCCTGGCGTCCTGCGTCCCTGGCAAAGGCGCCCTGAAGGGCCCGCACGATCGGACCGGGGCGCAGCGCCGGCTGGTCAGCCACCACGCCTGCTCAAGGTGGCCCGCAGCTCGAGGCGTTTGCCGTCGCGCATCACGGCGATCACCACGGAGTCTCCCGGCTTGTGGGCCCGAAGGGCGTCCGTCATGGCGTAGAGGTCTTTCACCTCGTGGTCGCCGATCCGCACAATGATGTCGCCCGCCTTGATACCGGCGGCCTCGGCCGGACTGCCGGCGCGCACCCCGGTGAGCCGTACGCCGCCGGGCGACTCGCTCATGTCCGGCACCGTGCCCAGGTACGCGCCGTAGCCGCCTCCCGCCACTGGTGGCGGGGGCTCCGCGTCCACAAAGGTCAGCGGAGCCCGCCGAGTGGCCAGCGTCCAGGCGAGGTCGGCGGCCAGGGTCGCGATCCGGGCCACGCCGTCCAGGTTGATCTTGTCGGCGTCGTCGGTGGACCGATGGTAGTCCTGGTGCGCGCCCGTGAAGAAATGCAGCACGGGCACATCGGCCGCGTAGAATGAAGACTGGTCGCTCCGGCCGTATCCGTCACCGGACCCCGCGACCGACAGGCCGCTCGCCGCCCGCAGTGAATCCAGCAACGCCGGGAATTCCCGCGCGGTCTCGGTGCCAAAGACGGTCACGCGGTCGTCCCGCAAGCGTCCCACCATGTCCAGATTCACCATCGCGAACGTGGACTCGATGGGCACGACCGGGTGTTTGACGTAATAGTCCGAGCCCAGAAGCCCCAGCTCCTCTCCGGTGAACGCGATGAGCACCACCGCCCGCGCGTTCCCGCTCCGCCGCTCCGCAAGCCGCCGCCCGATTTCCAGCAGGCCCACCGCGCCGGACGCGTTGTCATCGGCGCCGTTGTGGACCGCGCCCACGCTGTCCGGGTCCATGCTGGCAAATCCGCCCAGGCCCAGGTGGTCGTAGTGCGCGCCCACCACCACGGCCTGGCCGGCCAGCGCCCCTTGTCCGGGCCACAAGCCGATCACGTTCTTCACCCGCGCGCCGCCGACGCCGGTGTGCGCGGCGGCGGGCGCGCTCGGATCAATGGTGAACGGCTGGAAGTAACCCTCGGTCCCGCCCGGCCGCAGCCCGGCGCGGGCGAGCGCGGCCGCGATGTACTCGGCCGCAACGTCCAGGCCGGCGGTGCCCACCCCGCGGCCCTGACGGGCATCGGCGGCAAGGTAGGTCAGATCGGCGGCGATGCGATCCGTTCCGGTTTGCTGGGCTGCCGCAGGGAGACCAACC
>DASWGV010000054.1:0-6723 GCA_036393515.1 Gemmatimonadales bacterium | reverse complement strand
AGGAGCGACGATCTCGAGGTGCCGAGGGGCAGGAGTACCCCCACATCCGAGGGGATCAGGCCGACTGAGGAGGAAATGTTGCTGGTGGCTGCTCAGTAAACTCGAACCGAAAGTGTCTCATTCATGTTGACAGGTTCCGCTCACCCTCAGTGTTGACATGAGTCCCTCCGCAAGTTGTCGCTTCGCCGGTAATGCGTTGCATGGTTGTGGCCTTCGGCGGGTCCGATCGGCACAAGGAAGGCTCTCTCGCCGCGACTCGCTCCTTTAACCAGCCTCGCTAACGCATCGCGTTTCTGCTGCGGGCGACTCGCCTGTTGGCGAGTCGACTCCAGGCGCGTAAGACGGACGTCGCCAGGCGCACGAACACAAGTTCCTTCAAAACGGGCGCGCCCGCCAGCAGCAAACGCTTGTTAGCCAGCGCTCCGGCCGTGCATCAATCATGTGGGTAAGCGAACTCATAGGGGGTGGGCGACTTCAAGGCGTCGCCGTACAGATACCACGTGGCGGAGTCAGGCGTGGAGGCCCAGAGGTACCACACCTCCGCGAATGGAACGTCTGTGACTCGGAGTCGGTCGAACGTGATATGGTCTCTGCGGTTGAGGTGAATCGCGAGCACGGCATCGGATCGAGGAAGCCCATAGAGACCCGAGATGAGGGACTCGATGGTGTGGGCCGGAGCCAGGTCGGCCGGGGCAAGCTCCTTGAGCTGCACACATGAGAAGTTGTTGGTCCCGCCGGTGGTGAAGCAGGTGATGAAGTCGCAGTCCTCGATTTCTCCGGGAGCTAGGAGGACCTTGGCCCCAACGACACTGGCCATGCCATGCGCGAAGAGGGCTGCCGTACGTGCTTCTCGGTCGGTCTTGAGTTTGTTTGTGCGAAGGCGGCGTACCGACTCCGGCATCTCCGTATCCGCGAGGGCTATCTCAAGAGAACGTAGTGCCTTGAGGACTGGAACCGGATCATAGAAGGTGCGGTCGGCCCAGGCACGGAGGCGAGTGTGCATGCTGATCTTCTAGCGCTGGCTAACGTAGAGTGGACCGACCCGTAATACGTATGGTGGCACTGGTCAGCCTATTCTCTTCGAGCCTTCCGCACCCTCTTTTCGTCGCCGGTCAGCCTAAATCCTTCGTGACGGACCAGCCTAAGGGCCGGGCCCGCATACGGTACCCTCCACCCCCGCCCATCGCTAGACGCTCGACGAGCGGCTCCGCAGCTCCGGATAGGCTCGCCGCGGCCGCGGACAGACTCGCCGAGGCTTCGGATAGGCTCGCCGAGGCTTCGGATAGGCTCGCCAAAGCTTCGGATGGGCTCGCCGAAGCTTCGGATAGGCTCGCCGAAGCTTCGGATAGGCTCGCCGAGGCTCAGGATGGGCTGTCCGAAGGCGCGGACACGCTCGCCTAAACCCTGCGCCGAGCCCGGCCTCAGTCTTCCTTCACCACACCTTCACCCGGCCTTGAACAAACTTCGGCGCCATGACGTGGTTCGCCGAACTCTCGCCGGTACAGCAGGCCTTGGTGGGCGGCCTGGGCACCTGGTTCCTCACGTTCATCGGGACGCTGCCCGTTCTCCTGGTGCGCGGCGTCTCGCGCCGTCTGATGGACGGCATGATGGGCGCCGCCGGCGGCATCATGGTCGCCGCCTCCTGCTGGTCGCTGCTGATCCCCGCCCTCGACCTGGGCGGCGTGTGGCGGTCGCTGGCCGGCCTGCTGCTTGGCGCCGCCGCCATGTGGGCGCTGGATCGCCTGATCCCCCACCTCCACTCCGAGTTCCCGGAAGAGGCAACGGCGGAGGGACCGCGGGTCGCGTGGATGCGCTCTACCCTGCTCATGGCGGCTATCACCATCCACAACCTGCCCGAGGGACTGGCCGTCGGAGTGGGGTTCGGGTCCGGTGACCTCCACCGGGCGCTGGTGCTGGCGCTCGGCATCGGCCTGCAGAACATTCCGGAAGGACTGGCCATCGCGTTGCCCCTGCGCCGGGACGGCATGAGCCGTCGGCGGGCCCTCTGGTACGGTCAGCTCTCGGCGGCGATCGAGCCCGTGGCCGCCGTGGCAGGCGCCCTCGCGGTGAGTGTCGTCGCGGGCCTGCTGCCCTTTGGCCTGGCCTTTGCAGCCGGCGCCATGTTGTTTGTAGTGGTGGAAGAGCTGCTGCCGGAAACCACCCGCAGCGGCAACGTGGACGTGGCCACCGGCGGGTTTGTCGCCGGCTTTGCGCTGATGATGGCGCTGGACCAGCTGGCTCCATAGGTTGACCACACCGGCCGTCGCCACGGGCGACAGCCTCAGTCTTGCGCTGGAGCGCACCATGTCGAACATCACGCTCGCTTGTCAGTTCTGCGGCACTCTCAACAAGGTAGACCTCACCCGCCATGACCAGCGTCCCAAGTGCGCGGAGTGCGGCAAGCCCTTCCTGCTTGACCGCCCGGTGAAGGTGGAAGAGGAACATTTCGACGCCACCGTGCTGAAGGCCGAGGTACCGGTGATCGTGGATTTCTACGCGGACTGGTGTGGGCCTTGCCGGATGATGGCCCCGATTCTCGATGAGATCGCGCGGGATCGAGCCGGAACCCTGTTGGTCGCCAAGGTGGACACCGACCGGGCTCAGCAAGTCAGCATGCGCTACGGGGTACGGTCCATTCCCTACTTCGCCCGGTTCGAGAAGGGACAGCTGGTCAAGCACGCCGTCGGGGCGGTGGGCAGAGAGGGCCTGAAGGACCTGGCGGCCTAGCCGCGGCGGTGACCTCCGTCACGTAGTGCCCCGGTGAAGCGGCGGCGCAACGGTTGCCCATCGCCGCCGGCGAAACCACATTAGACTGCAGGCGGGTCGTGCGGAGGACCTCCGGCGGTTCGCGAAAATCCAATGGGCTACATCCGAAGCAGACTCAGCGTGCCGATCGCGCTAGGCGCCGGCACCTACGTGCTCATCGCCAGCTGCGCCGACCCCGGCGGCCCGCGGGGGTTCGACGCGCACTTCGCCATCGCCGCTTCCTTTGCGAGCAGCGCGGCAGGCATCGTTCCCATTGACCGCGCCCGCATCACCCTGATTCGCAACACCGACAGCACTGTGGCTCTCGATACCACCGTCATCGTGAATCCCGACAGCGACTCGCTCGACCTGTCGCTCACGGTGGTGGTGTTCCAGGCGGCAGAAACCTTCACCCTGCGCCTGGCGCTGATCACCCCCGCGGGCGACACCGCCTTCCGCGCCGGGCCGGTCACCGTTACCCCCACCACGGGCACTGACCCCGTACCAGTCCAGGCCCCATTCGACTATGTGGGCACCGGCGCAAACGCGGCGTACGTGGAGATCCTCACCGGCGCGCTGAACCTGAACACCGGTCAGACCGCCGTGCTGGAGGCCGCGGCCTATGACTCGTCCAACGCCGTGATCCCGGGAACCCCCATCGCCTGGAGCTCGCTGGACACCGCGCGGGCCAGCGTCGCTCGACCGGACAGCGGCCGAGTGATCGCTGGGGCTCAGCGCGGCGCGGCGCGCATTGTCGCCACCCTGCTCACCGGACCCGCCGACACCGGAACCGTCAATACCCAACCGCTGCCCACCAGCCTGGTGGCCGAGTTGGGCGGAGGACAAACGGGAGTGGTCGGCGCCACGCTCGACGTACCGCTGGGAGCGCGCGTGCTGGCGGCTGACGGCCTGGGCGTGAGTGGCGTTTGGGTGCGCTTTACCGTGACAGGAGGCGGTGGCGCGCTCTCGGCTGATTCGGCGCTGACCGACGCGCAGGGCCGCGCTTCGGTCACCTGGACGTTGGGACCGGCCGCCGGGTCACAGACGGTGCAGGCCACCACGGGGGCGCTGCCGAGCGCGTCCGCCAGCTTCGGCGCCACCGCGCTGGCGGGCACGGCCGCTCGCCTGGCGTTCCTGGTTGAGCCATCCGCCGCCATCGTGAGGGCGGTGATCGCTCCGTCGGTCTCGGTGGCCGCGCGCGATGTCGGTGGTAACCTGGACCTTTCCTTCACCGGCAACATGCAGCTGGCCATTGCCAACAATCCCGGCGGCGGCACGCTGTCCGGCACCACCACCGTCGCCGCCGTGGCGGGCGTGGCCACCTTTGCCGATCTCAGCATCATCGCGGCTGGCGTGGGCTACACCCTGGTGGCTACGGCCGGCGGGCTGGCTCCGGACACCAGCGTGGCCTTCGCCATCGGCGCCCCGCCCGTGCCGGGCAATTCCTGGATCAACCCGGCCGGCGGTAACTGGAGCGCCGGAGCCAACTGGAGCAAAGGCGTCCCGCCGAGTCCCACGGATACCGTGTTCATCCTGCTGGATGGCACCTACACGGTGACGCTGGATCAGGACGCGACCGTCAAATACCTGGTGATGGGCGGCGCCAGCGGCACCCAGACCTTCTCCCACAGCGGCGTCACCCTGACGGTGGACAGCGGCGCCGTGTTCAATCCCACCACCGTCTATCAGCTGGCCAGCGGCGTCCTGACGGGGCTCGGGCCGGTCTCGTTCGCGGGTGGGCTGGAATGGTCGGGCGGCACCATCGGCGGCGCGAGCGTGACCGTGATCGCTGCCGGCGCGCAGGCCACGCTGACCGGCGGCGCCAAGACCCTGGGCTCCGCCCGGTCCTTCTTGAACACGGGCACCGTGACCTGGTCCGGCGGCGACCTGGCGCTGGCCAGCGACGCGCACATCCAGAATCTCCCGGGTGCGTTCTGGTTTATCACCGGGGACGCTTCCCTGACCCAGCTGTCAGGTGCCGGACCCACATTCTCCAATTCAGGCCGCCTCCTCCGTACCATCTCCGCCGGCCTCGCCTCCATTGGCGTGGACTTTTTCAACTCCGACACGTTGGACGTCCAGACCGGCACGCTGCAATTCAACGGAGTGTTCTATAACGGACCGTCCGCTGTGCTTCGGGGCACCGGGACGTTGGACTTCAGCGCTTCGCCGAACGCGGGGTTCGACGGGGCGGTCAATCCCGGGACCTCGCCCGGCATCTTGACCTTCCTGGGCCCGGTGACCTTCGGCGCTTCCACCATCAACATCGAGCTGGGTGGGACCACACCGGGGACGGGTCACGACCAGCTCAAGATGCTCGGCGCCGCCACGCTGGGCGGCTCGCTCGAGGTGGCGACCACCGGCGGCTTCACGCCGTCCGACGGCGACCGATTCGCCGTCATGACCTACGGATCCCGCACCGGAGCCTTCAGCTCCGTCACCCTGCCTACGGTGACGGGCCTGGTGCTGGACACAGTGTGGACCACCGGACGAACCCCGGACACGCTGTACCTGGCGGCGGAGGGGCCGGGGCTCAACCAGTGGATCACCTCCTCCGGGACCTGGAGCACGGACGCCAACTGGAGCCTGGGCCGCGCGCCCATCCCCGGCGACACGGTGGAGATCACGCAGGGCGGCGATTACGTGGTCAACCTGGACGTGGAAACCAGCATCGCGCGGCTCACCGTGGGAAGCCAGACCGACATCATCGGGCTGAACGCCCAGGGCCGCACCATCACGGTCACGGACGCCGGCGCCGATGCGCTGACCATTGGGTCTTTCGGGCGCCTGGAGGTCGGCCCCGGATCCCTCTCCGCCGTGTCGGTCACCAATCAGGGAACGATGGAGATCTACGACAACACCACCCTCACCGCGGAGACCATACTGAACGGTGGGACGTGGCGGATACTGAACAGCAGCACGTTGACCGTGGTGGGGAGTGGCACGTTCACCAACGCCGCATCCGGCATGTTGGCAGGGGACGGCGCATTGGACCTCTCCGGCACCGTGTTCACCAACAACGGCACGTTGTCACCCGGCCTGTCACCCGGCGTCCTGGGCGTCAGCAACGTCACCATGGGCTCCTCCAGCATCCTGAACCTGGAGCTGCAAGGGATCACGGCCGGCACCCAGTATGATCAGCTGTTCGTCCAGGGGAACGCCGGCGTGGCCGGGACACTCGATCTCGCCTCCAACTTCACACCCGCGGCGGCCACGTCCTTTGCGGTGCTCAACTATGCCACCCGCACCGGCGGATTCACCACGATCACCGGACGGGACCTGGTGCCCACCCGGGGCGCGGGGATGTCCCTGGATACCGCGTGGAGCGGAACGGCGCTCAACCTGATTGCCCGCGGCCAGATCCTGTTCCACGGCGACTCGGGCGGGGGATTGTCACGCGGGATCTTCCGCCTGCTCGGCGATGCGACGGGCAGAACGCTGATCACGCCGGAGTATTCCCTCACCGGCCACGGGCAGCCGCGCTGGTCGCCGGACTACAAGTGGGTGACCTACGGCGGCAACGTATCCAGCGGGAACAACTTCCTGCACATCGCGACGCCGAACGGCGCCACCGTCTATCACGTGGTGAACGACGTGACCACGCGCCGGGCGCGTTTCAGTGCGGACGGCGTCCACATCGCGGCCGAATGCGGCGCGACCTATGGCGACGTGTGCGTGGTGACCGGGGTGCAGTCGCCCGCGGACGGCCAGGGGGATGGCGCCGGCAAGATCCTGGTGACGCAGTCGGTGAATCCGCTCCTCACCGGGCCCGGCGTCTTTGCCTGGAACCCGACCAATCCCGACCAGCTGGCCGTGGTCCGCGACACGACGGTCAACTCGGTGCCGACGTCCGCCATTTATACGGTGAACTATGACGGCAGCAACGTGACCCGCATTGCCGTCCTGCCGGAGGGCTACACGGTGGAGGGGACCATAGACTGGTCGCCGGACGGCACGCTGCTGGCGTTTGGCACGCTG
>DASWGV010000053.1:0-7579 GCA_036393515.1 Gemmatimonadales bacterium | reverse complement strand
GACCAATCCACTCACGACGCGCCGCCGCGGATGGCTGGTCTGGCTGGCCTTCGCGTTGGTGCCCGGCCCGCTGGAAGCGCAGCACCTGGCGTTTGTGGGCAGCGAAATAGAGCGGTACTACCGCTCGCTCCAGAGCGCCGGTGCGGTCGCAAGCCATCCCTGGACGTTGCGGCCGTTTTCTCAGCGGGAGCTGGACGGGATCACCCCGCCGGATAGCGGCCATCCCTGGGCGTGGCGTTTCCCGCGGACGGTCCAGCCGCCGGAGAGGGCCCTGGTGTTGAGTATGGTCCCGCCGCGCGCAACCACCTATTTCAATTCGACGTTCCCCTGGGGTTACAACGACGGGCCGGTGTGGCAGGGCAAGGGGCTCACCACGGCGCTGAGCGGTGGCGTCGCGGGGCGTTGGGGCCCCCTTTCCCTGGTCATTGCGCCGACGGTCTTTTGGGCCCAAAACCTCGACTTTCCGCTCCAGGCCAACGGATTCACCGACAGCCTCCGATTGGCCCACGGGAGATTCCCCGTCACCATTGACGCTCCCCAACGATTCGGGGACCAACCGTACGGCCGGCTGGATCCCGGGCAGAGCACAATCCGCGTGGATCTGCCCGTCGTCACGCTGGGCGTTTCTACGGCCAATCAATGGTGGGGGCCGGCGGTCGCGCACCCCACCATCCTGGGCGACAACGCCGCCGGCTTCCCCCATCTCTTCCTCGGCACTTCGGCGCCGATCGATCTTTGGGTGGGCCAGGCGCACGGCCGGCTGGTGTGGGGTGACCTCCGGCAGTCACCCTGGACCCAAAACCTGCCGCCGGCGCACCGGCGGTTCGTATCGGGCCTCGTGGGGGTGTTCCAACCGAGAGGTCTGGACGGCCTTGAGATCGGGGGCAGCCGGCTGCTGCACGACCGCTGGCCGGAGGATGGGCTCTCGGTTGGGGATTTCACTAAGCCGTTCGGCGCGTTCCTCCGGTCCCAGCGTCCGGTGGGCACCGACTCGCTGAACCCCGGGGCCGACCCGGACAACGGGCTCGCGGCGATCTGGGCGCGCTGGGTGGTGCCGGCCCACGGGTTCGAGTTCTACGGCGAGTACGCCAAGGAGGACGACAACTGGGACCTGCGGGACTTCATCGGGGAGCCCGAGAATTCCGGTGGCTACGTCCTGGGCTTTCGGAAACTGTGGGGGTTCGACCGGACGAGTTTCTGGGGGCTGGAAGTCGAGCATCTCGACATGAGGCCATCCCAGTACGTCCTGGGCCGGACCGGGGGCACGTTCTACGTCCATGGCCGCCAGCGCCAGGGTCACACCCAGCTCGGTCAGGTGCTGGGTTCTGAGTTCGGCGTTGGCGGGGTGGCCACGACCGTGGCCCTGGATCGGTATCACCCGGGCGGCCGCTGGCAGGTCAACTGGACCAGAGTGCTTCGTCAGGACTTCCAGCGCTTGGTTGAAGACCCCAGCCGGAGGTACCGGCGGGTGGCGGCGCTCGACCCCGACGGGTATGACGTGATCCAGGCCCTGGGAGCCGAGGTGGTGCTGTTCCGGGGCCCCCTGGCGGTTTCCGGGGGACTGACCGCGATGTACGACTTCAACCGGAACTTCGGCGACGACGCGTTCAACCTGAACGCCTGGATGGGTATGACCTGGAATGCCGGGCCGTTGCGGGCGCCGCGGGGCCCGGAGCCCCGCCCGGGCCAGGGTTGGGCGGCGCCCGTGGGAACGCCGGTGTTCTCGTTGCCCACCCCCGCGCTGGTGGATCTGAACGGCATCGAGGTCGAGCGGCAACGGCTCGATCAGGTGCTGGGCCGGGCCGAGACGGACGGGTTGCTCCTTCGCTCCCCATCTGCGTCACTGGGGGCCGTGGCGCGGCGGAGCGGTCGGCCCGTGGTCAGGCCCATTGAGCCACGGGTCCAGCTGGTCCACAACTCCGGACTGCCCTTTTCGCTGAACGACGGGCCGCTCTGGGCTGGGGCAGGGAGCAACGCGCTGCTCACCGCCGGCTTCCGCGCCGAGTGGGGACCGGTGGCGCTGGTGCTCGCGCCGCAGTTTGCCGCGAGCGCGAATCGGCCCTTCACCATGCCCGACCCGCGGTTGTCACCCCTGGCGCTCCCGGCGGGGCGGGACTCCCTGTCATCGCCCTGGCACCTCAGACCAGGCTCGATTGACCTCCCGGTGCGTTTCGGCACCGAACCAATCCACCGGCTTTACCCGGGGCAGTCCACGCTGCAAGTCACTACCGGTGGGATGACCGTCGGGCTTTCCACGGAGAACCACTGGTGGGGCCCCGGCATCCGCAACGCGATCGTTCTCAGCGACAACGCCCCGGGCTTCCCGCACGTCTTTGTGCGGACGGCGCGTCCGGTGCGCACCGCACTGGGGGCCTTCGAGGGGAGGTTGCTGGCGGGCGGGCTCAAGGAATCGGAGTACTTCGATGACGACACCACCAACGATCTTCGTTCGACCAGCGCCTTAGCCCTCACCTGGCGCCCAAAGTGGGTCCCGGACCTCACGGTGGGCCTGACGCGCGCGGTGTACCAGCCGGCCGATGGGTGGGGTGATGTTCCACTCCGATTGCTGGACGCCGTGGTGACCTTCCCCGGATCCCCGAACGACAAACCCCTGGCCGACTCCACCCAGGTTCCGGGTCCCGATCAGATCTACTCGTGGTTTGGCCGCTGGCGGTTCCCGCGGGCTGGGCTGGAGGTCTACGGCGAGTTTGCCCGGACCGAGCTGCCAGGATCGCTCAGGGACTTCCTGGTAACGCCCGGGCACACGCTGGGCTACACCCTGGGACTACAATGGGCCCGAGCACTGCGGCAGCCGGCGCCGTCTACGCCCGGCGGGGTTGGAGCGGAAGCGCCGATGACGCCTGGGCTGCCGGTAGTGCGACTACAGGCCGAGCACACCTACTTGGAGCGAAGCTCCACCTTTCGCCAGCGGCAGGTGGGGACCTATTACACCAGCCGCGCGGTGATCCAGGGGTACACCAACCAGGGCCAGGTTCTCGGCGCGGGAATTGGTCCGGGGTCGTCCAGTCACTGGCTGGCGGTGGACTACGTAGCTCCATCCTGGGAGGCAGGGCTGTTCGGCTCCAGAATCCGCTGGGAGAACGACGCGCTGTACACCGTTCCCCTGCTGAGCCCGTTTCTCAGTTACTGGTGCATGCACGACGTGTCGCTGACCGCGGGCGTCCGTGGCGCGGTGGTCGGTCCCTGGGGGGCGGTGTCGGCGTCGCTCTCCACCGGGACCCGGTACAACACGTTTTTTCAAAACTCGCTGGTATGCGGAAGGGATTTCCGGCCGGAGCAGGCGGTGGACACACGCCTCACACGGCTGGAAGCCAAGTGGGCCTTGAGATTCTGAGGAGCCGCGCGGCTACTTCAAGGGTGCGAACAGCTCCTTGAGCTCGATTACCAGCTCAGGGTGTTCCGGCCCGACGCTCCAGGTGAGCCGGTCCGTCACAATTTCCGGCCGCTCATCGCCCGGGCGCCACACCTCCACCAGGCGCGCGTCCGGGTCCACCACCAAATAGACGAGCACGCCGTGTTCCTGGTACAGGCGTCGCTTGGTGATCCGGTCGTACCGGGCCGTGCTGGGTGACAGGACCTCGCCGGCGAGCAGCAGGGTCCGAATGCTGCTCCATTCCTCGCTGGTCTCTCGCAGGGGCACCACGAAAATGTCCGGCTGGGCCAGGTCATCCTCGGTGCCCCAGGTGATATCGGCGGGGGAGAAGAGTACCAGGGCCTGACCCGGGAAGCCGCTCAGGTAGTCAACCAGCAACGTGAAGAGCCTGCCCGCGATCACCTGATGCCACACTCGAGGGGTCGGACTCACCAGCAGCTCCCCGTGGACCAGCTCGTAGCGATTCCCGTCGCTGGGGAAGGCCAGGACTTCCTGAACCGTATAGCGGCGGGCGGTTTCGGGCATGCCCATAGTATGAGTACCCATTGCCCAGGCGGCAAGCGCGGTGCACTTGCCAACCTACACGTCGCCCCCCCCGTGGAATTGCATCATTCCATCGCTGGCCGTAGCAGAATACCGCAGCCCGGATCAGCGTTCCCGGGTTACGCCTTTGCGGCGACCCACGGGGTCCCCTGCCTCCTGATGGGCGGGCAGGCGTGCGTTCTCTACGGGGGCGCGGAGCTTAGCCGGGACCTGGATCTCGTCATCGCCGCGAGCGTGGACGCCGTGGCGTCGTTGGAAGCCTCCCTCGCGCGAGCTGCAAGGACCGTAAATCACAAGCGAGTGTTTCACGCTACGCCGTGAGACACTCGGGCGTGAAGAAGAAGACGTGGCGACGGCCTGGTTACCAGTCACCGCCAAAACAATTGCACAAATATCTGCACACACCTCCCCCTCGCGCTGATTCCCCGGAGGGTGATACGGACTTGCAGACGCCCCATGCGGATTCGCATGGGGCCCGCGGGAACCTGCACCGGCCAGGTGCGAATGGGCATCAGGGGTCATGCAAATCGGTTCACGGCTCAGGGTAATCTGCACGGAGGCCATGCGGACTTGCATCCGCCGCATACGGATTTGCACGGAGGTCATACGGACTTGCAGACGCCTCTTGCGGATTCGCATGGGTCCCGCGGGAACCTGCACCGGCCAGGTGCGAATGGGCATCAGGGTCATGCAAATCGGGTCGCGGCTCAGGGGAATCCGCACGGGGGCCATGCGGACTGCATCTGCCGCATACGGATTTGCACACGGGTCATGCGGACTTGGAAGCGCCCCATGCGGATTCGCATGCGCCCAGCCAGAACGTGCACCGGCCAGATGCGAACTTGCATCAGGGTAAGGCAAATCGGGTCGCGGCTCAGGGGAATCGGCACGGGGGCCATGCAGACTTGCGTCCGCCGCACACGGATTTGCACGGGAGTCATGCGAATCCGCGGGGGCGTGGCGGGAATCCGCCTGGGGGTGAGGGGAATCCGCACGGGGGTCATGGGAATCCGCGGGGGCGTGGCGGGAATCCGCATGGGGGTGATGTAAATCCGCACCGGGGTAGGCAAATCCGTTTTCGGCCCTTGCAGATTCGCCTCTGGCGCCCGCAAGTGTTGTGGGGGCACTGTGTTACCGGATTCGCCTCAGGTTACGCCTCAGCGCGCCGCCCTCGACGGTCACCGATCCCGGCGGGATCTCCGGGGCCTTCCCTTGTTGGACGGCGACGGCACGCGTAGCCTCCGCAAGGTTCGAGAGGCGTAGAGGCGTAGGCGCGTGTCAGGTGGCGCCGCAGGCGTCAGGAGGGAGTACCATGGCCGATCCTGGCATCCGTATCGTCGAGCAGCCGATCCGACGATCGGACCTGGCCACCGTTGCGGAACAGCAGTTCGGCGACATGGTGAAGGTGATGGTGGCGGACCTTTGGGGGTTGAACCTCCATCTCCAGGAGTCCCCCACCAATGGATGGAGTTCGACTCGATGATCAACCCCCGGCCGTCGCGAGGAAACCGGACCCGCTCGGTGGTTGATCCCGGCCTGCGGCGCCAGATCGCCGAGATAGTGAACTCATTGGTGGCCGACTGATGCCGGCGACCCCGGTGGGCCACAAACAGCTCGCGGCGGGCCGCTGGTTCGCCTTGAGTCCGCTGGAGCAATTGGCGCACATCGGCAGCGAGGTGGACCGGGCAATCCGTGCCGATGGCGAAGGCCGGGTAGACCGGCGACACCACGCAATTGACCGGGCCCTGGAGCTGTTTGACATGACGGCCACGGATGCCCGCTGGCGTGGGTGCAGACTGCGGGAACTGCGCCGAGCCCGCGAGGAGTTCTGCCGGCTGTTCTTTTCCGACGACGTCCCGGCGGGCTCGGGGGAGTCCCTTCGAGCGTACTTCCTCGCGTTCGCCCTGGCGGTTCGGCGCCGAGCCTAACGACAGGGTCCGGACAACGTCTGTCCCCGAGGTACGGGCTGCGGCCTCTGGACGCTGCCTCGCCGGCCGGGTAAGTTTGCTGTCCCGCATAACGCCAACAACGGCAAGGGGTTGAGGCATCGGTGCAACGGTTCATGCGCAACCGTGTGTTTCTCGGGTTCGACCTGGTCACCTGGGCGCTCATCCCAGCGCTGGCGCTGGCATTGCGGTTGGATTGGCCGGTGGACTACGGGCGCTACTCGGCCCGCCTGGCCGCGTTCACGCTGGTAGGCATTTCCGCGAAGTTCCTGGTCCTCTGGCAGTTCGGGCTGTACCGGCATTACTGGCGCTATGCCAGCGTGGACGAGCTGCTCAAGATCGTGGCGGGCGTGGTCTCCGCGGGCGTGGTGATCGCCGTGACGTACTTCACCGTGGTCGGTCCGCTTCTGCCGGAGGTCATGGAAGGGCTGGTTCCCGCCACACCGCGTCTCCCGCGTTCCCTCCCCGTGATTGATACGCTGCTCACGTTGGTGTTCTTCGGCGGGTCCCGTTTTTCCATTCGGGCGTTCCACTCGTGGCAACGCCGGCAGAGCGGGCGATTGGGTGAGCCGGTCTTGATCGTGGGTGCGGGTGAGGCCGGCGCCATGATCGCCAGGGAGCTCCGTGCCAACCCGCAGTCGGGGCTGGACCCAGTGGGCTTTGTGGACGACGACCGCACCAAGCACCATCGCGTGATCCAGGGACTTCCCGTCCTGGGGGATCTCACTTCCATACCGCGGCTGGCCAAGGAGTACCGCTTCCGCCAGGCGATCATCGCCATGCCGGCCGCGTCCGGAAAAGTCATTCGGGATGTGCGGGCCGCCTGTCATGAGTCGGGAGTGGTTGCCAAGACCATTCCCAGCATGTTCGACATCATTTCCGGCCGAGTGAAGGTGGGCCAGCTCAGGGCGGTGCAGATTGAGGACCTGCTGCGCCGGGAGCCGGTGGTCATAGACCAGCAAGCCGCCGGGGACCTGGTGCGCGGGTCCACCGTTTTGATCACCGGGGCGGGCGGGTCCATAGGGAGCGAGATCTGCCGGCAGGTAGCCGCGCTGGGCGTGCGGCAGCTGGTCTTGTTCGATCACGGGGAGAATCCCGTCTTTCACATCCACAACGAGCTGGTGGCCCGGTACCGTGAGCTGACGGTGGTGCCGGTGATTGGCGACGTGCGGCACGCGGCGCGGGTGGACTGGATGATGGAACGGTTTCGCCCGCAGGTGGTGTTCCACGCGGCGGCGCACAAGCACGTGCCCCTGATGGAGCTGAACCCGGAGGAGGCCGTCACCAACAACGTGGGCGGTACGCTGAACCTGGTGCGGGCGGCGGAGCGGGTGGGCGTGCCCCACTTTGTGTTGATCTCCACGGACAAGGCGGTGAATCCCACCAACGTGATGGGCGCCACCAAGCTGCTGGCCGAGATGTTAGTGCACGACGTGGCCATGAAGGCGGGGCGGCACTACCTCTCAGTGCGGTTTGGCAACGTGCTAGGGAGCGAAGGCAGCGTGGTACCGCTGTTCCAGGCGCAGATTGCCGCGGGCGGGCCGGTGACGGTGACGCATCCGGACATGGTGCGGTATTTCATGACCATCCCGGAAGCGGTGCAACTGGTACTCCAGGCGGCGGCGCTGGGGCGGGTGGGAGAGACGTTCGTGCTGGATATGGGCGAACCGGTAAAGATCGTGGACCTGGCCAAGGA
>DASWGV010000052.1:0-60680 GCA_036393515.1 Gemmatimonadales bacterium | reverse complement strand
TGGAGCGAGCCCAGCGCGGCACCGCTGCCGGCTAATGGCTTGAGCGCATCCGCACCCAGGACGCCCGAGAGGTGCAGCACCACGTGTCCCGCGGTGATGGCACCGGAACGGGAGAGCGCGGCGGCCACCTCTTCGATCATGGCGTCCGGGACGGCCAAGAGCACTATGTCCACCTCCGCCAGCCAGGAGGGCGGGACCGCCCCAACGGTAAGTGGGATAGTGGCGGGAGCGGGCTTGGCGCGGCGGCTGAGGAGGTGCACCGGCACGCCGGCCCGTTCGAGGGCCAGGGCGAGCCCGAGGCCCGCCCGTCCCGCCCCGATGATACCGACCGCCGGCGGGCGCTCGGGCGTCAGTTACCGCCTTCGCGGGCCAGCGCCAACAGGTCCTGCGGTGTGCGGGCTCGCTTGATGAGCTCAATGGCGTGCCGCACCTGCACGTCATCGGCCGTCCGCCGGGCAAACTCGGCCGTGCGGCCGAATACGAACCGAGTCACCTCATAGCCGAACTGCTGGGTCACCAAGGACGACGCCGACTCCCAGCTGGCCGCCTGCAGGTCCACGCCGCGGGCGCGGAGCCGTTGGTAGAGCTCGGCCCGCATGGCGGGGGTCGCCTGGAACGCCGGATTGGTAACGGCGTTGGCCCCCTTGAGCTCCAGGGCGTAGCTGGTCAGCACGTCACGGTAGGCCGGTATACCTGAGCCCAGCGCCCGAACAAACGCCTTCTCGGGATCGGTCAACGTGTCGGGTTGTACCAGCACGTCCGGCCGGATTCCGCCACCCCCCAAAACCACGCGGCCGGCATCGGTGCGGAACACCTGGGTTGTATCCTTGGTCGTGTCCACCGGCGCGTTCTCGTCGGCCTCACGCGCGGCGGCCACCGTGTGGGCCCGCTGAATGGTGCGGCCACTGGGCGTGAACCAGCGCCCGGTGGTGAGCTTGAGAAATTCCCGGCCGTTCAGCGGATAGACCGTCTGCACCAACCCCTTGCCGAACGAGGTGGTGCCCAGCACCAGAGCGCGGTCGTGGTCCTGGAGCGCGCCCGCAATGATCTCGGCCGCGCTCGCGGTCCCACCATCCACCAGGGTCACGATGGGCATGTCCGGCCATTGCTGGCCGGCCCGGGCCCGGTAGGTCTGGCTGGCCCCCGGCGCGCGGCCGCGGGTCTCCACCACCACCGCCCCTCGGTCCAGGAACAGGTCCGACACGGCGACGCCTTGATCCAGCACGCCACCGGGGTTGCCCCGCAGATCCAGTAGGAGCGCCTTGGCCCCCTGTGTACGCAGCTTGGCGATCTCGTCGGAGATCTCGCGTGCGGTTTGCTCACTGATGCTGGCGTTGACCAGCGACACGTACGCCACATCCCCCGCCAACATGGTAGAGTACTGCACCGAGCGGACGTGAATGCGCGCGCGGGTGACGTCGAACCGCAGCGAGTCCGTCACGCCCGGCCGCGCCACGGTGAGCTTCACCACGGTGCCCGCCCTCCCCCGCAGCGCCCGCACGGCGCGGTCCGAGCCCCACCCCCGGGTGGACTGGCCGTCAATCTCCACGATCCGGTCTCCGCTGGCGATGCCCAGGCTCTCGGCCGGCGTGCCGTTGATCGGCGCGATGACGGTGATCCAGCTGTCGCGTACATCAATCTGCATTCCGACGCCGGCGTAGTTCCCGGTGGTGTTCAGCTCCAGGTCCCGGTAATCCTCCTCCCGCAAGAAGCTGGTATAGGGATCGTTCAGCTCCCGCAGGAACCCGTCAATCGCGAAATCGTAGAGCTTCTCGGTCTGGACGGAGTCCACGTAGTACTCCGCCACGTAGGCGAGGATGTCGTCCAGCAGCCGGGCCTGTTGGTAGACGCTGCCACTCCGCTGGGAGCCGCGCTGCAGCAGCCACCCGCCGGAGAGAAACGCGACGAACGCCACGAGCACCGTGACCACAACGCGCTGGCTCTTCATCCGGATCGCCTCCCCCAGGCCGTTTTCAGATTGAACACTAGCGGCGCGGAAACAGTTCCCCCAGCCGCTCGCGCACTACCGTCCACGCCGCCCCTTCCACCCGGTCCGCGGGCAGCGTGCCGTCCAGGTGAACCACCGATGGACCGGCCGCCTCGCGAAACGCCTGCGCCACCCGTTCGTGCAACGCCCGCTCGTCACCCTCGATGCGATCAGCCGTCTTGCCCGCGCCCGCCCGCCGCGCGTATCCCACGGCGGCGGGAACGTCCACCACCAGCGTCAGATGAGGGGCCAGGCCTCCGGTCGCGAGCCGGTTGGCCTCCAGCACCGCCTCCCGGGGAAGCTGCCTGCCGGCGATCTGATACGCCGCGGTGGACAGCTCGAACCGGTCGCTCACCACCACCTCGCCGGCCGCCAGCGCCGGCTGGATAACCTTGGCCACGTGGTCGGCCCGCGCGGCGAGCATCAGGAACAACTCGGCCAGGGGACTCGCGGCCAATCCGGTATCCAGCACGGCCTCCCGCGCCCGCTCCGCGAGCGGCGTACCGCCCGGCTCGCGGACCACTCGTACCGTCAGTCCGGTGTCCCGCAACCGCCGGGCCAGACCGGCCGACAGCGTCGTTTTCCCCGCCCCATCGGGCCCCTCCACCACGATGAATGCGCCGCGCACTAGCTCAGCGTGATGATCGGGCTCACCGCCCCCTTCTGCATCCCGTCCAGGATGTAGTCGTTCACCCGCAGCATCAGCTTGTCGAAGTTGGACTGCGCCGCGATCATCCCCTGGTAGGCTGAGTCGGTCTGGATCTGGCCCAGCAAACCATCGTAGGCCGCCACCTCGGCAGCGGGCGCATCCTCGCCGCGGGCCGCCACGGACTCCAGCCCCCGAGCCAATTCCTCCAGCCGGCGCAGCCGCTCCGAGAGCTCAGGCGTCTCGCGCAACCGGTCGCGGGCCCGCTTCAGCGCCTTGAACTCCTCGGTCTGGCCGATCAGCCTGCCCAGTTCCTCCGCCTTCTGTGGAATCACGCGGTCTCCTCGGTGGCAAGCAGATAGCGCGGCCGGCCAAACAGGTCGTGCTCAATGCGGGCATCCCGCCAGCCTGCCTCCACCGCCAGCGCCCGGGCCCGCTCGGCCCTCTGGCAATCTACTTCGATCCCCAGCAGACCGCCCGGGGTCAGGTGCTGCCGAGCCCCGCTCAGAATGGCCCGCGTATGCTCCAGTCCATCCTCGCCGGCGACCAGCGCCTCCCGCGGCTCGAAATCCCGCACGCCCGGATCCAGGCCGGCCCATTCCGCCACCGTCAGGTAGGGCGGGTTCGACACGATCACGTCGAACGGCTCGCCTCCCGGGGGAAACAGATCGCCGGCGCGGAACTCAACACGAGCCGTGCCCGGCCCACCAGCCGCGTTGGCGCGTGCCACCGCCAGGGCTGGCCCCGACGCGTCCACCCCAACGACCCGGCGGAAGTGTCCCTCGGCGGCCAGGCTCAGGGCCACGCATCCGCTCCCGGTCCCGACGTCGAGCGCATCGCCCCAGGCGGCGTCTCCCCAACGCACCCACCCCCAACGGAGCACCTGTTCCACCAACCCCTCCGTCTCGGGCCGCGGGATCAGGACACGCGCGTCTACCCGCAACTCCAGCGTGCGAAACCCGGCCCGTCCGGTGACGTAGGCAAACGGCTCACCGGCCGCCCGCCGCCCCACCGCCGTCCTGAACCGTTCCGCCACCGCGCGGCTCGGGCGGGCGCGCCGCTCCAGCCAGGTGGTCCCGACCGCGCCACCGGAGACCGCCGCCCAAAGCTCCAGGGCCTCACGCCGAGGATCGGACACACCGGTGAGGCGTGCCGCGGCCTCGCTCAGCTCGTCGGCGATGGTCCCCTCGATCACCAGCTCAGACAACCGCCCGCTCCTGCCGGTAGGCGGTGTCCAGCGCGTCCACCAGCTCGTCCAGGTTCCCGTCAATGACGTCGTCCAGCCGATGCAGCGTGAGCCCAATGCGGTGATCGGTCACCCGATTCTGGGGGAAATTGTAGGTGCGAATCTTGGCGGACCGGTCGCCCGTTCCCACCATGGCACGACGCTCCCGCGCCCGAGCGGCCTCCTGCTCGGCGAGCATCCTATCCAACAGGCGCGCCCGCAGCACTTCAATCGCCTTGATCTTGTTCTGGAGCTGCGACTTCTGGTCCTGGCACTGGACGACGACGCCCGAGGGCAGATGGGTCACGCGCACTGCGCTGTCCGTGGTGTTGACACTCTGTCCACCGGGGCCGGAGGAGCGGAACACGTCAATCTTAAGGTCCTTCTCCTCGACCTTCACGTCCACGTCCTGGGCTTCGGGCAGAACGGCAACCGTCGCCGCCGAGGTGTGGATCCTGCCCTGCGCTTCCGTGACCGGGACGCGCTGCACCCGATGCACCCCGGACTCATGACGCAGGCACCCAAAGGCGCGTTCGCCGCCCACCTTGAGAATGGCTTCCTTCACCCCACCCAGGCTGGCCTCGGACAGCGCCACCAACTCGGTCTTCCACCCGTGGCGCTCGGCGTACCGCAGGTACATGCGCAGCAGGTCGGCCGCAAACAGCGCGGCCTCGTCCCCGCCCGTACCGGCGCGGATCTCCATGATGGTGTCCCGACCATCCAGCGGGTCCCGCGGCAGCAGGAGATCGTGCAGCTCCGCTTCCGCAGCAGCGAACGCGGGCTCCAGCCAGGCAATATCCGCCCGCGCCAACTCCGCCAACGCCGGATCGGGGTCCGCCGCCAGCTCCCTGGCCTGCGCGAGATCGGTGGTGAGCTTGGAGAGACGGTCTGCGGTTTGGCGAATGCGTCCCAGCCGGGCGTGCTCACGCCCAAGGGTCTTCAGCTTGTCGGGCTGACGCGCGGTCGCCGGGTCGGCGAGCTGGCGTTCAACTTCGGCCGCGCGGGCAAGCGCGGCGCTAAGCCGCGCCTGCATGGCTCACGCCCCGGCCGCCTCGGCCGCTTTCTCTTCCTCGGTGCGGTAGCGCAGCCGGAACCGCTCCACTCGCCCCGCCGTGTCCACCAGCTTCTGCTTACCGGTGAAGAAGGGGTGGCAGCGCGCGCAGATTTCCACGTGAATGGATGGCCGCGTGGAACGCGTCTCGAAGGTGTTGCCGCAGGCGCATTGAACGACAGCGCGTTGATAGCGCGGATGAAGGCCCTGTTTCACGAACGGACTCCGTTGGGGTCTTGTGGGACTGAGCTCAGGTGGTAAATCTAGCCGGGACAGGCACTTGGCGGCAAGTTCCCTGCCGCATTGCGTTTGACACTAGGTGGGAGCAAGGATAAGCTTGCCCCCGACGCCCTCATCGAGCGCATGACTCTCGCCCCCGTCCTGACCAAGGTCCCGTTGTTCGCGGACCTGAGCGAGCCGGAAACCGCCCGGATTGCCGAGGTTGCCCGGGAGCGGACCTACCCCAAGAACAGCGTCATCTTGTTTGAAGACGATCCCGGTGACGCGCTGTACGTGGTAGTGTCGGGCTCGGTGAAGGTCGTCCTGATCGGCGAGGATGGGCGTGAGGTGATTCTGTCCGTCCTGGGCGTAGGCGACTTTTTCGGGGAAATGGCGTTGATTGACGACGAGCCCCGGTCGGCGCACGTCATCGCCATGGAGGACGCGGCCATGATGGTGCTGCGGCGCGAAGACTTCCACCAGCGGCTGCGGGAAGCTCCTACCATCGCGCTCGGGTTGCTCCGGACGCTGTCGCGCCGGCTCCGGGAGGCGGACGAGAAGATCGGCGGCCTGGTGCTGCTCGATGTGCCCGGCCGCGTGGCCCGCCTGCTCTTGCGCATGGCTGACGAAAACGACGGCGTGCAGATCACCAAGCGGGTGACGCATCACACCATTGCCCAGATGGTGGGCTCGAGCCGGGAGACCGTCTCGCGCACCATGCGGGACCTGATGGACCGCGGATTGCTGGACGTCTCCCGGAAGGCCATTGCCATCACCAATCGACCGGCCCTGGAAAAAATGGCGGGCCGGTAGTGACCTGCGTCACCAAGAAGCCGTGACGCCATGGGTATCTTGAGCGAAGCACATTCCATCACACGGTTCCCCGTAGAAGCCGGACCCCTTCTGTGGCCACGCGGGTAGTCTTCTGGGGTAGCAGGGGCTCGATACCCACCCCCGGGCCGGCGACGGCGCGGTACGGTGGGAACACGTCTTGCGTGTCGGTCGAGACGGGCAACGACGGGCACCTCGTCATTCTGGACGCCGGCACCGGCATCCGGCTGCTCGGAGCGGAATTGGTGCGGCGGGCGGAAGCCGGGGCGGTCACGGTGGACCTGTTGTTGAGTCATACACACTGGGATCATATTCAGGGCCTCCCCTTCTTTGCCCCGTTTTTCGGGAAGGGGAATTCCGTCCGGATTTGGGGCGCGCGGCAAGGGGACGTTGACCTGGAGGTGATCCTCCGCCAGCAAATGCATCCGGTGGTGTTTCCGGTGCCGTTGGACGAGCTGGCGGCTACGCCCACGGTGACGCACGTAAAGGACGCGGAGTTCAGTATTGATGGGTTCTCGGTGCGCGCGGCCCGGCTGCGGCACCCGGGCAACACCCTGGCGTATCGGCTGACACCGGCCGGGGGAGGCGCCAGTATGGCGTATGTCACAGACAATGAACTGGGGTCCGGCGGAGATTACGGGGAGCCACAAACCTGGCGCCGGGACCTGGAGCGGTTCCTGGATGGCGTGGACTTGCTGATTCATGATGCCATGTTTACCCCGGAGGAATTGGCGCGCCACCGGGGCTGGGGGCACTCGTCGTATGAAGAGGCCGTCACCCTTGCGGCCAAGGTCAGGGTTGGGCGGTTGGTGTTGTTTCATCATCGCCCGGAGCGGGATGACGCGGGGATGGACGAAGTGGTCGAACGTGCGGGCGAGTGCGCCGCCAAGACGGGCGCGTCCCTGGACGTGATGGCGGCTACGGAAGGTATGGAGCTGACTCTCTGATGAAGGAGCATCTTATGTCGTGGCGTTCGGTTGGCGCCCTGGGGCTCGCCGCGCTGGTGGCGGCGACTTCCTCACCGGTTGCGGCGCAGGACACGCGGCCGGGGATCGCCGTGTTCACGTTCGATAACGGCGGTTCCTATGGGCAGGACAAGGAGGTGTTCGATGCTCTCCAGGTCGGCCTGCAACAGATCCTGATCACGGAGCTGGCGTCGAACCAGGCGCTGCGCATCGTGGACCGCAGCCGGATCAAGGACCTGCTCACCGAGCAGGACCTGGGCGCGGCGGGACGGGTGGACCAGAACACCGCGGCGCGGATCGGCCGACTGGTCGGCGCCCGCTACGTGGTGCTCGGCGGCTTCATTGATTTCTACGGTGATTTCCGCATTGACGCCCGCATCGTCAACGTCGAGACCAGCGAGATTGTGAAGACCGAAAAGGTGCAGGACAAGCGCGACCGGCTTTACTCGCTGATCGTGTCGCTGGCCGGCAACCTTACCCAAGGCGTCAATCTGCCGCCGCTGCCACGCCAGGCTATGGAGCAGCGCCAATCGCGCGAAGTCCCCACCGAGGCGCTCACCCTGTACTCCCGTGCCCTGCTCTACGCCGACCGCGGAAACAGCGATCGTGCGATTGAGCTGTACAACCGCGCCATCGAGGTCTTCCCGGACTACACCGAGGCCAAGGAGGCCTTGCGGCAGCTCCGCCAGGGGGAATAGCGTAGGCGCGTGCGCGCGCCGATCGCGATCGCTGGGAGGGAAGTAACGCGCCGGGTCTCCACGCTGGGAGCCCTGGCGCGGTTTTTTTGGGACGCCCTGGGCTCCTTCGCCACACTCCCGCAAGCCGGTCGGCGGGTCGCGCAGCGGGTCTTCCTCAATCAGATCTGGTTCACCGCGCTCCAGGCGGTGCCGCTGGTTATCGTGCTCTCCGGCCTCCTGAGCTTTCTGGTGATTTCGCAGGCGGTACGTGAGCTGGGCCGGCTGGGCGCGACCGAGTTGCTCGGCACCCTCATGGTGGTGGCGATCGTGCGGGAGTTGGGCCCGCTGTTGACGGCCCTGGCCGTGGCCGGACGATCCGGAACCGCCATCGCGGCGGAGCTGGCCACCAACAAGGTGATGGGCGAAGTGGACGCCCTCGAGGGCATGGGGATTGACCCGCTGCATTACCTCGTGCTCCCTCGGCTCGGCGCCGCCGTGGTTTCGGTGTTCTGCCTGATCGTGCTGTTCGACGCAGTGGCCATTGTGGCCGGACTCACGGCCGCAGCCGCCAACGGCATGAGTCCGGACCGCTATTTCGACATCGTGCTTCGTTCGTTGGCGTTCGGCGACGCCGCGGTGTCCATTGTGAAAAGCGTGGCGTTCGGCGTCATCATCGGGACGCTCCCCAGCTTCCACGGCCTGCGGGTGCGCCGCGCGGCGACGGAGGTCCCCATCGCGGCCAGCCGGTCCGTGGTCGGCAGCATTGTGGCGATCTTTCTTAGCTCGGCGCTGTTTGTGGCCGTGCTGTAGTGCCCACCCCTCTGGAGTTCGACGACGTCGTGCTCCCGAACGCCAGCGGCACCGTGTGCCATTTCACCGTCCCTCCACACCAGGTGGTGGTGATCTCCGGGCCGGAGGACTCCGGCGTCGGCCAGCTGGGCCGCGTGGCCCTGGGTCTGGAGCGACCGCGGCGGGGCCGCGTGCTGCTGCTGGGGGAGGACATCTCCGCGCTGCCGCGGGCGGCCGCGCTCGCCTTTCGTCGCCGCGTGGGATACCTTCCCGCCGGTGACGGGCTCCTCCAGAACCTGTCGCTGCACGACAACGTGGCTCTGCCATTGCGGTTTGGCACGGGGCTGGCGGAGCGCGACATCGAAGGGCGGATTCGCATCATCCTGACCATGCTGCATCTTTCGGATGTCGGACTCGCGCGTCCAGCCCAGGTCAACGAAGAGCAGCGGCGGAGGGCGGCGCTGGCCCGCGCGGTGGCGTTCGACCCCGAGCTGGTCATCCTGGAGCAGCCCTTCGACGGCCTGACCGACCGCGTGGCGGCCGAGCTGTTGGAAGTCGCCCGCGGGGGGGTGTCGGCCGGCGGGTCACGGCGCACCGTGTTCATCACCGGCCATGACGTGCCCCACCTGTTGCGGCAGCGGGTTGACCTGCGCTACCGGGTGGTCGGCGCGAAGCTCGTCCGGGAGGCATAGGACCATCGACCGCAGCTACGAGCGACGTGACCTCGTGACCGGCCTGTTTGTGCTCATCGTGATCGGGACCGTGGCAGGAGTGCTGGTCGTCACGAGCGGCGTCTTGCAGGCTCGGCAGGACCTCTACATGCGCGTCACCACCGCACTGGATCTGAACCAGGACACGCGGGTGCTCCTCCAGGGCCTGGAGATCGGGCGGATCCGCCAGGTGAGCGCGGTGGTGGACTCCGCCTCCGGCGGCCTGTCGTTCGTCGCGCGGCTTTCCGTGGCGGAGCGGTACCCCGACGGAGCCGCCGTGGCCCTGCCGGTCGGTACCCACGCGGTGATCGAGCAGGTGAACCCCATCGCGGCCCCCGTGGTCCAGCTGATCTTGCCCGTGGGCGCACCGCTGGGTGACTTTCTCGCTCCCGGAGACACCATCCGGTCGGAGCGGAGGACGACCACCGTGGACGCGTTGGGCCGTGTGGCCACCGATCTGGGCGAGGAAATGCGACGGACGCTGGAGGACACCCGGGCGCTCGCCGCCCGGGCACAGCAGACCGCGATCACGGCGCAGCGGCTGCTCACCAGCAACGCTCCCCTGGTCCAGGAGGCGTTGGAGCGCCTGTCGGCCACGCTGAACCGCACGGACCGCCTGATCGCCAATATCGAACCCCGGCTGGCGCCCCTCCAGGACAGCCTGCTCGCCACGCTGGCGGACGCGCGCGTGGTGCTGCGCCGCCTGGACCGCGTGGCGACGACGGCGGAGGCGATGACCGGCGAAAACCGCACGGCCGTGAGCGAGATGATCCAGCATCTCCACAACTCGGCCGCCATGCTGGAGCATTTCGCCGAGCAGATCAGCCGCCGACCCACGCGCCTCCTGACCGGGGTGCGGCCGCAAATCGACAGCGTCCCGGCGCCCCGATGAAGTTCCTGTTGCTCCACCCCGTCACGTTCAACCCGGCGGCCGTGTCCCAGCCCCTGGAAGCCGAGGGCATCGGCGCGCGGGAGGTCCGCACCGGGAGCGACTTGCGGGTAGGCGACGTTCGAACCGTGTTTCTGCTCGATGCTGCCAGCCGGCCCGCCTTTCCGCTCCCTATCCTGCGGAGCTTTGCGGACGCGGGCGGCGCCGTGATCGCATTGGGAGCGCCCGGGGAAACGGACGTGCCCGAAGGCTTGCAGGAAGCGGTGGCGGCGTGGGTGCCCCATCCTCCGGGCGCGCGTCACCTGCTGGTCGCCCTGCGGTCGGCCTACCGGGAAGCAGCGTCGCGGGCCGAAGCCGTGCGGGCACGGCAGGAAGCGGCCACCCGTTCCAAGGAGCTGGGTGAGCTGACCCGGATCGGAATCGCCCTCTCCACCGAGCGCGACTACCACACCCTGCTCGACCTCATCCTCTCGCAGGCACGGCAGGTCACCGGGTCGGATGCCGGAAGCCTGTATCTGGTCGAAACGCTGGAGAACGAGACCAAACGGCTCCGCTTCAAGCTGTCGCAGAACTACTCGCGGCCGGAGATCCCGCTGGTGGAGTTCACCATTCCGATTGATCACGCCAGCATCGCGGGATACGTGGCGGCCACGGGTGACCCGTTGGTGATTGACGACGCGTACTTTCTGCCCCCGGACGTGGAGTTCACCTTCAACCGGTCGGTGGATCAAAAGCACGGATATCGTACCAAGTCCCTGATGACGATTCCCATGAAGGATCACAAGGATACCGTCATCGGCGTCTTGCAGCTCATCAACCGCAAGCGGGACTTCAACGCCAGACTGGCGACGCCGACGGATGTGGACGCCCAGGTCATTCCGTACACCAAACGCACCGTGGAGCTGGTGACCTCCCTGGCGGGGCAGGCCGCCGTTTCCATTGAGAACAGTCAGCTCTACGAGAGCATTGAGCGTCTGTTCGAGGGATTCGTCACGGCTGCCGTCACGGCCATCGAGCAGCGGGATCCCACCACCTTTGGGCATTCCGGCCGTGTGGCCTCCATGACCGTGGGGCTGGCCGAAGCCGTGGATCGCTCGGCCGCGAGCCTGTATCGCGCCATCAATTTCACGCGCGAGCAGATTCGCGAAATTCGCTACGCCGGCCTGCTGCACGATTTCGGCAAAGTCGGTGTGCGGGAACAGGTGCTGGTCAAGGCGAAGAAGCTCTATCCGCCCGATCTGTCTCTGGTGAAACAGCGCTACGCCTTCATCCGCCGCACCGCCGAGTCGGAGTTCCACCAGCAGCGGGCGGCCTACCTGGAGCGCGGCGGCTCAGAAGGCTACGACGCGTTCTTCACGCAGCTCCAGGCCGACCACCAGCAGCGGCTCAAGGACCTGGACCGGTTCATGCAACTGATCCTCGAGTCCAACGAACCCACCGTCCTACCGGAAGGCAACTTCGAGGAGTTGATGCGGTTCAGCCAGGTGCACTTTGCGGACCTGGAGGGGAACCAGTTGGCCTACCTCACGGACGACGAGATCCGGTTCCTGAGCATCCGGAAGGGCAGTCTCGACGAAACCGAGCGGCTGGAGATCGAGAGCCACGTGACGCACACCTACCGGTTCCTCATGCAGATCCCCTGGACCAAGGAGCTTCAGGACATCCCGCGCATCGCCTACGGCCACCACGAGAAGCTCGACGGCAGCGGCTACCCGCGAAGAGTCCGGTCGGATGGCATTCCCTTACAGACACGCATGATGACCATCGCGGACATCTTCGACGCGCTCACCGCGTCCGACCGCCCCTATAAACGGGCGGTCCCGCTCCCCCGCGCCCTCGACATCATGGCGAGCGAAGTGAAGGGTGGGATGTTGGATCCGGACTTGTTCGCGTTGTTTACCGACGCGAAGGTGTTCGAGAGGCCGACGGACTAAAGACGGGCATCCGGCGGCGGCTCGCCCCATCCCCCTCCGCCCGGCGTCTCCACTCGCAGGACATCGCCCGGCTTGAGGGGGAGCCCCACCCGGCCCGGGACGGGCGTTCCGTTCAGCCAATTCGCGCCGCAGGCGCCGTCACCTCCGCCCGCCACCCCACGGGGCGCGTGGCGGCGGCGCTCGCCCAGGAGGCTCGCTTCCATGGGCGCCAATGCTTGGTACTCCCGCACCACTCCCTCGCCACCGCGCCGCCGCCCAGCTCCGCCGCTCTCCCGCCTGAGCGCGTACGTGCGGATGCGGATCGGCAGCTCCAACTCGAACACCTCCACCGGAGTGTTCCGCGTGTTGGACATTCCCACGTGCACGCCGGAAGGACCGTCGGCCGCCCCCGACGCGCCTTGTCCCCCACCCAGCGTCTCGTAGTAGGTCCACCCATCCCCGCCAAAGACCGTGTTGTTCATGGTCCCCTGGCCCTGGGCGGGCACCGCGGCGGCCGGCGCCAGGGCGGCGAAGAGCAAGTCCGTGATCCGCTGCGAGGTCTCCACGTTACCGCTCGCCACGGCACGGGGATGCTGGGCGTGGACCACGCATCCCGCGGGGGCGTGGACCGTCACGACCCGTTGGAGCCCCCCGTTGGTCGGGATGTCTTCGTCCACCAGGCAGCGGAGCACGAAGAGCGCCGCCGACCGGGTGACGGAGAGCGGGCAGTTGACGTTGCCGCGGGCCGCCGGATCGGTCCCCGCAAAATCGCAGACCAGTCGACCATCGGTGGAAACGGTAACGGCGACCGTTAGCGTGATGTCCCGGTCGGTGATTCCGTCGCCCTCGAGCCAGTCGGTGGCTGGGTAGGTCCCGGGCCGGACCCGTTCACCAAGGGAGGCGACCCCGCGTCGTTCGGCGTAGTCCAACAGGTCCACCGCGGCGCCCGCCACATACGCGGCGCCGAGCCGCGCGACCAGCTCGCGGTAGCGGAGGGCACCGCGTTCGCAAGCCGCCAACTGAGCGGCGAGATCATGACGCCGCATGTCGGGGGTACGCACGTTGGCCAGCAGCAGTCGCTCCACGTCCGGCACCACGTGGCCACGCACGGCCCAACGGATGGGCGGAATCACCAGTCCTTCCTGAAACACTTCCGACGAGTCGGGCGGCATGCTGCCCGGACGCATTCCACCGACGTCAGAATGGTGGGCCCGCACGATGGTGTACCCCGCCACGCCGCCGTCCAGCTCAATGGCGTGCACCAGGGTGATGTCGGGCAGGTGAGTGCCGCCGGTGAACGGATCGTTGAGGATGAAGGTATCGCCCGGCTGCGGCTGGAGCGCGCGCACGGCGGCCACCGCGTCCGGCATGGCGCCTAGATGGACCGGGATATGGGCGGCCTGGGCCACCATCTCACCCCTGGCGTCGAACAGAGCCGCCGAGGAATCACGCCGCTCCCGGATGTTGGGGGACACCGCGCTGGCTACCAGGACGGCGCCCATCTCTTCGGCCACACCGGCGAACGCGTGCGCCATCACTTCGAGGCCTACCGCGTCCAGCGTCACGCGCGCTCCAGCTCGATAGCGCCCGAGTCGAGGACCTGACCCCGCCAGCCGGCCTCAATCCGGGCGGTCGCGTCGCGGCCGTCCAGCACGAGCGGGCCCTCCAATCTGGTCCCCACGGGCAGGTCGTCGAGCGCCGCCCGGCCGCCGACCGGGGGGCGCGCGCCACCATCGGCGCGCGTGGCAAGGCGAACATCGGCGCCAGAAGCGGTGGCGACCACTCGCACGTTGACCAACTCCACGGCCCGTGTGGGGTCCGCGTGTCCGTAGCGGGACGCATGCGCCCGGTGAAACGCCCGGGCGGTGGCGGCGCCGTCCGCGCCGGCCGGCACCGCCACTTCGTAGCCCTGCCCGGGATACCGGCATTCGGCCACCCGGGCGAGCGCGGCCCCGGGCAGCTCGGCCCGCGCGGCGTGCTCGAGAGGCTGGTACACCGCCGCCAGGCCGAGTGCGTCCAGCGTATCCGACCGACGGTGCAGCGAGGCGGCAACCTCCACTCGCCCCCGCGCGCTGGCAAGTCCCAGGGCCGAGAGCACGCCGGCGTGGGGCGGAATCAGCGCCCGCCGCATTCCCAGGCTCTCGGCCAGCCTGCACGTGAAGAGTGGTCCAGCCCCGCCAAAGGGCAGCAGGATCATCTCCCGGGGGTCCACGCCACGCTCGACGCTCACCCGCCGGAGCGCGCGCACCATGGTGGCGGTCGCGATCTGCATGATGCCTTCGGCACACGCCTGAACATCCAGCCCGGCGGCCCGGCCCACCCGCTCCACCGCCCGCCGCGCCCGGCCCGCGTCCAGCCTGAGATCCGCGGCCAGGGGATGCCCGGGGTCGAGCCATCCCAGCACCAACGCGGCATCCGTCACCGTTGGCTCCTGGCCGCCCAGCCCGTAGCTGGCCGGGCCCGGCACCGCACCCGCGCTCCGCGGACCCACCCGGAGCGCCCCGCCCTGGTCGACCCAGGCAATGCTGCCGCCGCCCGCGCCCACCGTCTCGATGAGCACGTGCGGCAAGGCGAGCGGGATGCCGCCCACGTCGCCAGCGGACTGCACCAGCGGGTCACCGTCCAGCACGATGCTGGCATCCGCGCTGGTGCCGCCCATGTCGAGCGTGAGGAGATCGCGCACCCCGACCTGCGCGCCCACCAGGCGCGCCCCTTCGACGCCGCCCACCGGACCGGAGAGCGCCAGCGCGGCCGCGCGCTTGCCCGCCTGCGCCGCCGACAGCGTCCCACCATTCGACGCCATGACACGGAAACCGGCGATGGCGTGGGAGGCGGTCTGCGCAGCAACACGATCCAGATACTGACTCACCAAGGGCCGAAGCGCGGCTTCGACCGTCGTGGTACTGGTGCGCTCGTACTCGCGAAACACCGGGAGAATCTCGTGACTCGCGACCACGGGACGCCCGGGCAAGGCCTCCCGAATCGCTCCGGCCAGGCGGCGCTCGTGTTCCGGATGCGCAAAGCTGAAGAGGAGAACCACCGCGACGGCGTCCGGCGCCAAACCGGCCATCTGCCGCGCGACCCGGATGACCTCGGCATCGCTGAGCGGCATGATCACACCGGCGGGCCCAACGCGTTCCTGGACGCCCACCACGTCTCCGCGCTCCACCAGGGGGGGCGGGTGGTGGCGTGCCAGATCGTACAGCCCGGCCCGGTCCTGCCGACGGAGCCACAGCAGGTCCTCGAATCCGGCGGTGGCCACCAGTGCCACCCGCCCACCGCGCCGTTCGAGGAGCGCGTTGGTGGCCACGGTGGTCCCGTGTACCAGCGAGGCGCCGGCGCGCGGCACGGGGCCCAGCGCGGTCACAGCCTGCCACAGCCCGCGGGCGGGATCATCCGGGGTGGAACGCACCTTGGTGATGCTCACCTCGCCCCCACCACCCAGGGCCACCAGATCGGTGAACGTCCCGCCGACGTCGGTGCCGATTCTCAAGGTCGTCGCCGCCCTCGCCACCACGCCGTTCCCAGCATGAGGAAGGCACTTCCCACCGCGAGCGTTCCCACCCAGTCTCCGGCCAGGGTGTAAAGCGTCCGGACGTCCGTAGTGAAAACCTCTCCCGCCACCACCGTGCGGTCCCCCAGCCGGGTCTGGTGATGCGCCCGTCCCAGCGGGTCCACGAATTCCGAGATGCCCGTATTGGCGGCGCGGGCGATCCCCACACGATTCTCGATGGCGCGCATGACCAGATGCGCGGCGTGCTGATAGGGCGCCGCGGTGTTGCCGAACCAGGCGTCGTTGGTGATGTTGACCACGAAGTCCGCGCCGTTTCGCCGGTATCGCCGCGCGACTTCCTCGAACGCCGATTCGTAGCAGATCAAGATCCCGAACCGCCCCATCCCGACCCGGTACACGGCGCCAGGATCTCCCACCCCGAACCCGCCGAACCACCGGAGCCCCGAGAACCAGCGCGGATTGACGAACGGGACGCGCTCCACAATCGGGACCAGGTACCGTTTGTGATACGGTGGGGAGGTATCGCGCCGGCCGGTAGAATCGAACAGGAACGCGGCGTTGAAATAGTCCCAGCCGCCCTCCGCCCGCGCCCGTAGCGCGACCCCGCCCACCACCACCGGCACGGCGCTCCCCACGACCAGGGACCGGACCTTCCCCTCCCAGGAGGGCCAGCGCTCCAAGAAGTCCGGCAGCGCCGCTTCCGGCCAGAGCACCAGATCAGGCCGGGTTTCGCGCAGCGCGCGCTGGTGCAGCCCGAACAGATCGTTGGCGATCGAGTCCCTCAGCCCCGCGTCCCACTTCTCGCGAAACCCAACGGCCGGCTGGAGCGCGGTGACCGTGCCCAGCGACCGGAGCTCGATGCTTTGCCCGCGCACCAGCCCATAGCCCACGGCGACGGCGATGCCCGCCACCACGGGGAGCGCGAACCGGATTGCCCGCCCCCGGTCTGCCCTATGGAGCCACGCCAGCGCCAAGGCCGCGTTCGCCGCGGCCAGCGCTAGCGTCACGCCGCGCGCGCCGATGACCTCGGCGATTTGCACCACCAGCGGATAGCCGGTCAGCGAGGTTCCGAGCCCCAGCCAGGGAAATCTGATATCGCCCTGATGACCGATCACCCACTCGACCGCGGTCCACAGGACGGGGAACGCCACCAGCGGCCCAAGGCCCAGTTGCCGCCCGATCCACCCGGTGGCCGCGAACACCGCGGCGGTCTCCATGGCCAGGATGGCGATCGTGGCGGCGTACCCCAGCGCCGACAGCGGCGTGAAGTGCCACAGCGCGTACACCATCCAGCACAACACCAATCCATGGGACGCCAGCCCGAACCACCACCCCTGCACCAGGTGCCGGCGCAAGGGGCGCGGGTCCTCGCCGCCGCGCACCACCAGCAGCAGGGCAGGTACCAGGCAGGTGAACGATGGGACGAACAGGTGGAACGGCGGGTAAGCCAAAACCGTGAGGGCCGCGCCGGCCGCGACCAGCCACGCGTCGCCGCGCGGGAGGGCGAGCGCCCTCACAGGATGACGTCGCGGCCCTGGTCCGCCGAGCGGTACACCGCCTCCAGCGCGCGGTGCACCGCGAGCTGATCTGAGAGGTCCGGCGCCTCCACGTGCCCCCGGGCCACGGCCAGAAAATGCGCCCACTCGGCCCGATACGACGCCGTGAACGCGTCCTCGCGGCCCGACGCGCCCGCCGGCGTCACGTTGGACGGCGTTCCCCGCACGTCCCGATAGAGCCTGAGTGGACTGATGGACGCGGATCCCGTGGAGCCCATGAGGTCGAGCCAGAACCGCTCCGCCTCTCCCACGAACGCGCGCGAGACATCCACGAAGATGGACACGCCGCCGTCGCACACGATCAGCGCGGCGCCGGCATCTTCCAGCTCGGCGTCACTGCCGCGCGCCAGCACCGCGGACACCCGCCGCGGCGCGGGTGATCCCGACAGCCACAGCGCCAGGTCTACCACCGAGAGACCAAGGTCGAGCATGGCACCGCCGCCAGCGCGGGCACGCTGCTGCCGCCAGCCGGAGGCCTGCCCCGTGGGTCGGAACATATACCAGCCGCACCGCACGGTCCGGAGAGCGCCCACGCCGCCCGAGCGGACGAAACCGCGCACGGCCTGCACATCCGTCCGGAAGCGGTGGTTCATGCCCACCATCACGGACCGCGCAGCCCGCTGCCGGGTGGCGGCGATCCGCTCAACGCCCGCCACCGACAACGCCAGCGGCCGCTCGCACAGTACGTGGGTGCCCGCGGCCAGGGCCGTCTCGACATGCACTTCGTGCAGGTGATTCGGCGTACAGACCGCCACCGCATCGGGCCGCCCGTCACGGAGCAGGTCCTCGATGTCCTCGTAGACGTTGGCGACCTGGAACCGCGCCGCGATGGTACGGGCCTTGGCGAAATCGCTGTCGCACACGCCCACCAGTTCCACGTCCTTCATGCGCGACAACACCGGCAGGTGGGCGACCTGCGAGATGGCTCCCGTGCCGATCACACCGACCCGCACCGTGCTCACCGGCAGACCATCCTGCGCCGCGTGACCGGCGAAGGGACCACGTTCATGTCAGTACCATCGTTCGAGGCGTGTGCCCGGAAAGTATGTCGCAAGGATGGCCGCGTAGTCCTGCCCGGCTCGGGAGCGGCCGATGGCGCCCCACTGACACATGCCCACGCCATGCCCCCACCCCGCTCCCACCGCCGTCAGCCGCACCA
Organism: Gemmatimonadales bacterium; assembly: GCA_036393515.1. Lineage (GTDB taxonomy): Bacteria > Gemmatimonadota > Gemmatimonadetes > Gemmatimonadales > GWC2-71-9 > JACQHC01. Next base: position 42,549 of record DASWGV010000052.1, on the reverse strand, counting down.
ACGCCCCGCCGGCGGTGTGGGTGGTAAGCTGCACGGCACTGCTGCCCAATGCGCTCCCCTCCGGCGTGGCCAGCACCTGCCGGACATCAGGGCCATACACCGGGATCTCGCCCTGCGGGACCAGTAATCTGAGCTCGGTCACCCGCCCTGAGCGCCCCGTACGCTGGACCCGCACGTCGCGCACTTCGCCGAGCTGCGCCGGATCCACACCGAGGACGCCTGGCACGGTGCGTCGTAATATATCGCTCAGGGTGGCGGCGTCCCACTCGACGCGCCACCGGAATCGTGGGGAATTCTCGCAGTAATACCCACCCGCCCGTTGATCCGAGACCGGGCGCAAGTACGGCAGGTTGGTGATGGCGCGAAAGGCCTCGTCCGGCTCCGCCGTACGATAGCCGCAGGTGGAGTGAAAGAACGCGGCGATCAGATCGCCGTTGAACGTGAGCACTTCTCCGGCGGTCGCCCGGACGGCGGCAGTGGCGCCTTCGCTTTCCGCCAGCACCCCGCCGTAGGCCTGATCGCTCACCCCGGCCCGCACATCGTAGCCTTCGGCGCGGTACCGCCCGCGGTTCCGCAACGCGTAGGTCCGGGACACCACCGCCTGGGCCCGTAGCGCCGCGGCGTCGGCCCCGCCGCGCGGGCCCATCTCCACCGGCACCACGCCGAGCAGGTAGTCCTCCAGACGCACCCGCTCCACCACGGTCACCGCCCCGCCGCGGGCGAACACCTCCACCACGCCCCGGTAGGGCCGGCCACCAAGCGTGACGGGGATCGCGGGGTCCGCCGCGACGAAGGTGACCGACTGAAAGCGGCGCGCCCCCCCTTGGTGCTCCACCCGGATCGCCCGCCCGTCGGCCACCACCACGGCCGTTTCCCCGGGGCCGAGCCCAAACTCAGGCTCCCCTGCTCCCGTAGCGAGCACGCGGCCCAGGCTCCCGACCTCGACCCGCGACTCACCGACCGCCACCGCCACGCGCAGCTCCGGCTGTTCCAAGGTCCGGGCGGGACCCCGCACCGGGACTCGAGGAGCCGCGGCGCACCCGGTTACCCCGAGTGCCACCACCAGATGCCCTAGACGGCCGCCACGCACCGGAAGTCGTAGTCCCGGCAGGCGGTGAGGGTTGCCCGCGCGAAGTCGCCGGGCTGATGCCACCCGCCTCGCTCGACGTAGGTGAGCCCGTCCACGTCGTCCGCCTGCCACCACACCCGTCCCACATGGGTGGCGCCGCCATCGTCCGGATCGGCCACGCGGTCCACCAGCACGTCCACCGTCCGCCCGACGAAGCGGCTCAACCGGTCCTCGGAAATGGTCCGCTGGAGCTCCTCCAGCTGCTCCATCCGCTCCCGCTTGAGTCCCTCCGGCACGTCGTCCTCGAACGCCGCGGCCCGGGTACCTTCCTGGGGCGAATAGGTGAATACCGCCAGCCGCTCGAACCCGATCTCTTCGGCGAAGTCGCAGAGCATCCGGAAGTCCTCGTCCGTCTCACCCGGAAACCCCGCGATGGCCGTGCTGCGGATGGCGATATCGGGCACCGCGTCGCGGAGGGCGCGTACTGTCTCCCGGATGGTGCCCCGGCGTTCCGGTCGGCGCATCCGCTCCAGCATGCGGTCGGAGCCGTGCTGGATCGGGATGTCAATGTACGGGACGATCCTCCGCTCGCTCCCCATCAGCTCCAGCAACCGCGGGGTGAGGCCGGCGGAGTACACATACAGCAAGCGGAACCACGGAACGGCGGTCTCGCGCAACAAGGCTGCGAGGAGCTGCGGCAGGCGTGGACCGCCCAGACCCAGGTCACGTCCCCAGTGGCCAAGATCCTGGGCCACCAGGTTCAGCTCCTTGGCTCCTTCCGCCTCAAGCTGCCGGGCCTCGCGCACCAAGCGCTCCAGCGGCTCGGACCGGTGCCGACCACGCATCAACGGGATGGCGCAGAAGGCGCAGGTGTGGTCGCACCCCTCGGAGATCTTGAGATAGCGGACGTGCCGCCCCGCGCCCAGGTAGTGACGGGTGCCGGGGTGGCCGGCAATGGGATCGCCGATCAGCCCTCGGGCGGCCAGCTCGGGCACCAGGCGAGGCAGGTCAGCAAACCCGAGCAGGAGATCCACCTCGGGAATCTCCGCTCGCAGCTCCCCGCCGTATCGCTCCACCAGACACCCGACGGCCACGACGGCCTTGACCGTCCCGGCGGCTTTGAGGCGCGTCGCCTGGAGGATTGCCTCGATGGATTCCCGTTTGGCCGCATCGATGAAGCCGCAGGTGTTCACCACGACCACGTCCGCGGTCCCGGGGTCAGAAACGACCTCCGCGCCATGGCCCACCAACTCGCCCACCAGGCGTTCCGAGTCCACGGTCGCCTTGTCGCATCCGAGCGAGACCACGCCGAGCTTCACGACCGATAATTGCCGAACTTGAGCTCGATACCGAAATCGCGACCCTGGAGAAACCCGATCACGTCCTGCAACGTGTCCTTGGAAGCGCTGGTGACTCGCAGCTCGTCTCCCTGGATGGAGACCTGCACCTTCTTGAAGTCCTGCTCCTTGACCGCCTTGACGATCGCCTTGGCGGTGTCCGTGGGAATCCCCTGGGTCAAGGTGATGGTCCGCCGCACCCGGCCGCCCGGGGCTACGGTGGGCTCACCGGCCTTGGCGTTCTTCAGCGGAACGCCCCGCTTGACCAGTTTCGCTTGAAGCACCTCGAACAGGGCGCGCATGTGAAAGTCGTCGTCCGCCTCGAGGTCCACCACCGCCTTGGCGCGGTCGAACGCGATCACGCAGTGCGCGCCTTTGAAGTCGAAGCGCTGGCCGATCTCTTTGCGGGCATGATTGACCGCGTTATCAACCTCCTGGAGATCGGCGCCGGTTGAAACGTCAAATGACGCTTGGGAAGCCATAGGGAGGCGGTAAGCGGTAAGCCGCGAGCCGTGAATGGCAGGCGATGAGGTGGAAGCCGACGTCGCCCGGGATTCTCCGGCTCACGGCGCACCGCTCCCGGCTCACTCCTCGAGGAAGGAGGCCAATCCCCCCGCCCGGCTCACGTGTCGCAAACGCGCCAGCGCCTTTTCCTTGATCTGCCGGACCCGTTCCCTGGTGATCCCCAGGAGACTGCCGATTTCCTCCAGGGTCATGGGTTCCTGTCCATCCAACCCAAAGTAGAGCCGGAGGATCTTGGCTTCACGCTCCTTCAGCGTGGACAGGACGTCTTCGATGGACTCCGTGAGCGCGTGCTCGAAGGTCTCGTCGTCCGGGCCGGGATTCTGCGTGTCGGGGAGGTAGTCCAGCAGCTTGTTGTCTTCCCCCGGGGTGAGGGGGGCGTCGAGCGAGAGGTGGCTCTGGGAGATGGAGAGGGTCTTGGCGACCTCTTCCTCGGAGATGTCCATCCCCTCGGCGATTTCCTCCACCGTGGGCTCCCGACCCAACTCCTGGAGCAACGCCGAGGATCGCTTCCCGATCCGATGCAGCGTGCCCGCGCGATTCAGCGGCACCCGCACAATGCGGCTCTGCTCGGCCAACGCCTGAAGAATGGCCTGCCGGATCCACCAGACCGCGTAGGAGATGAACTTGATGCCCTTGGTCTCGTCGAACTTGTGAGCCGCACGGATCAGACCCAGGTTGCCCTCGTTGATGAGATCCGAGAGCGTCACCCCCTGATTCTGGTACTTCTTGGCGACCGAGACGACGAAGCGCAGGTTGCTGCGGACCAGTTTGTCGAGGGACTCAGGGCAGCCCGTCCTGATGCGCTGCGCCAGACTTACTTCGTCCTCCCGCGAGATCAGCGGGTACTGGCTGATTTCGCGCAGGTACTGGTCGAGGGATCCTTCATCCAGCGACGCCCTACGCACTGAACCGACGCGCATGCCCATAGGCGCCTCCGCCCAGTGGTCTAGGGAAACCGGCGGTGCATCCGCGCCGGCCAGGAACGACATTGTTGCGAGCGTGATTTCATGCGGGAGGGGACACCAGCGGTGCGGAGCGCCGTTCTCCGCGCGCGGAGACTCACGGACCCTAAGTGCACCGTCACGCACGGTACGTTAGCGACGGCCCGATAGGGGCGCAACTGTGACGGACCACCCCCGACCCGCCGCCCAGCCCCGGAGGGCGGCGGCCAGGTCCGCGGAATCGCAGTCATGCTCCAGGGTGGCCGCCACGCAGCCGGCGTGGTCTCCCCGCGCGAACTCCGCGCGCACCAAGCGCGCCAGCGGAAGATCCGCCAGCGCTTCCGAATCCAGCACCATGCCGCTCACACTCAGAATGACGGCTACAGATTGGTGGGCCATGGAGGAGAATGGGGACGATCGGGCCGCCGGTGGTAGGCAAAACGACGCGAGATGAGTGAGAACGAACGCAGCCGCGTCTGCCGCTCTGCCGCCCGCCACGATATGATGCAGGTGCGGCACGCCGATCCTGAACGCTGACTGGGACGAATTCCATGGCCTCCACCCTGACGCACGCGTTCCTCGGAACCCTTGGTATCGAGGAGACCAATGCCGGAGGATTCGCCGGCGAGTGGATCGGCTCCGGACCGGAGCTGGAGGTGATCACGCCCATTGACGGCTCCCGCGTCGCCACCGTCCGCCAGGCGACGGAGCGCGAGTACGACCGGCTGGTGGACCGGGCCCACCGGGCGTTCCTTTCGTGGCGGACCGTGCCGGCCCCCAAGCGGGGCGAGCTGGTCCGGCAGCTCGGCAACCGGCTGCGAGAGCGGAAACCCGAGCTGGGCGCGCTGGTCACCCTCGAAATGGGGAAGATCGCCACGGAGGGTGAGGGCGAGGTCCAGGAGATGATTGACATCTGTGACTTCGCCAACGGGCTCAGCCGCCAGCTCTACGGCCTCGCCATGCACTCCGAACGGCCCGACCACCGCATGTACGAGCAGTGGCATCCCCTCGGGGTGGTGGGAGTGATCAGCGCCTTCAACTTTCCGGTGGCGGTCTGGAGCTGGAACGCCGCGCTCGCCGCCGTCTGCGGGGACGCCACGTTGTGGAAGCCGGCGAGTAAGACGCCCCTGACCGCGATCGCGGTGACCAAGATCGCCGAGGGGGTGTGCCGCGAGAACGATGTGGACCCGGCGATCTTCTCTCTGGTGGTGGGCAAAGGCGCGACCGTGGGAGAGCGGCTGCTGCACGACCGCCGGATCCCACTGGTCTCGGCCACCGGCAGTTGCCCGGTGGGACGCCGGGTGGCGGAGATCGTCGGCGGCCGGTTCGGCCGGACCATCCTGGAGCTGGGCGGCAACAACGCCATCATTGTGACGCCGCACGCCAATCTGGACCTGGCCGTGCGCGCCATTCTCTTTGGGGCGGTTGGGACCGCCGGGCAACGGTGCACCAGCACCCGACGGATCATCGTGCACGAATCCATCAAGGCCGGTCTGGTCGAGCGGCTGGTCCAGGCGTACCAGGGCATCAAGGTGGGCGACCCGCGGGACCCCGGAACGCTCATGGGGCCGGTGGTCACGCGAGATGCCGTGGCCGACCTCCAGCGGGCTGTGGACCGGGTGCGGGGCGAGGGTGGCGAGGTGGTGTACGGCGGCGAGCCGTTGAACGGGCCCGAGTACCCGGGCGGGCACTACGTGCGGCCGTGTATCGCCCTGGCAAGGAACGCGTACGCCATCGTGCAGGAGGAGACCTTTGCTCCCATCCTGTATGTCATCGGGTACGGCGGGGCGTCATCCGGCCCCGACCGGTCGGTGGACGAGCTGCACGAGGCCATCGCGTCGCACAACGGCGTCCCCCAGGGTCTGTCGTCGGCGATCTTCACGGAGCACATACGGGAGATGGAGCTGTTCCTGTCGGCCCGTGGGAGCGACTGCGGGATCGCCAACGTGAATATCGGGACCAGCGGGGCGGAGATCGGTGGCGCATTCGGCGGGGAGAAGGACACCGGCGGCGGGCGGGAGTCGGGTTCGGACGCCTGGAAAGCCTACATGAGGCGCCAGACCAATACCATCAACTGGAGTGCGGAGCTGCCGCTGGCGCAGGGGGTGAAGTTCGGGTGACCGGGATCAGCCGAGACCCAACGTCTTGGCCAACCCGATCCGCTGGAGCTTGCCGGTCGGGCCTACCGGGATCTCCTTCACCAGCAGGATCTTCCGCGGCACCTTGAAATCCGCCAGCCGTCCCGCGGCAAACTGGCGCAGCTCCTTGTCGGTGGCCGCCGCGCCTTCCTTCAGCACCACCGCCGCCGCGACCTCCTCACCCAGCATGTCGTGCGGCATCGCGAACGTCACGCACTGATGGACGGCCGGGTGCCCCATGATGATCTCGTCCACCTCGCGGGGGGAGACCTTCTCACCGCCCCGATTGATGATCTCTTTGAGCCGGCCCGTAATGCTGAGGTAGCCGTCACCATCCAGCACGCCCTGGTCGCCGGTCCGGAACCACCCCTTGATGAACGCGGTGGCGTTGGCCGCGGGGTTGCTTTCGTAGCCGCCCATCACGTTATCGCCGCGGATCACGATCTCTCCACTCCTGCCCGCCGCCAGAGGATCGCCCTGCTCGTCCACCACCTGCACTTCCGGTCCGGCCTGGGTTCCCACGGTGCCGGGCTTGCGCCGGCCCGGTGGCAGCGGATTGCTGGCCATCTGGTGCGCTGCCTCCGTCATGCCATACGACTCGATGACCGGCGCGCCGAAGGTGGCTTCCAGCTGCTGAATCACCGTGGTCGGAAGAGCGGACGACGATGAGCGAACGAACCGGAGACGGCTGCCCTTGATCGCGTCGGCGTTCCGGGAGGACCGGGCAAGGATGGCCTGATGCATGGTCGGCACCGCGGTGTACCAGGTGGGCCGCACCTCCCCCAGCCAGGCGAAGAACTTGAGCGCATTGAACCCCGGCGTGCAGCACACCTCTCCCCCGGCGGAGAGCGGTGCCAGGAGGGCCGCCATCAGGCCATGAATGTGGAAGAGCGGCATAACGACCAGGCCGCGGTCTTCCGAGGACAATCGCAGCGTGCTCCGGATGTTCCGGGCCGATGCGCAGACATTGCGCTGTAACAGGGGCACCATCTTGGGCCGCGACGTGGTGCCGGAGGTGTGGAGCACCAGGGCGACGTCCTCCTCCCGAGTGGCCTCCGCCGGCACGCGAGGCGCCGAACTTGGCCCGGAAAACTCCAGCGCGAAGCTCCCTGCCCCGCGCTCGGGACGAGGCACCAGCCGGGCGACCGGGATGCCGAGCCTGCCCGCCACGTCCACCGCCGGCGAGGTCGCGTCCCGGCCCACGATCAAGAGCCGGGCCTGAAGATCGGCGAGGTAGAACTCGAACTCCTCGGCACGGTAGGCGGGATTCAGCGGCGCGGCGGTGGCCCCGGCGGCGATGGTCATGAACGCCGCCGCCATCCCGGGGCCGTTATCCAGCACGATCGCCACCCGGTCGTTCCGTCCAAGGCCACGCCCGGCCAGCGCGTCGAGCGTCTCGGCCACCAGCGCGCGCAGGGCGTGATAAGTGAGCGGCGTCCCGCCGGGGGCGCTCAGGGCCGGCGCGTCGGCCACGCCGCCGCGCAGTAGCTCCATGATCGTCGATGCCGAATCGGTCATGCGCCCCTCGCGGGCCTGCTTGGCGCGGCGGGCGCCAGTGTTTTGGCCAGCAGGGCGGCACACGCATACACCGAGTCGATGTGCGGCGTCGGCGTCACGGTCAGCCGGCCCAACTCCACCACGGCGCCGACCAGCGCCTCGAGCTCGATGGCCTTCCCCGCCTCGACGTCCTGTAACATGGACGTCTTGTGCGCCCCTACCTTCTCGGCCCCGGCCATCCGCCGTTCGATGGAGACTTTCAGCTTAATCCCCAGCCGCCCGGCGACCGCTTCCGCTTCACGCATCATCTCGACGCACAACGTGCGCGTCAGCGGAAACTGTACCAGATCCGCCAGCGTCGCCCGGGTGAGCGCGCTGATGGGATTGAAGCTCAGGTTGCCCAGCAGTTTGAGCCAGACCTCCCCGCGAATGTCACGGGTGATCGGTGCCTTGAAACCGGCCTTGGTGAGACTGGCCGCAATGGCCTCGATCCGCGGCGTGGTGGTGCCGTCCGGCTCGCCCAGACTGAACCGCCGGCCTTCCACCACGTGCACCATTCCCGGAGCCACCAAATTGGCGGCGGGATACACCACGCTGCCCACCACCCGCGCCGGGTCGAGGTGACGCCCGATGGTCCCGTCAGGGTCGGCAGAGTGCACCGGCTTCCCGTCGTGCTCGCCCCCGTGCCGGTAGAAGTACCACCAGGGGATTCCGTTCTGCATCGTGACGATGGTGGTCCGTTCGTGACACAGCTGGCGGATCTCCGGTGCCACGGCCGCGACCTGGTGCGCCTTGACCGTAAGCAACACGATGTCCTGCGCGCCGGCCTCGCCCATGCTCATGATCGCCGCACCCCTGCCGGTCACTTCGCGACCATCCTCCAGGGTGACCTTCATGCCGGAGCGACGGATCGCCTCCAGGTTGGCGCCGCGCGCGATGAAAGTGACCTCCTCCCCGCCGGCCGCGAGCAGGGCCCCCAGGTAGCCGCCGATGGCCCCGGCGCCAACCACGGCGATCCTCACGGGGCCGGTGCCATCACTCCGACCGGTCCCGCCTTGGCGCGCCGGCACAGGGGCTTGAGGGCCACGAGGGCCAGGACCGCCGCCGCCAGGTTCATCACCGCCGCCGCGACGAACACCGATTGCCAGCCGCCGCTCGAGGCCGCGATCACGCTGGTCACGGGCACCAGGAGCGACGCCGTGCCCTTGGCCGTGTACAGCAAGCCGGCGTTCGCGGCGGCGAACCGGACGCCAAAGGTGTCGGCGCAGGTGGCGGGGAAGAGACTGTAGATCTCGCCCCAGGCAAAGAACACCAGACCACTCAAGGCGACGAACGCGACCGGGCTCCGGCCGAATTGGCTGAGCAACAGAATGCCCACGGCCTCCAGTGCGAAGGCCATGAACATGGTGTTTTCACGCCCGATGTGATCCGAGACCCAGCCGAAGAAGGGCCGGGTCACTCCATTCAACACCCGATCAATGGACAGCGCGAAGGTGAGCGCCGGCAAGGTGAGGCCGAGCAGGCTCACGGGAACGTCGGCGACCTGGAAATCTCTCGCGATGGGGGCGAGCTGCGCGGTTGCCATCAGACCGCCCACCGCCATCAGGACGAACATCAGATACATCACCCAGAACGCCGGCGATCGGACCATTTCCCCCGGCGTGCGGTCCGGTCCGCGCGAAACCCGGACGCCTCTCGCCGGTGAGCGAACACTGAACCCAGCCGGCGGCTGCCGGAGCAACCAGCCGAGCGCAAAGACCACGACGCCCTGCCCCAGACCGAACCACAGGAACGTCGCCTCGTACCCATGCAGCCGGATCATGTTGGCGATCGGCACCACGGTGAGCGCCGAGCCCGCGCCGAATCCCATGGCCGTGAGACCGGCGGCAAACCCTCGGCGATCGGGGAACCATTTCAGCGCGTTGCCCACACAGGTGCCGTAGACCGCGCCCGCGCCAATGCCGCCGATCACGGCCGCCAAGTAAAGCAGCGGCAGCGAGTCGGCCACCGAGTTGAGCACCCAGGCCGCCCCGACCAGGAGGGAAGCACAGACCACAACGATCTTGGGACCGAAGCGATCCACCAGGTACCCCTCGATGGGCACCAGCCAGGTTTCGGTGAGCACAAACAGGGTGAAGGCCACCTGGATGGCGGCACGACCCCATTGGTATTTCTCGTCGATCGGATTGACGAACAGCGTCCAACCGTACTGGAGGTTGGCGATCATGGACATGCAGATGATGCCCACGATCAGCTGCCACCAGCGATTGCGGGAGGGTGATGCCGCGTCGTTCGGAGCGGATGCCGCTGGTGCCGTCATGAAGGCCGTCCGTGCCGCGAGTGAGGGAGCGGATAGGATGGAGGCACGGGGCCCCGTTGGCAAACGTCGGTGGTTTTAGGGCCGCCGCTCTAACCCGTATTTCTCGATCTTCTTGTACAGGTTACTGCGCGGCATGTCGAGCTTGCGCGCCGTCTCGCTCACGTTCCAGTCGTTCTCCGCCAACTTGGCCGTGAGAAACGACCGCTCGGCCTCCTGCTTGAACTGTTCAAAGGTGGCACAGGTGAGCAGGGCGCCGACTGCGGCCTCCGCAGGCGCCCCCACCATTGCGGCCACGTCGGCGGCCGTGATCTCCTCACCCGCCGCGAGGATGACCAGGCGCTCGACCGCGTTGCGCAGCTCGCGCACGTTGCCCGGCCAATCCCGGCCGGCCAGCGCGGCCACGGCCTCCGGCATCATCCGCCGTCGGGCCGCGCCGGCCTCGGGAACCAGCGCCTTCAGGAAGTGGTCCACCAGCAGGGGAATGTCCTCCCGCCGCTGCCGGAGGGGTGGCACGGCGACCGGCACCACGTTCAGCCGATAGTAGAGATCTTCCCGAAACCGCCCCGCGGTGATCTCGTCTTCCGGCGTCTTGTTGGTCGCCGCGATCACTCGCACATCCACCTGGACCGACTTGGTCGCCCCGATCCGCGTCACCACGCCATCCTGAAGCACGCGCAACACCTTGGCCTGAGCGGCGAGGCTCATATCACCGACCTCGTCCAGGAACAGCGTCCCGCTGTCGGCCTGCTCGAACTTGCCCGGCCGGTCCGCCACCGCGCCGGTAAACGACCCCTTCATGTGTCCGAACAGCTCGCTCTCGATCAACTCGCTGGGGATGGCCGCGCAGTTGACCTCGACAAATGGCCGGTCGGCGCGCGGGGACGCGCGATGGATGGCCCGGGCGACCAGCTCCTTCCCGCTCCCGTTCTCGCCCACAATCAGCACCCGCGCCGCTGTCGGCGCCACCTTGTCGACCCGCTGCAGAAGATCCCGAATCGCGGACGACTTCCCGACCATCTGATGCGCCTCACCCAGGGACGACTTGAGGCGCTCGTTTTCGCTCGCCAGATCGAGATGCGCGAAGGTGCGTTTGAGCGTGAGCAGGATGCGGTCGGTGTCAAGCGGCTTCTCCAGGAAGTCGTACGCGCCGCGCTGCGTCGCTTCAACCGCGGTCTGGATAGTGCCGTGCCCGGAGATCATGACCACGTGAGCGCGGGGATCGTGTTCCCGGATCTTCACCAGAGTTTCCAGGCCGTCCATCCCGGCCATCTTGACGTCCAGGAGCACCAAATGGGGATGGAACTCGTGATAGGCCCCGAGCGCTTCGGCGCCGGAGGCAACGGTCCGCACATCTGCCCCTTCGTACTCCAGGAGCTGGCGCAACGCCTCACGCACACCCTTCTCGTCATCCACCACCAGCACTCGGCGGCTCATCGCTCCTCGCGCCGGTAGAAGGTGACCCCGGCGGGGCTGATCCGCAGGTCTCCTACCGTCGATGGGACCCGGATCGGCACCCTGCCGTTCTGCCCGCCGGTCAACCGATCCACCAGCGGCGGCACGAACCCTTGAGGAAAAGGAAACGCGCGGACGATGAAGGAATCCGGCTCCCACGCCGCCATGCCGGGCCCGGCCACGCGCGCCGGTCCGGACGCCCGCATGCGTTCGTGGTCCTGGAGCATCCCGGCGAATGGGCCCAGCACGCCGCGCAGGCTTTCGATCACCAGGACGGCACGGAGCTCCAGGCGACCTGGATGCAGGACCACTTCAACGGAATCCAATGCCTGCCGCCCCGCGGGGCCCAGCCCCTCTTGAATGAGCGAGGCCATTTCCGCGGCGGAGAGCGTCACCGTCACCGGACCGCCTGAACGCTCCATGGAAGCTTGCTTCCGTTGCGCGCTGCGGAGCGCGGCCTCGCTGGGCCCGCCGATAGGCGACGGCGATCCCTGCACCGGTCGCCGCGCCGAGCGACTGGGCGCGGGTGGCGACGACTGTTGCCCGCCGGAAGGGCCGGGGGCGGCAGAGGGGCCGACGGGAGCCGGCGTGCTCGCCTGCGGTTCACGCGCGGACCGCACCAGCCCGGCCACCTGGTCGCGATAGCGCCAGCCGACGGCCCCGCCCACCACCAGGAGAGTCATGCACCCGAGGGCCGCCAACGCGTTCTTCAGCATCACGCTCCGAGCGTCGCGGCCTGGCGCCGAGTATGTCGCGCGCCCGCGGCCGACAGTTGGCTCTCCATCAGGTCCACCGATCGGACCACCACATCGGCCGAGTAGGTGAGCTCCTCCAGGGCCTCCGCCACCGCCGCCAGGCGGGCCGGCGGCGCACCGTCGCGGGCGCGGCCCAGTGTGAGATGGGGCCGAAACGGCCGGCCCTCCAGTGGGAATCCCAGGCGCTCCATCTCCTGTTCCACGCGATGCTGTAACACCTCGAGCTGAGGAACGGGCTCGCAGCCCGCCCAGATGACCCGGGGTCGTGACGCGTTAGGAAATACCCCAAACCCCTCGATTCGGAGCGTGAATGGCCGGGCGCCAGCAGCGGCCAGCTCGATGGCATCACCAATCTCCGACTCCCGAGTAGGTTCGACCTCGCCCAGGAACTTCAGGGTGAGATGCATCCCGTCGGGCCTTACCCACCGAACCGGCGGATCGGGACGGCGCGCGGGCGCGGCGGCCTCCCAGAGCGCGTGCCGGACCTCGTCGGGCAGGTTTACCGCCACGAACAGGCGCACGGCGTCAGGCGGGCGGCGCCAGCACTTCGAACCTGGATTGGCCGCCCGCGAGGAGGCTCCCCCGGCGGTAGCCCTCCAGATCGAGCGTGACCAGCGAAAAGCCCAGCTCCAGCAGCGCGCTACCGATCTCCGTCGCGTTGGCCCGCACCCGGTCGAACTCGACCGGAAGCACTTCGATCCGAGCCTCCAGGCCCCGGTGCCGGACCCGGAGATCGCCACGCACCCCGGCGCCCCGCAGGATCGCTTCGCCGCGTTCCACCTGGCGCAACCGCTCCGGGGTCACGCTGAGCCCGTACCGCACGCGGCTCGACAGGCACGGGGCCGCGGGCGCATCCCAGATCGGGATCCCGAGCGCTCGGGCCATGGTGCGAACATCCACCTTGGTGAGACCCGCTTCTGCGAGGGGAGAACGGATCTGTGACTCGCGGGCCGCCCGCATACCCGGCCGGTGCTCGCCGACATCGTCCGCATGGGTGCCGTCCACCACGACCGCCAGACCGCGCGCCCGCGCCACGGCGGCGAGCTTGCTCCACAATTCCCGCTTGCAGAAGTAGCAGCGGTCCGGCCGGTTGGCGACGTAATTCGCGTCGTCCAGCTCGCTGGTCGGCACCTCGAGGACCGGAACGTCGAACGCCTGGGCGATGTCCAGTGCCTGGGTGCGCTGGGCGTCGGGCAGCGAAGCGCTGGTCCCGATGGCGGCAAGCAGCCGGTCGCGCCCCAGCGCACGCCGCGCCAGCACCGCGACCAGCGCCGAGTCCACACCCCCGGAGTACCCGACCAACACGGAGGAGAAGGAAGCGAGCAGGGCGTCGAGACCGGGACGGGACCAGACGGCGGGCGCGGTCATGATGCTGAATGAATAAGGGGGGACGGAGAGGGATGAAAGGGATGAGGGGAGAGACCGCAGCTCGGGAGCCTCGCTTCGCTACGTGCCCATCCGGCTCGCGACGCGCGGGTCTCCCCGGCTCATCCGGTGAAACACTGGGCCACCGCCGTCAACGCAACATCAACACGATGTCGGGGGTGACCTTGCCGAGGCCAGCTTTCGATGATAAACGAGGGTGTGAACTACGCTCGGGGACCGCTATGTCAAGATCGCCGCTGCTCCGCACTGTAGCACGCCCGCGACGCCTGGGCGGACCAGATCATCGCCGTTTGGTAGCGGGGCTGGCAACCACGGCGTTGTGTCTGTTGCCGCTCCGGGGGCGCGCGCAGCAGGCTCCGCTGACGATTGGGACGACGACGGCGGCGGCCGGTCGGCTCGCCTCCGGGTGGATTGACGTCCCCCCGGGCGTTGACGCGGGCACGCGAATCCCCATCACCATCGTACGGGGAACCTCCGCCGGGCCGACCCTGGCGCTCGTTGCCGGCACGCACGGCTCCGAAGTGGCGCCCATTCTCGCGCTCCACCGCGTCCGCGTGCGCCTTGACCCGACCTCTCTCCGCGGCACGCTGCTGCTGGTCCACGTGGCCAACCTGCCGTCCTTTCTGGCGCGCACCATCTATTACAGTCCGGTGGACGGGAAAAACCTGAACCGCGTCTACCCCGGGAAGACCGATGGGACGGTTTCGGAACGCATCGCGTGGGCGATCACGCGGGAGATCATCCAGCGCTCCGACTATCTGGTGGATATGCACGCCGGTGACGGCAACGAATCGCTTCGGCCCTATACCTACTGGAACAAGCTGGGGCTCGACTCGCGGGCCGACTCCATCGGACGCGAGATGGCACTGGCGTGGGGCCATGACCACATCATCGTGGATACCGAGCGGCCTCGAGACCCGGCGGCGTCCCTCTACACGCAGAACACGGCGCACATCCGGGGCAAACCGGCTATCACGACCGAGACGGGATATCTTGGAGAGCCGGCGGAGGACATGATCGAACGGAACGTGGACGGAGTGTTCCGGCTGCTCCGATACTTGCGCATGCTCCCGGGGATGGCCGAGCTGGTCCGCGCCCCGATCTGGTTCGAGCAGACCGAAGTCCTGCGGAGCCCGCACACCGGCGTGTGGCAGCCCGCCGTGGAGCGCGGTCAGACGGTGCAGGAGGGGACCGTGTTGGGCTACGTTTCCGATGTCTTCGGGGTCCGGTTAGCGGAGATTCGCTCGCCCTTTGGCGGGGAGGTACTCTATATCGTCGGGACGCCGGCAATGAGCGAAGGGGAGCCGGTGGGGATGGTGGGGCGGCCGGGACTGCGGTGAGGGTACCGGGCGTTGGGGGTGAGGGTCGGGCGTATGGAGGACGCAACCAGGAGGATAGAGGGGTGAGCCGATTGCTCGCGCTGGTCATCGGAACAGTGCCCGGAGTGGCCCTGGCCCAGACGCCGCCGGAGCGGCCTCCGCGGGAGATCGTCGTGACCGCCTCTCGATCGGTGGACCTGGCGCCGGACTACGCCGTGGTGCACCTGGGCGTGGAGACCCGGAACGCCGACGCCGCCCGCGCGGGCGCGGAGCATGCCCGGATCGCGACGGCGGTACGCGAGGCCCTGCGGTCGCTCGGCTTCCCCGCTGAGTCGCTGCCGACCATCGGCTACACGGTCCAGCCGGAGTATGACCGCGAACGGAACCGGCCCATCGGCTACTCCGTGCGCGGCGCGGTCGAAGCTCGGGTGCACGATCTCAGCCGCGTCGGCCGAGTCATTGACGCGGCGCTGGCGGCGGGGGCCAACCGGGTCTCCGGCTTGAGCTTTGAGTCGACCCGCCGCGAAGCCGCGCGGCTGCAAGCCGTCGAGCTGGCGGTACGGGCGGCGCGCGCGGAAGCGGAGGCGATTGCGCGGGCCGCGGATGGCACGCTGAGCAGCTTGCTCCAGGCCGGCACGGGCGAGTTCGTCGCCCCGCGCCTCATGAGGACCGGGCGGGATGTGTCCATGGCCATGGCCGAGACACCCATCACGCCGGAGATGCTCGAGGTTACCGCGACCGTCACCACCCACTGGGAATTCGTTCCGCGCCGTTCGCCCTGACGGGTAGGCGCGCACGGGAAAGGCACACCATGACGTGGCACATTCGCGCCCTGCGATCGTCGGTTGCGGCGTTGGCCGTCTCGCTCGCTCCCCTTGCCGCGCAAACGCCCGGCGCCTCGCAGGCGGGGACCAATCCGGACCCCAACATGCCGCGGCCTATCCCGGCCCGCGCCTCGGTGTTCCTTCAGGAGCTCACCTGGCTCGAGGTGCGGGACGCCATTCGCGCGGGGAAGAAGACCGTCATCGTCGCCACCGGCGGCATCGAGCAGAATGGCCCCTACCTGGTGCTCGACAAACACAACGTCGTGCTGCGGGCCACCACTGAAGCCATCGCGCGCAAGTTGGGTGATGCCCTGGTGGCGCCGATCGTCCCTTTCGTGCCGGAAGGCACCATCAATCCTCCGTCAGGGCACATGCGTTACCCCGGCACCATCAGCCTCTCAGACGACACCTTCCAGCGCCTCCTCATGGACATCGCCAATAGCCTCCGTCAGCACGGGTTCACCCAGGTGATCCTCATTGGAGACAGCGGCGGGAACCAGGCGGGCATGCGGGCGGTGGCGGAGCGGCTCAAGGGCGAATGGGCCGGGAGCGGCGTGTCCATTCACTACATCCCTGAGTACTACGACTATCCCGGCGTCTACCGCTGGCTGGAATCGCAGGGCGTGCACCAGGTGGACCAGGGTCTGCACGACGACTTCCAGATCACGTCCAGCATGATGGTGGTGGACCCGACGACCGTGCGCATGCAGGAGCGCATCGCCGCCGGCAAGTTCTCGATCAACGGCGTAGATCTCGCCCCGGCCGACAGCGCCATCGCGTGGGGGCGCCGAGTGGTGGACTGGCGGGCGGAGAAGGCGGTGGAGGCAATTCGGAAGGCGATGGGGAAATAGACCGACCACTCATCCTCCCTCCAGTGGATCCCCCAGGACCACCCGCGCCGCGTTGTACCCCGCGGCGCCCATGATCCCGCCGCCCGGATGGGCCCCCGCGCCACACAGATACAGGCCGAGGACCGGCGTGCGATACCGGGCCCAGCCCGGCACCGGCCGCATGAAGAGGATCTGGTCCAGCGTCAGCTCACCGTGGTACAGGTGGCCCTCCGTCAGCCCCAAGGCCGCTTCCAGGTCGGGCGGGGCCAGCACGGCGCGCTGCAGCACCGCTCCCGCCAGGGTTGGCGCGTGCGCCGCCAATGCTTCCACCGCGAAGTCAGCCAGCGCGTTGCGCTCCGCGTCGCCCCACGCGCCGGCCCGCAGCTTGTACGGTGCGTACTGGGCGTACGCCGTGACCCGGTGCCCGCCCCCTCTGGTAGCGCCCCTATATCGTACCTCGAGCATGGGACGCGCGGACACGGTGGCGTACTTTGCATCGTCATACGCGCGCTCCAGGTATTCCAGACTCGGCGTCACACACAGGAGGTCAAAGGGGGGGCGCGACGCCAGGACGAGCGAGATCAGCGCGCGAGACCCGCGGAACTTGATATTCGCCACCGCCCGACGAAACTCAGGGGAGAGCAGGTCCTGGTCCACCAGCTTCTGAAACGTGTGATCGGGGTCCGCACTCGATAACACGACCCGTCCCTCGATCGCTTCTCCACTGGCGAGCGCCACGCCGCGCGCCCGATCGCCGGTCGTGAGAATCCGGGCGACCTCCGCACCGCCCCGCACCATCACGCCCCGGTCCTGCGCCACCGCCAGTAGCGCTGAGCGCACGCCGCCACTCCCCGCGTCGAACACGCCGGGGGGGCTCCCCACGTGGTGGTGGAGCAGCCCGAACGCGGTCCCGCCACTCCGCGGGCCCTGGGTCATTCCCCGGACGGCGATGGCTGCCAGCGCCCCCTTCAGCGCATCAGTCTCGAACCAGTCGTCCAGCAGCTCACCGACCGACATGGGAAAGGTGCGCAGCAGATCCGTCATGCCCTCACGCCCCAGGCCCCGCGCTCGCGCCGCGACGCCCCCAAGCACCAGCAGATCGCTGAGTGAGCCGCCGGTGGGATCCGGCGGAGGGGAGAGGTAGAGGCCCTCGAGGAACCGGGCCAGCCGGGCCATTCGCGCGCAGAACTCGGGCCACCGGGCGGCATCTCCCGGACTGACCACGCGGATGGCCTGTGCCGACGCCGCCACGTCGCGGCGAAGCTCCAGCGTCCCACCCACCGGCAGCGGAATGGTGAGCCATGGGTCGGCCGCCGGGTGGGTCCACCCGAACCTCTCGAGCGCCAGGTCCTTCACCACCGGCGCCGGGACCCAGCCTGCGTCCGGGCGCACGTCCTCATCGCCCGCCCCGCGCTCCAGCACCAGCACCCTCCGCCCAGTGCCGGCCAGGTAGCTCGCCGCCACCAGGCCGTTGGGCCCGCCGCCAATCACGATGGCGTCGTACATCAGACGCCGTCGGCCAGTACGGCGCCGGCCGCCAGGCGGCCGGACGCGCCCATGATGCCGCCGCCGGGATGCGTGCCCGCGCCGCACTGGTACAGTCCGCGCACCGGCGTTCGGTAGCGGGACCAGGCGGGCGCCGGGCGCAGGAAGAACAGCTGATGCAGCGACAGCTCGCCCTGGAAGATGTTCCCCTCACTCAAGCCCGTGATGCGCTCGATATCCGCCGGGGTGATCACCTGCCGGTGCAGAATCGCGCTGGGCAGGTTCGGCGCATACTGCGCCAGGGTGTCGATCACCGCGTCACCAAACGCCTCGCGCCGGGCATCGGTCCACCCGCCGGTGAGCTGATAGGGTGCGTACTGGACGAAGATGGACATCACGTGCCGGCCCGGTGGCGCCATGCCGGGATCGATCATGGAAGGAATCACCACGTCCATGTATGGGCGCCGGGAGTAAGCGCCGTATTTGGCGTCGTCGTACGCCCGCTCCAGATACTCGACGCTCGGGCTGATCGAGATCGCGCCACGCAGGTGCGGGCCGACTCCAGGCAGGCAGGTGAAGCTGGGCAGCTCCGAGAGCGCGAGATTCACCTTGCCGGAAGAACCGCGGAACTTGAACCGCCGGATGGCGTCGGTGAACTCTTCCGGCAGCGTGCCCTCCTCCAAGAGCCCGATGAACGTACGCCGAGGATCGAGCCCGGAAATGACCACCCGGGCGCGGAGCTCGTCTCCGTTTGCCAGCACCACGCTCCGGGCACGGCCATTCTTCACCAGAACGCGGGCCACCGGCGCCTCGAGGCGGATCTCCGCGCCGAACTCCCGTGCGGCGCTCGCGATCGCCTCGCTGATGGCCCCGGTGCCGCCCCGGGCAAAGCCCCACGCCCGGAAGGCCCCGTCAATCTCCCCCATGTAATGATGGAGCAGTACGTACGCCGTGCCGGGTGAACGTGGCCCCAGGAACGTGCCGATGATTCCGCTCGCCGCCTTGGTGGCTTTCAGGACCTCGGTCTCGAACCATTCCTCGAGGTAGTCCGCCGAGCTCATGGTCATGAGCTTGTACAGGGCGTGGAATCGATCGGGACCGAGCCCGCGAAAGTGGCGCCCGAGTTTCAGCAGACCGAGCAGGTCCCGTGGCGAAAGGCCCGCCGGGTCCGGCGGCACCATGCCGAGGATGGGCCTCACGGCCATCGCCATCTGGAGCATCAGGCGACCGTACTCGTCGTACGCCTCGGCGTCCCGCGGCGAGTGGCGATACAGCTCCTGGCGTGTCTTATCGTGATCGCTCCAGGTCGCCAGGTAGTTTCCCTCCGCCAGCGGCGTGAGCGTGCTTTCCAGCGGCAGGATTTCCAGACCGTGGCGCGGCAGCTCCAGGTCGCGGATCACCTCCGGCCGCAGGAGGCTCACGACGTAGGAAAACACCGAGAACTTGAACCCCGGGTACGGCTCCTCAGTCACCGCGGCGCCACCCACCCGGTCGCGGCGCTCCAGGACCAGCACCCGCTTGCCCGCCCGCGCCAGGTACGCGGCGGCGACCAGCCCGTTGTGGCCCGCGCCGATCACGATGGCGTCGTAGAGGGCGGCCATGGTCAGGCGCGCTTCCGCGCGGGATTGAAGAACGGCGTCGGTACGACGCGCGCCGCCGCCTGCCGCCGCCGGTGCTCCACGGTCACCTCCATCCAGAGCCCTGTGCCGGGGGCGGCGTAGCGCGCCTCGAGATGCGCCAGCGCGATGTAGCGTTTCAGGAGCGGCGACCAACAGCCACTGGTCGCATACCCGACCTGCACCCCTTCGGCGTACAACGGCACGCTGGAGCGCCAGGCCGTGATCGGCAGCTTGGGAGGAAGGCCCACGTCGGTAAACAGGCGCTCCAGGGACACCCAGTCCACCTCAACGCCGGCCAGGCGCCACGCGACCCCACGCCGTGCCTCGTCCGCCAACGCCGCGCGACCCACGAACGCCGGCTTCTCCAGCGCCACCGTCCACGCCAGGTTGAGCTCGAGCGGGGAGGACTTTTGGCCCTCGATCACCGCCCGATGTGCCGACACATAGTCCACGTCGAGCAACAGCAGGCCCGCCTCGATGCGCGACACATCAAGAGCAAGCATTCCGGCTGGGGTCAGGCCGTATGGGGTTCCCGCCTCCAGCAGCGCGTCCCACAGTGGGAGGGCATCGGCGGTGTTCAGCCAGACTTCATACCCCAGGTCCCCCGTGTACCCGGTGCGCGAAATCGTGACGGGCATCCCCCGAATGGTCGCCCGGGTGAGCCGGAAGAACTTGAGGCCGGAGAGATCGGCCTCTGCGGCGCGTTCCAGAATGACGCGGGACGCCGGCCCCTGCACCGCCAGCGCCGCCACGGAGTCGGATTCGTCCGCCAGCACCACGTGGAGCCCCGAGGCGTTCAGGTGAAGCCAGCGGAGGTTGGGCTCGGCCGACGTGAGCCGGAACGCCACCTCACCCAGGCGCGCCACGGTCCCGTCGTCGATCTGCTTGCCGCGGGCGTCGCACCACGGCGTGTACATCACCTGACCGACCGCGCATCGGCTCACGTCGCGCGTCACCACCCGATCGAGCAGCCGCGCGGCGTCCGGCCCGGTGACCAGGTACTTGTGCAGCGGCGAGATGTCCAACAGCGCGGCGGCGCTGCGGATCGCGTGATATTCCCGATCGTGTTGCAGCTCGTAGGCGCTGGCCACGACACAGCCGGCCCACCGGCGCCAGGCCTGGCCCTCATTCAGCGCGGCCGTGCGGGCGTGGAAGGGAGTGTGGCGCAGCATCGGCCCAACACTAGCCGCGTCACGGGCTAAGGGCGAGGAGCGCCATTGCCACCTCTCGCTCGCCTCGTCACCTTTCCGCCCCGACTTTCCCCGTGCGAGGAGATTCCGCGACATGCCCACACCGTTCGACATGACTTTGATCCAACGCGGCGCCCGGCTGCGTCGCAGCCCGTTTTTTGAGGCCACCCAGCGCCACGGCGCCAGGGCCTACACGGTCTACAACCACATGCTCTTCCCCATCGGCTTTGCCGACATGGAGGAGGAATTCTGGCACCTGGTGAACCACGTTACCCTGTGGGACGTATCGGTCGAGCGCCAGGTGGAAATCACCGGCCCGGACGCCTTCGCGTTCACCAACATGCTGACGCCGCGGGATCTGGGTCGCTGCGCCGTGGGCCAGGGCAAGTACGTCGTGATCACCGCGGAAGATGGCGGCATCATCAACGATCCTGTCCTACTCCGTTTGGGCGAGAACCATTTCTGGCTGGCGCTGGCTGACAGCGATGTCCTCCTGTGGGCCCGCGGCGTGGCGTTGAAAAGCGGATTGCAGGTGACCATCACCGAGCCGGATGTCTCGCCGCTCCAGGTACAGGGACCCAAGGCCAAGCCGCTGGTCGCCGACCTGTTCGGCGAAAACGCCAGCCAGCTCGCCTATTACCACTTTATCGAAACGGAGCTGGACGGCATTCCAGTGGTGCTCACCCGCACGGGTTGGACCGGCGAGGTGGGGTTCGAGATCTACCTGCGCGACGGCAGCAAAGGGGACGACCTGTGGGAGCGCGTGATGGCAGCCGGGAAGGCCTACCAGCTCCGACCCACGGGCCCCTCGGACATCCGTCGCATCGAGGCGGGCATTCTGAACTGGGGGACGGACATCACGCTCGAAAACAACGTGTACCAGGTCGGGCTGGAGCGCCTGGTGGACGAACCCAAGGGCAGCGACTTCATCGGGCGGGAAGCGTTGCGCCACATCAAGGCCGCCGGCGTGACGCGCAAGCTGGTCGGGGTCGAGATCGAGGGGCCGGCTATCGAGTTCAACGCCACTCAATGGCCGGTGCGTGCCGGCGGCCATGCCGTGGGTCACATCACCTCCGCGCTGTATTCCCCGCGGCTCAAACAGAACATCGGCTACGCGTTCGTCCCCACGACCTCGGCACACCTGGGGACCCGGCTCACCGTGCTCCTGCCGGGGGGCACGGAGCGTGGGGCGACGGTGGTGCAGCGGCCGTTCCTGGATCCGGGGAAAGCCATCCCGAAAGGTTGAGGCGATCGAGGATGGGCGTCCTCATCCTCTCAGTGACGCCGTCGCCGCATCCCAGCGCCACGCGGTCGCGAGGCCCCGCAGCTCCACACCCCCGAGCCACCGCACCGGCTCCGCGATCCCGATCCAGTCGCGCCATCCATCGAGGACGGCACGCCCCGCCGGCGTCACCGCGGCGCGACGCGTCCAGAACGCGCCCGCGTCCTCCCCACTTCTCGGTGCGGTGATCGGAGCGCCGTCCTCGCCTTCCACCAGCGGCTCCGCCCCGCGCCCGAGCCGTTCCAGATACCACGCAAACACCCTGTCGCCCAGGAACACCGGATCCTCCCGCCCGTGGTGCGCGGCCACAAACGCCTCGGCCAGCGAGCTGGCCCCCGCCGCGATCACTTCGAGCGCCTGGTGCTCGGACCGCGACAGCCCGTGACCCACCCCCGGGAATTCCTCCAGGTGCCGCCGCAGGGCCGCCTGGAGGAACGGCAGCGGCTGACGCTTGACATCCTCGGCCAGTAGACCCTCGATCACCCGCGGATCCGGTGAGGTGAACGCGCGCCAGGCCATGTGCCCCGCCGCCAACATCGCGGCCGTCACCGGTTGGCGCTCGGCGAACAACGCCCGCATCCGGTCGGGCGGCTGCCGGCCGAGGTAGTCGCCCACGATCACGATGGACACGCGCCACGCACCGCTTTCGCCATCGGCGATCCGGTCCAGCACCTGGATCAACTGGAGCTGGTCGTACAGGTCGTGCTCGAACCAGAGCACGGTTTCGTCGTGCTCCGACATCCGGTCCATGGCTGCGTCGCGCTCCAGGAAATCCGCCAGGGCGTCCAGGTAAGACGCCCATCCCGCCTCAGCGATGAAACGCGCCCGGACCTCTCGCATCTCCGCCACGCTGAGGCCCGCCGGCACCGGGCCCTCGTGCAGCGCGTCGCGCCACGGAATGACATCGCCGTTCAGCTCGGCGGCCCGCATGGAGTCAACCGCGGAGTCACCGTTCGTGATATGGAGCACCGTATCCACGCTCCCCGCGTCTAGCTCCCGTCGCCATCGTCCGTCATCACCCGTCGTCGCTCTCCCCCCTCGTCCCTCCTGGCCCAGTACCAGTACGCCGGCACGCCAGCCAGCACGATGCCCGCCCCAATCGCCGACTCCATCGGCGTTTCCACGATGGTCATGCCCACCAGCCAGGTGGCGAACCCGATGAACACGATCGGCGTCACCGGGTAGCCCCAGGCCCGATACGGCCGTGCCAGGCCCGGTGCCTTGTGCCGCAGACGAATCACCGCGGCGGCACTCATGGCGTAAAAGAGCCACGAGGCGAACACCACGTACGTGATCAATTGCTGGTACGTGCCGCTCAGGGCCAGCACCGCACTCAGGACACCCTGGGCCACCAGCGCGAGGAGCGGCGTGTCGAATCGGCGGTCCACCCGCGCCGCCCACTGGAAGAACAGTCCATCGCGGGCCATGGCGTAGGGAATGCGGGCCGATGTCAACACAATGCCGTTGTTCGCTCCCAGCGTGGAAACCAGGATGGCGATCGCGACCAGGCTGGCGCCGACCGACCCGATCACCGCCTGCGCCGCGGATGACGCCACCAGGGGTGACGCCGCCATGCCCTCGGGCGACAACAGATAGAGATAGGCGAGGTTCACCAGGACGTAGAGACCGAGAACCAACAGCGTCGAGAGAATAATGGAGCGTGGCAGGGTCCGCCCGGCATCCACCACCTCGCCGCCCACGTAGGTGATCTCGATCCAACCGTCGTAGGCCCAGAGCACGGCAACCATGGCCACACCGAGCGGACCCGCCAGATCGGAGACTGATGCTGCCGGCATGGCCGGGCTGAAGTTGGCCGCCGAGCCGCCGGGCAGCAGCAGGCCCACGCCAACCACAGCGGCCAACGCGCCGATTTTCAGTCCCGTCAGCACATTCTGCGTGAGCACACCGGGCCGCACGCCCACCGCGTTCAGCGCCGTCAGGGCCAGGATGGATCCCACCGCGACCACCCGGATGCCCGTCCCGGAGAGCGGGAGAAAGAACCCCAGGTAAGTCGCGAAGCCCACTGCAATGGCCGCGATGGACGCCGGGTTCACCACCAGGGTCGCCGCCCACCCGTACAAGAAGCCCCACAGCGGTCCGTACGCGTGCCGCAGGTAGACGAACTGGCCGCCCTCGTCCGGATACGCGGCACCCAGCTCCGCCACGCACAGCGCGCCTAGAAGAGACACGACGCCACCCAGCACCCACACCGCGATGATCAGCACCGGGGCCCGCAAGCCGAGGGCGATGCTGGCCGGCACGATGAAGATCGCCGAGGCGATCATCGTGCCGGCGTTGATCATCACGGCATCCACCAGCGTGAGTTGCCGTGAGAGCGTCGGTAGGGGAGCGGTCACGGGCGGATAAGTAACGGCCCGCAGCCGGGCACCGCCAGCCGTCAGAGGGTGGTGGAACCGCGCCAGTGGCTACGCGGCGCGATCCCCAGGCGTCACGGCCATTGGACCCACTTGGCGGTTGCGCTGGAAGCCCTGGGCCAGCTCGTCCCGCACCGCGAGGCCCGCCGAGAGGTCCCAACAGTTCACCACGGCAAGCCGGAACCCTCCCGGCGGCATGGCATGGCGCTCGGGCAGCCGGTCAGGGTGAAACGTGATTTGTATGCTGGAGACCCCGGGGTGTCGCCTCAATGTATCGACCAGACCCTCGTCAATGCGATGCCAATACCCATGCTCCCCAAATAGCACCACGCTGTAACCGGTTCGGCGATCATGATCGCCGAACCGCCAGCGCCCCTCAGCGTACAGGTCCACCACGCTGGCCATCCACCCCGGGCCGTGCAGGTCTACCCACTGATCCGCCAGGCGCAGGTGGCATTCGATGATCCGCCCGTCGATGGTCTCCAGGTTCACCATGCCGGTGTAGCCGCTCAGGTGCCGCCGGAGCCACGCGCCACAGTAGGCCTCCAGGTCCGGCCGCGACTCCGCCAGCAGGGTCCACCGGTCGAACGCCCCGTGGGGCAGCGGCGATCCCACCGCGTGCTTCCACCACGCGGGCTCGCCGCCGACCACAGCGACGTCGGAGCTGACGTGCTCGCCTTGCAGGAGGGCCATCCACAAATGACCCGGAGACAGCATGCGGTCATAGTCTTCCACCGACCACATGACGCCGATGCCCGCGCCCATGCCGAGCAGGTTGTAGATCGGCTTGCTGAAGACCGGAAACGCTGCCGGGCAGATCCCATGCGGGGCGTGCTCGATCGCCTGGGTCTCGCAAATCAGCAGCTTGTTGTAGACCCTCCGGTGCGCGGGAAACAGCCGATAGGCTTCCATGTCGTCGGTCGGGACAACCACATGAGCCGGACAGGCCACCGTACGGAAGTACTGTTCCCGCCAAGGGTCACACTCGATGATGGGCAAGGGGGCTCTGGATGAGCGGATGGCGGGGAAACATAATGAAAAGGGGCCCGCTTTGCGGGCCCCAAATTCTTCAGGATTGGAAGCCTCAAGTACCGACGTACTCTATCGAAACGCGGCGGGTGCGGCTGACCGGCCGGTCCCCGCCTGCCCCCTGGGCTGGCGGCTGGATGACCACGATCCGTACGCCCGACGGCAAATTGCGGTCGAGGGTCGCCTGGTCCGCCGACGCCACGAGACTGTCGGCCGTGGCGGGCGGCAAGGGACTACTCACTACCGTCACGCTAGCCTGAATCCTGGCCTGCTTCCCCTGGGCCTCCACCTGGCAAGGCATGATCGCCACTGCCGCCAGAGCCATCGTCACAGCCGCCGCAAACCGCACCAGCATCGCTTCCTCCAGGTAACCGACATTCACTTGTCGGCCTAGAGAAAAGCACGTTTGATGCCCTCGGTGACAGCGCTGTAACTACTTTACTAACAATTGTTTACATGATTAGTGACAGGGGTGAGCCCAGCGGTATGAGTGTAAAGATTGCTTACAGTATCTCGAAGGTGCTTCTTCGTAACATCAATGAATATGGCCACTTTGGACGGCTGCGATATCAGCGGATCGCTGTGTAAATAAACTGAACAGTCAATGCGCTTTCTCGTGGTGCTGGCTCTCGGCTTCGATGCCGTACTTCTGGATCTTCTTCAACAGAGTGACCCGGGAAACTCCCAGGTCCTTCGCCGCCCGGCTCCGGTTGCCGTTGTGGAGTTTGAGGGCTCGAGCCACGTGCTCCCGCTCTACCTCCTCCAAGGACGCCGACTTCTGCGCCTTCCCGACGCCGCCCCGCCGCCGCAGGTCACTGGGGAGATGCTGGACGTCAATGGCGGGGGCATTTCGCGCCATGATCATGGCGCGCTCCAACACATTGCGTATCTCGCGCACGTTGCCCGGCCAGCTATACGCCTCCAGACGCTCCAACGCACCGGACCCGAGCTCTGCCGGCGCCGCCGGGAGCTCGTGAGCCAGCTCCGCCAGCATCTGGTGAAACAGGTGAAGCCGGTCCTCGCGAGAGCGCTCGCGCACGGCCGGCAGGTGGACCACCGACACGGCGACCCGATAGTAGAGATCTTCCCGGAACCTCCCGTCTCGCACCGCCCGGTCGATCGCCCGATTAGTCGCTGAGACCAGTCGGGCGTCCGCCGTAATTTCCTGGGTTCCCCCCAACCGCCGGAAGCGCCGGGTGTCGAGCACTGTGAGCAACTTCGGTTGCAGCTCCAATGGAAGCTCGCCGATCTCGTCCAGGAAAACCGTGCCGCCGGCGGCCACCTCGAACAGCCCTTCTTTAGAGGTCTTGGCGTCCGTGAACGCCCCGCGCTCGTGCCCAAACAGCTCGTCGTCCAGAAACGTCGCGGTCAGCCCGCCACAGTTGATAGCGACGAACGGTCCCGTCGCCCGGGGCGACAGGGCGTGAATCAAGCGTGCCACTCGGCCCTTGCCGGTCCCGCTCTCCCCGGTGATCAAGACGGACGTGCGTTGACTCTCGGCGATGGCGGCGATCTCTCCCTGGATGGCCTGCATGGCGGGCGACAAACCCAGGGCCGCGTCCAGGGACGGTTGGCCCACGCCGCTCCGCAAGCGCCGGACTTCGCGCCGCAGGCGTACTTTCTCCAGCGCTCGCTCCACCGCCGCGCCCAGGTGAGCCAGCTCCACCGGCTTGGTCAGGAAGTTCTCCGCGCCGAGCTGCATGGCCCGGACCGCCGTGGTCACGTCAGCATGCCCGGTGAGAAAGATCACCACCGCGCCCTCGGGTCGGAGCTCGTCGAACACGTCGAGCCCGGAACGCCCTGGCATGTTGATGTCCAGGATCACCACGTCGTGCCGGTCGCGGTGGTACGCCGCGGCGCCCGCGTCACCGCTCTCTGCCTCGCTGACGGCATACCCCCTGCGGCGGAAGTAGTCTCCCACGATCCGGCGGATCGAAGGGTCGTCGTCAACCAGGAGAATCGTGTCGGTTCCAGGCTCGGCCATCAGTGCCCGCAGGGAGGGTCCGGGTTAAGATGAACCCGGTGCGCAGGGGGCGCGAGATCGGGCGGCCGGGCCGTACAACCTTCACCGGGGGGGCAAGCATGCAGGCGCGACAGGCTGGCGGGTTGCTCGTCCTCATGGCGAGCCTCGCGTGTGGCGGAGAGCGCAGCGCGGATCAGGTGGTCCGCACCGCGAACCCCGTGGCGCGCGGACTGACCGAGCAGGACTTTCCGCGGGTGCGGCGGCTGGCGGCAGGCGTCTACACCTACGAGCAGCTCCGCACCGCCGGGGATGAGCGATTCACCACCGTGAGCCTGTTTGTCGTGACCGCGGCGGGGGTGCTGGTGGCGGACGGTCAGGGAAGCCTCCAGGAAACCCAACGCCTGGTTGACGAGATCGCCAGCATTACGGACCAACCCATCACCCACGTCGTCATCTGCTCCGATCACGGGGACCACACGGCCGGGAACGCGGCGTTCCCCGCGAGTGCGGCGTTTCTGGCCCACCCGACGTCAGCGGCGACCTTGGCCGCAAGCGCCTCCGCCCCCGGTCGCCCAGCCGACGCCCCATCGGTCGTGTTGCCCACCGACCTGGTCGAGAACGAGAAAGTGCTGCGACTGGGTGACACAGAGATCCGGGTGCTTTTCCTGGGACGCGCCCATACCGGCGGTGACCTGGTGGTGCATTTGCCGACCGAGAGGATCCTGTTCATGAGCGAGACGTTCCTCAATCGCGTCTTCCCGGCAATGCGCAGCGCCTATCCGGCTGAGTGGGTGGCGATGATCCGGAAGGCCCAGGCCATGGACGTTGACCTGTTCGTTCCCGGCCACGGTTTTGTGGATGCCCCGTCCGTGCTGAAACAAGAGCTCGAGACCTATCGCCGCGCGATCGAGCAGGTGATCGCCGAGGCGCGGCGGCTTCATGAGGCGGGGCTGAGCAGCGACCAGGCGGCCGAGCAGGCCCGTTTTGGGGAGTTGGAAACCTGGTCGCTCCGGGCCAGCCAGGGAGCACGCGCCATCCAGCGGGTC
The DNA here is from genome assembly GCA_036393515.1 of Gemmatimonadales bacterium. GTDB lineage: Bacteria > Gemmatimonadota > Gemmatimonadetes > Gemmatimonadales > GWC2-71-9 > JACQHC01. The sequence continues at coordinate 14,167 of DASWGV010000052.1, read as the reverse complement.
TACCTGGAGTTGAACGGAGAGCTGACCAAGGAATAGCCCCGGTCTCACCGCGTCGCCCGATCCAGGCTCCGGTACTGCACCGCTTCACTCACATGCGCCGGTTCAAGGGTGGCGCTGCCCGCCAGGTCCGCAATGGTGCGCCCGATCTTGAGGACCCGATGATACGCCCTGGCCGACAGCTTGAGCCGGCCGATCGCGGTCCGGAGCAGTGCGTCGCCCCCATCACTCACACGGCAGAACCGCTTCAGGTCCCGGGGCGCCATGTGCGCGTTGGCGAACACCCCCGTTCGTCCCGCGAATCGCTCCAACTGAATCTGGCGGGCGTGATTGACGCGCTCGCGGATCGCCTCGCTCGGCTCGCCGCTCCGGTCCACCGAGAGGTCCCGATAGGGCACGGCGGGGACCTCGAGGTGAAGGTCTATGCGATCAAGCAGCGGCCCGGAGATGCGCGCCAGGTAGCGCTCCACCACCACCGATCCACAGGTGCAGCCACGGTTCAGGTCGCCGTACCAGCCGCACGGGCAGGGGTTCATGGCGGCCGCGAGCATGAAGCGCGCTGGATAGCACAGCGACTGGGCGGCACGCGAAATGGTGACGAACCCGTCTTCCAGCGGCTGGCGCAGCACCTCCAGCACGTTCTTGCGGAACTCCGGAAGTTCATCCAGGAACAACACGCCGCCATGCGCCAGGCTCACCTCCCCGGGCCGCGGATGTGATCCGCCTCCGATCAGGCCCGCGTCGCTGATGGTATGATGGGGCGAGCGGAACGGACGGGCCGTGACCAGGGAGGCGCCCGGGGCGAGCAGCCCGGCCACACTATGGATCTTGGTGGTCTCCAACGCTTCCTCGAGACTCATCTCCGGCAGGACGGTGGAGAGGCGGCGCGCGAGCATGGTCTTGCCGGAGCCCGGCGGGCCAATCATGAGCACATTGTGGGCGCCAGCCGCCGCGACTTCCAGCGCCCGCTTGGCGACCTCCTGGCCGCGGACTTCGGAGAAATCAACCACGTCCGCCGCCCGATGCCCAAAAAGCGCCCGGCGGTCTATGGACGCGGCCGGCAGCGACGCCCCATCTCCGAAAAACCGCACCAGCCCGGCCAGGGAATCGGCGCCCAACACTTCGATCCCGTCCACCACGCCAGCCTCGGCCAGGTTCTGCGCCGGTACGATCACCCCTTTAAGACCGGCCGCCTTTGCCGCAACCGCCACGGGCAGGGCACCCCGCACCGGGCGGATGTCCCCCTCCAGGCCGAGTTCGCCAAGGATGAGGTAGTCCGAAGGACGGGGCGGACCGGCGGACCGGCGGACCGACGGACTGGCGTCCCGGCCTTGTGGCCCCACGCTCAGATGCTCCACCGGTCCGCCGTCTAGCTGTCCGGTCGCCATCAATATTCCGAGGGCGATGGGCAAATCAAAGGCTGACCCGTCCTTGCGAACGTCGGCCGGAGCCAGGTTGACCGTGATCCGCTTGATGGGAAACTCGAAGCCGGAGTTGACGATGGCCGCGCTGACGCGTTCGCGCCCTTCCTTCACCGCTCCATGCGGCAGCCCCACGGTCGCGAAGGTGGGGAGGCCACCGGCAATGTCAGTCTCCACGTCCACCAGGTAGGCATCAATGCCCAGAACGGCCGCCGAACGGATACGCGCCAACATGCTGCACGGTACACCAACACGGCCGCCGGACCGGCCGCGAAAATACGCAGGCCGGCGCAAAAGCACGCGCGAGGCGTCGCCGTCCGCGATCCCGCCCAGCGACCCTTGCGCCGGTGCTCGCATAAATGTAGAGTACAGCATTCTTACATGATGTTATATACATGAATAAGCGCCCCTTTCAGATCTACCTCGACGACCGGGACCGGGCGCTGCTGAGGGACCTGGCCGGCCGCCTGGGTCTGTCCCAGGCGGAAATCGTGCGCGCCGCCGTTCGGCGTTGGGGGCAGGAGTTGTCCGGCACGGACCCGCTCCTCGGACTCATCGGCAGCATGGATGACCCCGCCCTGCCCACGGATCTCTCAACCCGGCACGACGACTATGCCGTGGAACCGGCGCCCGTGCGTCGCGTCGCGGAGCGGCCCTCGCCCAAACGGAAGAGGTAATGGCTCGCCGCGTCCTGGTAGACACCGGGGCATGGCTCGCCGCGTTCCACCGGCGCGATCAATACCACGCCCAAGCGGCCACCTACCTCCGGCAGCTCCGGACCGAACAGACGGAACTCATCGTCACGGAGCTGATCTTGGCCGAGCTACACTTGCACCTGGTACGCGGATTGGGAATCCAGCGGGCGGCGGAGCATCTCCAAACGCTGAAAGCGGACCCGCTGGTGCGGGAGTACTTCACGGATGCCCGCTTGCAAGCCGCGGCGTTCTCGGACTGGATTCACCCGTTCGCCGATCAGCCGTTCACCTTCACCGACGCCGTGAGCTTTGCCGTCATGCGGGCCCAGCGTATCCCCGGGGCGTTCACGTTCGATCGGCACTTCAAGGTGGCGGGCTTTGCCATGGCACCGGAATAGAGGCCTGTTTTGTCCGCCCAAGACCTCACCCCCATCCCAGGCGCTGCCGCAAGGAGGTGATATGCGCGGCGTGGTGCCGGCCGTGCCAGGCGTACATCGCCACCAGGTAGTCCAGGTCTATCACTCCGATCTCCGGATGCTTCAGCGTGCGGGCAAACTCGCCGGGCGTGAGGGAGCGCAGCAGCATCACCCAGCGTTCGTGCAGCACGTCGAGCAGCGTGAGCGAGGCCTCGAGGCGCGCCTCGTTGGCGTCGCGCAAGTCGGCCCAGCGCGCCTCCTCGTAGGGCTTGATGGTCGGCTGGTCCTCCGTGAGCGCCAGCTTGAAGCGGACATACGCATTCATGTGGCTGTCGGGCAGGTGGTGCACCACCTGGCGCACGGTCCAGCCACCCGGCCGATAGGACGTGGCCAACTGCTCCGCCGTCAGCCCCCGCACCGCCTCTCGCACCAGGGCGGGCGCATGGGTGATTTCCTCGATGGCCCGCGTCCGATCATCGGCGCTGAACGATTTCGGTTTGGTGAACGGTCCAATGGGATAGCGCAGGTCCTGGTTCATCGGCGACTCCCAAGGTGGGACGGGGAAGGTAACCGGTGGCGGCCCCTCGGCCTCAATCGAACCTTACTTCCCTCTTCCCGCCGCGGTACTTTCGCCCCGCCATGAGCTACGCCCTGATGAGCAGCGGTGGCAAGGATTCGACCCTCGCGCTCGACCGCGCGCGGCGGGAGGGCCTGGACGTGCAGATCCTGGCCAACCTGTACGACCGCGCAACGGGACGAGTGCGGTTCCATGGCGTGCGCGCGGCCTTGATCGCGGAACAGGCCACCGCACTCGGTCTCACCTGTCTCCAGGCCGCGACCGGCGCGGATGACTTTGATCAGGCATTCGAAGCGCTGCTCGACCAACTCAAGGGTCAGGGCTGCGACGGCGTGGTGTTCGGCAACATTCACTTGGCCGACGTGCGCGAATGGTACGAGATGCGGGTGCGAGCGGCGGGCCTCGAACACGTCGAACCGCTGTGGGGCGACCCACCCATTGAACTGGTCTACGAGGTGATCGAACGTGGCTACCGGGCGCTGATCGTGGGCGTGGACGCGCACCGGGCCGCCGCCCCGTTTCTGGGCCGCGAGCTGGACGCGGACATCGTCACCGAGCTGGGGATCGCGGAAGGCCTGGATCCCGCAGGTGAGCGCGGCGAGTACCACACGTTCGTGTACGACGGCCCGGCTTTCGCCGGACCTGTCGCCGTCCGTCCCGGCCAGGTGCGGGAAGCCGACGGACACCGGCAGCTAGACCTGATTCCGACGACGTGATCCCGGGGGGCGACGCGGCCCCGGGGGGCGGCGCGGCCGGCAAATGGCGGACCATCGCGCTGCTCGCCGCCGCCGAGCTGCTCGTGATGGGGCTCTGGTTCTCAGCGTCGGCGGTGGCGCCGGTCCTGCGGGAGCACTGGAACCTCTCCGGAGCCCAAGCGGCCTGGCTCACCATGGCGGTGCAGCTCGGGTTCGTGGCGGGCGCTCTCCTCTCCGCATTGTTCAACGTGCCCGACCTCTGGCCGCCTCGGCGGGTCGTGGCCTGCGGCGCATGGGGCGGCGCCGCGGTGAATGCGCTGGTCCCGTTCCTCGATGTCTCGTTTGGCGGCGCGGTGGCTGCCCGCTTCGCCACCGGCATGGCCCTCGCCGCCGTGTACCCTCCGGGCATGAAGATCATCGCCACCTGGACCAGGGAAGACCGCGGCCTCGCGATCGGCATTCTGGTGGGTGCATTGACGGTGGGGTCAGCATCCCCGCACTTGCTGCGCGCGCTGGGCGGCATCTCGGCGTGGGAGTCCGTGATGTATCTGGCGTCAGGCCTTGCGGCGGTGGGGGGACTCATCGCCTGGCGCTACGGCGAGCAGGGCCCGCATCGCGTGCCCGCGCCGCCCTTTAGGTGGCGCTATATGAGCCGGGCCTTCACGCAACGACCCTTAAGGTTGGCCAACGGCGGATATCTGGGCCACATGTGGGAGCTGTACGCCATGTGGACCTGGATTCCGCTGTTCCTGGCTCACGCGTACCAGGCTGCCGGTGTCGCTGGAGCGCCGGTCAAAGCCTCCATCGCGGCCTTCGCGACGATCGGGGTGGGCGGCCTGGGCTGCACCGCCGCCGGCTGGCTGGCCGACCGATGGGGCCGGACCCGGACCACCATCGCCAGCATGGTCATCAGCGGAACCTGTGCCGTCGCGATCGGCCCGTTAATGCCGTCCGATCCGATAATCGTCACCGTGGTTGCGATCATCTGGGGCTTCGCCATCGTGGCCGACTCGGCCCAGTTCAGTGCCAGTGTGAGCGAGTTGTCCGACGCGGGCTACCTGGGCACGCAGCTCACCACCCAAACGTCCGTGGGGTTCCTGCTCACGCTCGCGTCCATTCAGCTGGTGCCGTTGCTGGTGGAGTGGGTGGGTTGGCGTTGGGCCTTTGCGTTCCTGGCCCCCGGTCCAGCGCTCGGTTCGCTGTCTATGTGGCTCTTGCAGCAGTCACCGGAGGCGGGCAAGCTGGCGGGAGGACGAGGATGACCACAGGTCACCGCACCGCGTACACGGTGGTCTTTCCTTCCTTATCCCACAGCACGACCTCATACCGGTCCTTGCGCGGTCCGTCCATGCCGGGCGATCCCGCCGGCATGCCGGGCGCGGAGATTCCCACCACGTCGGGCCGCTCCTTGAGCAGGCGCTGAATGAGGTCGGCGGGCACGTGGCCTTCGACCACATAGCCATCAACCGTGGCAGTATGGCACGACTCGACTTTGGCCGTCACGCCGTGGCGCGTCTTGACCGGAGCCATGTCGTCCACGTCGTGCGCGGTGACTTTGAACCCCTGCCCTTGTAGGTAGACCACCCACTGAGAGCAGCACCCTCAGGCAGGGCTCTTGTAGACCACGATCTCGGTTTGCTTCTGCTGCGCCGGCACGTAGCCGGCGGCGGCGGCCAGTATGACGCCGGCCGCGCCGAGCAGGTAGATGGCTGATTTCGGTTTCATGGTCCGCACGGAACCCCCGGCATTGAAGAACGGCCTGGATTGACCGACCCGCTGAAGCTAAGCGCGCTCGAAGGGAGTGGCAACGAACCCCTGGCGAATGGCGTGGATGTAGTCGGTGTAGGCGGGTTCCGCGCCGGCGTTCCTCACAGCCGTGGCGATCTGCCCTCGGTGATACGCCGAGTGCAGCAGAAGGTGGAGCAACACATCGCCGACGGTGGACGTGTGGGTCTCGCCTTTGGTGTTGACATAGGTGCGCCGCTCCGCCAGCGCCGACTCGTCCAATCCACCCAGGAATGCCCGGAGCTCGTTGGCGACCTGAGCCGCCGCGCTCCGGCATTGATCCAGTGTCAGCGGGGGCCACACCGGCATGCGCTGGGGGCGCCCCAGCAGCCGATCCAACCACAGACTCTCCGCCGCGATGGTGTGAGCAGCAAGGGTCACGGCGCGCTCGGGCGGTGCCGCCGAGTCGAGGCGGTCTAACACCTCCTGGTTGGCCCAGGCGTCGTAGGCAAACGGCTGACGCAGATAACGCAGACGGGGCAGATCACGCGGATCGGACACAGCAGCCTCACTGATTACGGGGGACAGATTCGAGCCACATACAGAGTGGCGCACAGGGGCGGCTCCGTGCAACATTGGCCCGTGATCCGCGCCAGCCAACGTCCGGTTCCGTTCGCAGCGGTCGGCCTGCTTATCGCCGCCGCGGTGCGCGTCACCCAGGCCGCCCCGGCGCTGGGGCAGGACTTCCCCGCCGTACCCAGGTTCGCCGTCGCCGAATCGCCCCTGACCCTGCGGACCGATGCCCGACCCCACCAGTACCTCGGCGTCATTGGCCGGCGCGCCGCTTGGCTCGGGTCGGAGACGGGACCAGCCGAGCTCTGGGTGCATCCCTTCAAGCTGGCGGACGATTTCCAGCTCTCGTTCCGGATTCCGGACTACGTGGAGCCGATCCGGGGCGCCGACCTCGCCCGCACCGTCGAGATTCGGCCCGAGCTGACCACGATCACCTACACCCACGCCACCTTCACGGTGAGGCAGCACATCCTGGCGCCCTTGGATGAGCCAGGGCTTCTGGTCTTGCTGGACGTCCAGACGTTGAGGCCCCTCGAAATCGGCGTCGCTTTTCGCACGGTCTTTCAGTACGCCTGGCCGGCCGCGTTTGGCGGCCAGTACACGTTTTGGGATGCTACCGCCCGGGGCTTTGTGCTGTCGGAGAGTCGCCGCCAGCAGAATGCGGTAATCGGCTCGCCCTGGGCCACGCAGGCGTCGGACCACCCGGCCCACGCCCTGCCGGACGCGCCGAACACGTTCGTCATTCCGGTGGACACGGCGCGGGCCCGGGCGGAGTACATCCCGATCGCCGTCGCCGCGGGCACAGGGAGCCGGGACAGCGTGCTGGCCATCTATCAGCGGCTGATCGGCCAGGCAGGACCGGTGTACCGGGGGCGCCTGGCGGAGGTCGAACGCCTGCTCGGCACCACGACCATCCTGGACACGCCGGACGACCGACTGGACCTCGCCTTCACCTGGTCCAAGCTCGCCCTGGCCGAACAGACGGTGTGCAATCCCGACCTGGGCTGCGGGCTGGTGGCCGGCTGGGGTCGGTCCGGCAAGGGTACGCGCCCGGGCTTCGGATGGTTCTTCGGTGGAGACGCGGCCATCACCTCGCTCGCCATGGACGCCACCGGTCAGTGGCCCGCGGTGGCGGAGGGGTTGCGCTTCTTGGCCAAATACCAACGGGCCGACGGCAAGATCCCCCACGAGATCTCGCAGGCCGCCTCACGGATTCCGTGGTTTACCGACTTTCCCTACGCCTACTATCACGCCGACACCACGCCCTACTGGATCGTGGCCGTGTGGCGCTACTGGCGGGCCAGCGGCGATGAGGCATTGCTCCGCGACCTGTGGCCTGCGATCCGCCAGGCCTACGCCTGGTGTCGCACCACGGAGACCGACGGCGACGGGATCATCGAAAACACCACCGGCGGGCTCGGCGCCATCGAGGTGGGATCCATTGGCGAGGAGATCCACCAGGACATCTATCTCGCCGCGGTTTGGATCGAGGCGCTGGCGGCGGTGCGCGACATGGCGTCCGTGATGCGTGAGCGCGGTCTGGCGCTGGAAGCCTCAGGGGTCAGAGAGGCGGCGCTCGCCACGCTGAACCGCGCCTACTGGCGCGAAGCCGAGGGCCACCACGCGTTCGGCATCCTGCGCTCAGGGGGAACCAACGACAATCTCACGGTGTGGCCGGCGACCGCGGCCGCCTTTGGCGCGCTCACACCGGGGCCGGCGCGCCAGACCCTCGCCAAACTCGCCTCCGACGCCATCACGGCGGATTGGGGCGCGCGAATGCTCTCCACCGGCAGCCCGCTCTACCACCCGACGCATTACAACATGGGCGCGGTGTGGCCGTTCGTGACCGGCTTCGTGAGCTGGGGCCAGTACAACTACGGTCGCCCCTGGGCCGGCTATCCCCTGCTCGACGCCATGAAGCAGCTGACGTTCGACTGGTCGCCCGGCCGGCATCCCGAGCTGCTATCCGGGCGATTCTACCGGCCGCTGGACACGGCGGTGCCGCACCAGTTCTTCGCCACCTCCATGCTGGTGTCCCCGTTGATGTACGGGCTCCTGGGTTGGGAACCAGATGCTCCACGCCGTCGCGCCGTGCTGGCCCCGCAGCTCCCCCCCACCTGGGCGCGGGCAGGCGTGGAGCGGCTGCGGGTGGGACCCGTGGCGGTGAGCGTCACGCTGGAGCAGGGACCCGGGCACCTGACCGCGCGACTGTCGGCGACAGGCGGGCCGGTAGAGCTGGTGTTCGCGCCCACGCTTCCCTCCGGCGCGGTGGAGCACAAGGTGCTGCTTGACAACGTCCCGCAACCGGCCCCGCTGGTCCCGAGCCTGCGGGAGGGGCGGATGGAGGTTCCAGTGCCGCTGGCGGAGTCGGCGCGGACCGTTGAAATCACCTGGCGGGGCGGGCTCACGGTCGCCCCGCCCACGCCCGCCCTCAGGCCGGGCCAAGAAAGCGAGGGATTGCGCGTGCTGGACCTGCGGCGGACGGAGATTGGCTGGATGCTCGATCTGGAGGGAACGGGGGGACGGACCTACGACGTCGACCTGCACGGCACGCTGGTGCGCACCGAGGCTGCCGACGTCGGGATCGTACGGCGGGAGCGGGACCTCACCCGGCTCCGGGTACCCTTTCCCCCCAGGGGTGGCCGCCGCTCGCTGGCGTTGGCCCCGGTGCAGCCCGAGGGCCGCCCATGACGCTCGACTTGGCCGGCCTGGTCCGGCGCGCCCGTGGGGACGAGCCGGCCGACCTGCTGCTCAAGAACGCCCAGGTGGTGAACGTCTTCGCCGGCGAGGTGCATTCCGCCGACGTTGCCGTGGCGGGCGGCGTCATCATCGGCGTGGGCACGGGGTGGGAGGCGCGGCAGGTGGTGGACCTGGAGGGACGCTTCCTCGCCCCGGGGTTCATTGACGCGCACGTCCACATTGAGAGCGCCATGGTGCCGCCGAGTGAGTTCGCCAGGGCTGTGGTGCCTCACGGCGTCACCACCGTGGTCACCGACCCCCACGAGATCGCCAACGTGCTGGGGCTTGCCGGCGTCCGCTTCATGGTGGCCAACGCACGTGGCGCGCCGTTCACCATGTTCGTGAACGCCTCCTCCTGCGTGCCCGCCACGCACATGGAGACCTCCGGGGCGTCGCTCACCGCCGCCGATCTCGCCAGCTTGCGAGAGGAGCCCGAAGTGTTGGGCCTGGCGGAGGTGATGAACTTCCCCGGCGTGGTGTTCGGCGACCCGGAGGTATTGGCCAAGGTCGCCGCGTTCCAGGATCGGGTAATAGACGGACACTGCCCGGGACTCACTGGCCGCCAGCTCAACGCCTACGTCGCAACCGGGATCAGCTCGGACCACGAGTGCACCAGCGTGGAGGAGGCGCGGGAGAAGCTCCGCCTAGGGCTCACCGTGTTCCTGCGCGAGGCAACCAACGCCCACAACCTCCGGACGTTGTTGCCGCTGGTCACGCCCGACAACGAGCGCCGGTTCTGTCTCTGCACCGACGACCGGGTGCCCGCCGACCTGTTGACGGAGGGCTCGATTGATCATCTGGTGCGCCTGACCATCGAGTCGGGCATCTCGCCGCTGGCGGCGATCCGGATGGCCACGCTCAACACCGCCGAGCATTACCGGCTGCGGGACCGCGGTGCCGTTGCCCCGGGGCGGCGGGCGGACCTGGTGGTCTTCAACGACCTCACCCGTCCGCGACCCGACTACGTCTACGTTGGTGGCACCCTGGCGGCCGCCGCAGGCTCGCTGCATTCGTCGGCCGCCGCTGCTGGCGCCTCTGCGATCTCCGCGCCCTCAGCAGTGCATTCCGCTGCCGTCGTTTCCCATACGGTCAAGGTCGATTGGTCTCGCGTTGATCTCCGCATTCCGGCCACGGGCCGCCGCGTGCGCGTCATCGGCGCCATCGCCGACCAGATCGTCACGAGCCACGAGATCATGGACGCGACGGTCAGGGCGGGAGAGGCCGTGGCGGACCCAAGCCGCGATCTCCTGAAGATGGCCGTGATCGAGCGGCATGGGCGGCGCGGGAGCGTAGGCCGCGGGCTGGTGACGGGACTAGGGCTTCGCCGCGGCGCCATCGCGGGGACGGTAGCGCACGACCACCATAACCTGGTGGTCATCGGAGCGGACGACCGCTCCATGATGACCGCGGCACGGGCCGTCGCCGACGCGGGCGGCGGGCAGGCCGCGGCGGAGGGCGAGCGCGTGCTGGCGGTGCTCCCGCTTCCCATTGCGGGCCTGATGTCCGATCTCCCTATCGAGGCGGTCCGGGACCGGATGGCCGAGTTGATCGGCGCGGTGCGGGGGCTGGGCAGCCCGTTGCACGATCCGTTTATGGCGATGAGCTTTCTCGCCCTGGAAGTGATCCCCAAGCTCAAGCTCACCGACCTCGGCCTGGTGGATGTCGAGCGATTCGCGCTGGTTCCCCTGTTCATCGAGGATTGAGTGCCGGTCATGAGCGACGCCCAGCCCAAAGTCCTGATCACCGAGGAAGCTATCGCCGCCAAGGTGAGCCGCATTGGCGCGCAGATCTCGCAAGACTACGCCGGCACGGATGGCCTGATGCTGGTAGGGGTGCTCAAGGGGTCGTTCATTTTCCTGGCGGACCTGTCGCGCAAGCTCACCATCCCGCACACGGTGGATTTCATCGCCCTGTCGAGCTACGGCGGTGCCACCCGGTCGTCCGGCGAAGTGCGCCTCATGATGGACCTCCGGACCACCATCGCCGAGAAGCACGTCCTGATTGTGGAGGACATCGTGGACACGGGGCACACGCTGGAGTACTTGATGCGTCTGCTGCGGGCCCGCGGACCGGCGTCGCTCAAGGCTTGCGCGCTGGTGCGGAAGCCGGACCGGCGGGAGGTGGACGTCGAGCTCAAGTACGTGGGCTTCGATATCCCCAACAAATGGGTGGTGGGCTACGGGCTGGATTACGGAGATCGGTTCCGGACGTTGCCGTATATCGGGTATGTGGAGGAGGGGGCCGCGCCTTGAGTGAGTGATGCGCGCGGCTGGGCCCGTTACCGCCCCACACCCATCATCGCATCCCGGATCGCCCTGAACTCCGTCCCCGGCCGCCAATTGGGATAGGTCGTCTCGCCGGCGATCCGGTAGCCCACCTGGAACAGGAGCCGCAGATCGTCGATCGCCCCACGCAGGTCCCAGGACCCGTCGTACTCGTCAGATGGTTTGTGATAGCGCTCCGCCGTGTATTTGTCACGCTGCTCCCGCGCGTAGGCCTCCCCGCGCTCGGTGTGATCCACACCCGCGTCAGTGTAGAGCGCCGGCACGCCCACCTTGGCGAAATTGAAATGGTCTGACCGGTAGTAAAACCCCTTCTCCGGCTCGGCATCCGGCTTGATCACCCGGCTCTGGGCGCGCGCCGCTTCCGCCAGGAAGTCATCCAGCTCCGAATTGCCGTACCCGATGATGGTGATGTCCCGCATGGGCCCGATCTGGTTGATCCCGTCCATGTTGATCACGGCGACCGTCTGGTCGAGCGGATAGACCGGATTCTGCGCGTAGTGCGCCGAGCCGATCAGGCCCTGCTCTTCCGCGGTGACCGCCAGAAAGAGAATGGAACGGGCGGGCGGGGGGTCCAGCGAGGCGAACGCCTGCGCCAGCTCCAGCAGTCCCGCCGTGCCGCTCGCGTTGTCCAACGCGCCGTTGTAGATCTGGTCGCCCGTGAGAGTCGGGTCCCGCCCCAGGTGATCCCAGTGCGCCATGTACACCATGTATTCGTCCGGCCGCTGTGCACCGGGCAACACGGCCAGCACGTTGTTGGAGGTGGAGTGCCGGATGGCGCTCTGGACCGCGATGGACGCGGTCAAGCCCAGCGACACGGGTAGGAATCCGCGCACATTGGCGCGCGCTTTAAGAGAGTCGTAGCTCATGCCCGCCTGCGAAAAGATCCGGCGGGCCGTTTCCACCGTGGTCCATCCCTCAATGGCGGCCCGGGACATGTTGTTGTCGCTCGCCACCAGGCCGAACTGCTCCGATCCCCAGCTGCCCGTCACCACCTCCCAGGGATAGGCCGCGGGCACGGTCTCGTGAACGATCAAGACGCCGGCCGCACCCTGCCGGGCAGCCTCCTCGTACTTGTAGGTCCAGCGGCCGTAATACGTCATGGTGCGGCCCTTGAAGAGCGACGTATCCGTCCCCTCGTTGCCGGGATCGTTGACCAGCACCACCACGGTTTTCCCCCGCGCATCCAGACCGGCGTAATCGTTCCACCCGTACTCGGGCGCCACCACGCCGTACCCGGCGAACACCAGCTCCGAATTCCGGATTTCCGACCGCGGGACCACGCGCTTGGTGAACGCCACGAAGTCGTCGGCGTACCGGTACGCGGTGGCGGCGCCCCGGCCCCGCACGGTCAGCGTGGTGTTCTTGTCCGTGGTCATGGCGACGAGGGGCACTTCCTGAAACCAGCTCGCGCCGTTTCCCGGCCGCAGGCCCAGCTTCTCGAACTCGGCCTGAAGGTAGGCAGTGGTTTTCTGCTCACCGGGCGACGAAGGGCCTCTGCCCTCCAGGCTGTCGGCGGCCAGCACCTGGATGTGCCTCACCAGGTCCTCCGCGATCATGGTGTCCATGGCGGCGGTCGCCCGGCGATCGCCCATGGCGCAGCCGCTGAGCGCGCCAATTGCCAGCGCCAAACAGGTCATGCTGTGGCTCGACATTCCCGTCATTGATCGCATTGGCTCAATTTCCCGGACCGGATCCATCCGCTCCTACAATCCTGCCAACAACTCCGTAGCCCGCTTCACCCTGGCCGTCATCCGATCGAGGGCCGCCGCCACCACCGCGGCCTGCGCCCGGGCCTCTTCGGGCCGGTTCAATTCGATGGCCTCGCGGATCCCAGGCATGGTCTTCACGCCGTAGCCGGTGTAGTAACCCGGAGCGTAGATGGTGTGGCGGAACCACGGACGGACGGGCAGGCCGTCGGGGTGCGACAGGTCGCGCTCCGTGAGGTAGATCTCACGGTTGATGGCGTCGAGTTGGCGTCCCTTGCCGGCGAGCCCCCTGGAACCAAGGGCCATAGCCCGCTCCAGTGCAGCTTCGAATCCGTTACCCGCCTCACGCAGTTGTCCCGCGGCGCGGCGCACCGCGGACAGGTCCAGCGCTCCGACGCTGAGCGTCTTGCCGGCCAGGCTGTCCAGCTCCGTCACGTACGTGTCGTAGGTCCGGGCCGCGTCCACGAACGACCAGGGCAGCACCGGTGCGTCCGCCAGGCGCGCCAGCGCCATGCCCACCGCGCCCGCCTGTGCTTTGCCGTACTGAAAATCCGGGTCCAGGAACCGCACAAAAAAGTCGTAGCTATCGTAGATCGAATGGTAGATACCGTGGTCCTGACCGCCGCCGTACCCCATGTTGAGCGACGCCACACTGAGGTGGTCCAGGAACACGGTGTAGTCGGACCCGGAGCCGAGCGCGTCAATGGTGTACCCGCGAACCCGGATGCGGGCGGAATCGCTGCTCGTCCTCGCCTGGCTGAAGGCACGATCGGCCAGGGCCTCCAGGGCGCCTTTGCCGCTCCGGGGATCGCCGGCGTCCCGGGTCACCTCTTCGGCGAAGGTGCGGAGCGGGTGTGAGCCGGCGGTACTCAACCAGCCCCAGCTGTACGAATCGGTGTTGAGATACAGCACGGCCTTCTGCCGCAGCTCCTCGGCATGATGCTCGGCCCATTCCGTGGAGCCCAGCAGGCCCCACTCCTCCCCGTCCCAGAGTGCGAAGACCAGGGTGCGCTGCGGGCGCCAGCCGGTCTGGCGCAGCTCGGCGAAGGATCGCGCCATCTCCATCAGCGCCACCGCGCTCGACGTGGGGTCCTGGGCGCCGTTCACCCAGGCGTCGTGGTGGCTTCCTTGAATGATCCACTGATCGGGATAGGTGGAGCCCGGAATGCGGGCGATCACGTTGTAGAGGGGACGGACCTGCCAGTCGAACTGGAGGTGAACCCGCACTTTCGCGGGTCCCGGTCCGATGTGGTAGGTGAGCGGGAGCGCGCCCTTCCAGTCGCCGTCCGGCGCCACGGGCCCGCCGAGCGCCCGGAGCAGCGGCAGCGCGTCGCCCCA
>DASWGV010000051.1:0-6766 GCA_036393515.1 Gemmatimonadales bacterium | reverse complement strand
GGCCGCGGCCAGTCTCCATTCTCCCAATACCATCGCGCTCTACGATTTTGGACTGACCGACGACGGAACGCTGTATTACGTGATGGAACTGCTCGACGGGCTCGACCTGGAGACCCTGGTGGAGCGGTACGGGCCGCAGCCCGCCGCCCGCGTGGTGCACCTGTTGCGCCAAGCCTGTCGCTCGCTGGCGGAAGCCCACGCGGCCGGACTGATTCATCGCGACATCAAGCCGGCGAATCTGTTCGCCTGCCGGGTAGGCCTGGAGGCCGACTTCATGAAGGTGTTGGACTTCGGTCTGGTGAAATCGGTGCGCCCGGCCGGACCGGATGAGAGCCTGGCCACTCAGCCGGGTGAGGCGGCGGGAACCCCGGCCTACATGGCCCCCGAGATAGCCACGGGGGAACGGGAGCTGGACCACCGTGCGGACCTCTACTCCCTGGGCTGCGTGGCGTACTGGCTGCTCACCGGCCGTACGGTGTTCCTGGCCGATACGCCCGTCAAGATGATGCTGGAACACATCCGCAGCACGCCCGAGCCGCCGTCCGGGCACACCGAGCTGCCGGTCCCATCCGACCTTGAGCGCGTGGTCCTGGCCTGCCTGGCCAAGCGCCGCGACGACCGCCCGGCCGACGCGGCCGAGCTGGCGCGCCTGCTGGACGCGTGCGAGCTGGGTGATGAGTGGACCGAGCAGCGCGCGCGCGCCTGGTGGGACACGCACGTGCCGGAGAGCGCCGTGCCGCGGCGCTCGGAACCCTGGGAGGCGTCGCAGGTTCTGGCGGTGCGGTAGTTCGTGGCGCGACGGTCCGCCCCCGCGCTCGCGGCGACGCTGGCGTCGCTCGCGATGATCGCCTATCAGATCGCGGCCAAGGCGACCCGAGACGCGCTCTTCCTGTCGAGCTTCGACATCGCCACGCTCCCCGCCATGGTCATGACATCCGCCGCGGTGTCTGTGGGGTTGGCGGTCGCGGCCGCCCGATGGATGTCCGCGAGCAGCCCCGCCAAACTGGTTCCCCGCTGGTTCGCGCTGTCGGCCGGCCTGCTGCTCCTGGAGTGGTGGCTGGTGGGCCGCTTCCGCCCGTTGGTCGCCGTCGTGATGTATCTGCACTACGGCGCCCTGGGCGCCGTACTCATCTCGGGATTCTGGTCCCTGGTGAACGAGCGGTTCGACCCGCGCACGGCCAAGCGGGAAGTCAACAACATCGTGATCGGCGGCACGGTGGGCGGTCTCCTTGGCGGACTCCTGGCCGAGCGCGCGGGTGCGTGGGGTTCGGTGGAAGGGATGTTGCCGATCCTGGCGGCCATCCACCTGACCTGCGCGGCGGTGTTGATCCGCCTCGCGCCGGTCGAGGTGGCGCGTCCGGCGCGGGTCCGGGCCTCTGATGCAGGCACCGGCATGCAGCTCATTGCCCGCACCGGATACCTCCAGACCATCGTGGCCCTGGTCCTGCTGACCACCGTTGGGGAGGGCCTGCTGGACTACGTGTTCAAGGCACGCGCTGTCGCCGCCTTGGGAGGGGGGGACCAGCTCCTCCGGCTCTTCGCGGTGTTTTACACCGGCATCGCGGTGGTAGCCATCGTGCTGCAAACGCTGCTGGTGCGCCCCGCCTTCCGCCGACTGGGCTTGGCGCGGACCGCCGCGTTGCTCCCGGTCTCCGTGGTCGCGGGGGGCGCGGTTGCGCTGGTGTGGCCGGGCCTGGGCACGGCTTTGGGGGCGCGCGGCGCCGAGACGGTGGTGCGCACATCTCTCTACCGGCCGGCCTACGAGCTGCTGTTCGCGCCGCTCGCCGCGCGGGAGAAACGGGCCGCCAAGACGATCGTGGACGTGGGCGGAATCCGCCTGGGCGACCTCGCCGGGGGCGCGCTGGTCCAACTCAGCCTCCTCATCGCGGGCGCGTCAGCCGGACCGTTGCTCCTGGCGTTGGCGGTGGGCGTCTCCGTCGCGGGCACCGTGGTGGCCTTCCGGTTGCACCGCGGATACGTCGCCGCGCTGGAACGGAGCCTGCTCCAGCAGGCCGGGGAGCTGGATCTCTCGGAGGTCGAGGACCCGGCGGTGCGCACCACGCTGCTTCAGAGCGTGGGCATCCCGGTGCTTTCGGTCGCGACCGGTTTGTCCTTGCCGGCGCTGCCGGACCTGGCACCACCGCGCGGTCCCGCTCCACTCTCCGGGACGCCGCCACGCGCGCCCGCACCACTCGATCCCGATGTCCGGCGGTCGTTGGAACTACGCTCCCACGTTCCGGAGCGAGTACGGCGTGCGCTGGCGGATGGCCCGCTCAATGCAGCCGTGGCGGCGGATGCCATCCGGTTGCTCGCCTGGGACGCGGTGGCCCGCGATGCCATGCAGGCTCTGCGCGCCGAGGCCGAACGGCTCACCGGCCAGCTGGTGGACCGTATGCTCGACCCGGATGAGGAGTTCGCCATACGGCGCCGGATCCCGTTGGTGCTCGCCACGTGCGGCACGGAGCGGGCCGCTCAGGGACTGGTGACCGCGCTGGACGATCCCCGGTTCGAAGTCCGGTACCGGGCCGGCCGCGCGCTGAGCCACATGGCGCAGGCAAACCCTACCGTGCGGGTAGACCGGGAACGCATGGTGGCCGTGGTGGTCCGGGAGGTGGCCGTGGACCGTGGCGTCTGGGAGAGTCGCCGGTTACTGGATCAGAGCGGAGACGACGACGCGTGGTCCCCCGTGTTGGACGAGTGGCTGCGGGACCGCGCCAACCGGAGCCTGGAACACGTTTTCACCATCCTCGCGCTGGTCCTCCCAGGCGAACCGCTGAAGGTGGCCTTCCGCGGCCTCCACACCGACGACCGTCTGCTCCGTGGCACGGCGCTGGAGTACCTGGAAACCGCGTTGCCCTCGGCGGTACGCCACCTCCTCTGGCCGTTCCTGGAGGACGACCGGCAGCGGCGGCCTGACAAGCGGCCCTCCCACGAGGTGGTGGCGGACCTCCTCCGGTCGCGGATGTCCATCCAGCTCAATCTCGAACAGCTGAACCAAAGGGCGGACAGAGACGTACAAGACGAACCGGGGGACGGACGGGCAGGTCCCGGTGGATAGACGCAAGGCGCGACGGACCCAAGTTGTCCGTCCCCCGGTCGGCCCTGTCCGTCTGTACGCCGTGCGCCGTGTCTCGCTACAACACCGCGACGAGTCTCTTGTACCGCCGCCCCACCACCACCGCGATCATCAGCCAGACGATCACCAGCACCAGGTTGAACACCGCGAACTGCCGGGCTTGAATAGCCAGGACCGACGTGCCGACAAAGACGGTGGCGGCTTGGAGCACGTCCCCCAAGCGCTGCGCGAAGCCGTCGGTCACCTGCTTGGCCTTGTACTTCTCCTCCCGCGTGGTGGGCAGGAAGAGCACGTTGCGCACCGTGTTCTGAAGTGAATAGTCGGTGGCGTTCTCCAGCGTCTTGGCCCATCGGATCGCCATCAACACCGGAACGAAGGCCATCAGGGCGTACCCCGCCATCGCGATCAACGGAAGCACCAGCAACGACGCCGGCACGCCGAAGTGGCGGATCACGCGGGAGGTGATGAACAGCTGGATCAGCAGGGCGGCCAGCGCCACCGTGGACTGGAAGCCCGAGTAGAACCGGAGCACCAGGGCCTCCGCCGTGACGGCCCCCGACGGATCGGCAGCGGCGGCCCGCTCGGCCACCGAGATGACGGTCTTTGAGAGTATGTATTCGCCGTTGGTGTTCACCCAGTTCAGGAGCACGATCATCAGCGCGATGAAGAGGAGGTAGCGGTTGCGGAGCACCAGCTGAAACGCCCCGCCGGTGGAGCCTACCTCCTGCTCCGGCTCGGTCTGGTCCGCCCGCACGGTCTTGAAGTGACCGCTTTCCTTGGCGTACTCGGTTGTCGGCACCCGGAACTCCCCGGATTCGGAGCGGACCTGACCGGTCGCCGCGGGCAGCGTGCCGCTGGAACGGACATCCGGGACACTCGCTTCCGTGCGGCGCCGCTCGCGGGCATCGAGCACATTGGTCACGACAGCGGCAAGGACCAGGATGGCCGCCGCGACCAGGAGGAGCTGGTGAATGCCCACCGGTCCCGCGAGCCGCCCGGCGAGCCAGGCTCCCAGGACGGCGCCGGATGAAGCACCGAAGCCAACGATGGGAAACAGCCGCTTCCCCTCGTCATTGGTGTACACGTCGTTGGCGAACGCCCAGAACTGGGCGATCATCATGACGTTGAAGATCCCCAGCCAGATGAAGAAGACGACGCCCACCGGAGCGCCGACTCGCGCGAAAGCATAGAAGGCCACCAGGCACGCCGCGAAGATGCCGGTGACCACGTTGATAAGGCGGCGGCGCGGCACGCGCGACGCAAGCCAACCGTAGGCCGGGACGACCATAAGCAATACCAGGGCCTGCCCCGCCGCCGAGTAGCTCCGGACCTCCGCACCGCCGCTGGCCACGATGAGCGGCTCCCGCACGACGCGCATCACATAGTAGGCGGTGAGAATGAGGAACACGTTGAGCATGAGCAGGAGCGCGGTCGTGCTCTCCCCCGCCCGCACGTCGGAGAACAGGCGAAGGAAGCGGTCCAGCGGGTTGAGGCGGGCGGAGGCAGACATCCCTAGAACGCGAATCCGCCGCCGACGTACACCCCCAGCCGCCCCGCGTCACCCCGCACCACCGCCACCGATCCAGTGCTGGCGCGGGTCAACAACGACACCCAGACCCCGCCGCCAACTACCGAGTGCCACGTGCCCGATCCCGCAGGATCACCGGCATAGAACACCCGTCCGGCGTCCCCCAGCCCGAACAGGCCGACGTGCCCCGGTAGGAGCAGGAACACTTCGGCCAGCTGCAGCCGAAGCTCGGCGTTGCCGAACACCGCCGCGTCACCCGCGAACCGGTTCTCCCGCCCCAAACGGACCGTGGACTTGCCCCCCAAGAAGGCCGACTCCTGGAACGGGTAGGCGCCCCACACCTTGCGGCCGCCCGCGCGCAACGCGAGCGTCGGCACCACGGTGCCCTGGCCCGCGGACCAATAGGTTGCGGCTTCACCCTCCACGTCACTGAAGGCGCGCGTCACGTCCCACACGGCGGGCGTCACCCGGCCGGCGACGCGGAGGAAAACGCCGCGGCGGGCGGCGCCGGGTACATCCCGGGTGTCCACCCGGAGCTCACCGCTCACGCTGCCCAAACCGAACTCGCCGGCACCGTAGAGTGGCGGGAGCGTCGCAAGGAAGCGCCCGGGCCGGTCCGCGGTGCGCGAGTACTTGAGGGACGGGCCGAGCGCCCAAGTCGCATGACCCCCGAGCGGCCCCCCGATGGCCGGCGCGAGCATGAACTGGCTGTGATTGACCCGGTAGAAGGCCTTGGGCCCGGGCGCCAGGGTCGCGTTGCCGAACCCGTGGAAGTTCAACACCTCAATGCCCGAGGCCCGCGCCATGACATCGAACCGGAGGCGCGAGTTGGAGCGGTAGACCGTCGACGCCAACTCCGCCCGTCCGGTCTGCGCCTCGAGCGCCCAGCCGGCCCGGAATTGCAGCCGCGAGGCGAACGGCAAGTTTCGAAACCCATATCTCACGCGGAACGCGCCAGCGCCGACCAGCATCCCCACGTCCGGCCCATAGCTCAACCAGATCAGGGGCTGGGCGCGCGCGCCCCAGTCGCGGGGCGAGGCGCTTCCGGACCGCCAACCTTCCGCCTGGGTCCACGCCCGGCGGTCCACATCCATACGGCCCGTTGCCGGATCGCCGTCGGACGAGTACAGCGTGAGTGGCCCCCCACCGGAGGAATCCACCACGTCATCGGCGCCCGGGCCGGCGCTTATCCGAACTCGGATGGGGCTGGAAGCGCCGCGCACCACCACCCGGTCGTTGCCGCCGTGGAGATACAGCCGGACTTCGGAGGTTTCCGCGGGATCGAAGCGCCGCGCGACATAGGGCGCGGTTGGCTCAGCCACCGTGCCGATCGCCACCTCTATGGTGCCGTCCGCGCGCCGCGCCACCTCCACCAGATCGGCCTCGTCCGTTCCGTGGAGTTCGGCCTCCCGCACCAACATCCGGTAGAAAGCACCCGCCGCCCGGGGGAGCGCATCGCGACGGCTCAGCAGGGCCCGCGCCAGGCGCGCGCTGTCCACCGCCCGGTACTCGGGCGGCATGGCCCCAACAGCGGCGCGCACCAGCTCGTCGGTGAGCCTGGTCTGGAGCGCCGCCACCGTGGAGTCCCACGCGGCTCGCTCCAGGCCCGATAGCAGCAGCCGATCCAGGTCGCGCGCATTCAGGTTCAACCCGAAGGCGCCGGGATAGCGCTCGCCGAAGTTCACCAGTTGCGGCGAGGCAACGCGAGCCACGCTCAGCAGGAGGCCATCGAAGCGGACGAACGCCTGGTCGCGATCTTCCGGCAGGGCCATCCAGCGCCGGACCGGTCGGTCCTGGAAACGCGCCCAGCCCCATTGGCCGTCGTGGCGGTCCCAATCCCCAATCACCTGGTCAAACAGCCGCGCGCGCAGGAACGATCGCGCGTCCACCCGGTCGGCCGCGCTGGCCCGGAGCCGGGGGAACAGGACGTCCGATTCCACGATCTCGGTGGCGCCCGCGAAGGGACGCGCCTGCCCCGTGATCGCTCGCTCCTCGATGAACCCCAGAGCCCCGCGGAACCGGTCCCGGAACTCTCCCAGGGCGGGATCGTCGGGGAGCACCACCAGCGTCGGGTCGGTATGGAAGATCCCCGCGGCCTCCATCAGCGGTGCCGTGACGGCGGGCCCGGCGGGATGGGCCGAGCTGATCTGGTCCTGGACCAC
>DASWGV010000050.1:0-4026 GCA_036393515.1 Gemmatimonadales bacterium | reverse complement strand
GGCGATAGCGCGGAAATGCGGCGTGGCCGAGTCGTTCCCCCGCTCGGACGTGATCATGCCGCCCGTCCGCCGCCAGAACTGAATGGAGGGGATCTGGGGGATCGCACGTACGTCATACAACGCATGGAACAAGGGATGGCTCAGCGGGAGATCCACCATGGGATACGGCCCCGCAGGGAGCACGCGGCCGATCTCCTCCACCCACCGAGCCCAGGCCCATTCCCCCCAGAAATCGTCCACGTAGAGGAAGCCGCCGCGCAGCAGGTAATCCCGGAGCCCGGCCACCTCGTCGTCGCTGAAGCGCGCGGTCCCGACGTCGGACATGAAGATGAACGGATAGTCAAGCAGCTGCGGGTCCGTGAGGCGGAGCACCACGTGATTGAACCCGCCGGTACTGTCGAGGCTGACGGCGGCCGTGGTGAGCTCGCCGAACCGCTTCATGAGGTTGTAGTCGGCGTCGGGGTAGTCGGTCCGCCAGCCCTGCCCACCTGATTCGCGGTGTGCGCTCTGATACAGGACCCGGGCAAAGCGAAAGAACCCACCGGGGCGAGGCTGCTCGGCGGCAAAGCGCGGTGGCGCGGACCGCCAGCCCCACCGCCACGGGTCGAATCGGTCCTGGGCCTGGAGGCTGGTGGGCGGGAGGGCCGCCGCAACCGCAAGCAGGGCGACAACCACCCTCCACCTCATGGTCCTGTCCTTCCTGTCATGGCTTGTCATGCTAGCGCGACCCACCGATCCACGACAGCGGGTCGAGCGCGCGCAGCGCGGCATGTTGTGCCCGTATGGCGCGCATGACTCTGTCCACTACCTCCTGCGCCGCCGCCTTGTCCGGCGGATCCTGAGCCGGCAGGTCCGAGCAATCCACCGGCGGTCCGTAGGAGACGTAGATCCGCCGGCCAATACGCGGAAGCACCTGCCCAATGGGGAGCGCTTGGCGCATGCCGTCAATGGCGACCGGGATGAGTCGCGCACGGGCGGCCAGCGCCACTACGCCCGCCCCGGGCCGGCCATTGCCCACAGAGCCGTCGCGGGTGCGGGTGCCCTCGGGGAACAGGACCATGGTGCTGCCGGGCAGGGCGTCCGCCATGCGTCGCAAGGCCGCCACGTCCCGCCGGCCGGCCCGCACCGGAATGCATTTCCAGTTCCATGCCAGCCAGCTCAACCAGCGTCCCTTGAAGAAGTTCTCTTCGGCCGCCGGGTTCCAGGGCATGAGCCGCGGTTTCAGCCACGAGGCGGGGTAGTACGCCGCCAGTCCCACCAGGAAGCTGTCAATCATGGACTGATGGTTGGAAAGGAGTAGCGTATTGGGGTGATGTCCCACGTGGTGCCGTCCAACCACCGTGGTGCGGTTCAGCACAAAAAAGTAGAACCAGAACAGCGTGACAGTGAGGTTGGTGACGAAATATGATGATATCGGCCACAGGGCACGTGCGATGCGGCCAAGCGCTCTGGGGCCATTGGTCGTCCGTACCACGTCGTGTGGTTCTCCGGTCGCAGGCGGGGAGGAGGACGACATCGGCATGATGGTCCGGGCGGCTTGGGGACTACCCGAACGTGTGCGCTGCGGGCGGGGTTGGGCAAGGGGCGTCGCTCCCGGGGCTACACCCCCGCCACGGAGTAGTGGGTACCCACCACCCGCTCCGGGGCCTGCCTGCCCCGGTTGTGAGGGTGGTCACGGCTCCGGCGCTCGGCGGGCCGCTCTTTACTGGGATGCATACGCTTGGGCACCTGCCCGTGTCCCCCGGTCCCGCCGTCCGGCCGAGCGCCCCGGGTCCGCGGAGGACTGATGGGATGAGCGCTTCCCGCTGGGTCGAGCGGGCGCCAACCCTTGGGGTACTCGCGGCCGCGTACTTCGTGGCCGGGCGCGTGGGGCTGGAGTTGGCTTACCTCCATCCCAGCGCCAGTCCCGTGTGGGCGCCTACGGGGATAGCCATCGCGGGGCTTTTGCTGCGAGGACTCTGGGCGGCGCCGGCGGTCCTGCTGGCGGCCTACCTGGTGAACGTTACCACCGGTGCGGGACTGATCGGGTCCGCGGGGATTGCCCTGGGGAACACGCTGGAAGCCTTGCTGGCAGCCGGCTTGGTGGCACGGTTTGCCGGTGGCCGCCAGGCGTTCGCGCGGGCCGCGGACGTGCTGCACTTCGCCCTGCTGGCCGGCGCGGGCAGCACCACCGTGAGCGCCACCATCGGCGTGACTACCCTGGCCCTGACTGGGTCTGCACCATGGCCGGACTACGGGTGGATTTGGTTCACCTGGTGGCTGGGCGACATGATGGGAGCGATCATGGTCACGCCGGCCATCCTGCTGTGGAGCGATGCGCCCCGCCTACGCCCTGCGCCGGCGCGAGTGGTTGAGGGCGCCGTGCTCCTCGCGGGCCTGGCGGCGACGGGGCTCTTAGTCTTCGGCAGTCACGGCGCGGCGCCCGCCGCCAATCCGCTGACGTTTCTCGCGCTCCCCCTGCTGATCTGGGCAGCGCTCCGGTTCCCGTCCCACATCGCCGTGACCGGCGTGATCATCCTGTCGGGCCTGGCCCTGTGGGGGACGCTCTGGGGGATCGGCCCGTTCGTTCGGCCGTCCCGGAACGAGTCCTTGCTGCTGTTGCAGGGGTTCATGGGTGTGGCCGCGCTCACGACGACAACCCTGGCGGCGGCGGTGGCGGAGCGGCGCAGGGCGGAGGATCGGTTGCGGGCCCAGGCGATTGAGGACCCGCTGACCGGCCTGGCGAACTACCGGCGGTTTACGGAAATGCTGGAGGCCGAGCTGGTGCGGTCGGGCCGAACCGAGCGCCCGTTCGCGGTCCTGCTCTACGATCTCGACGGTCTCAAGCGGATCAACGACCGGTTCGGGCACCTGGTCGGGAGCGAAGCCCTGCGCCGCGTAGCGGCGGCATTGCGGCAGTCGTGCCGCGCCCTGGACCTGGCGGCGCGGTTCGGCGGAGACGAGTTCGCCGTCATTTTGCCGGAGACGAACGAGGGGGCGGCGCGCGCCCTCGCCAGCCGTGTGGCGCTCCGGCTCGCCGGGGACGGCGGGTACCCGCCGCTCTCGGTGAGCGTGGGATTGGCGGTGCATCCCGGGGACGGCTCGACGGTCGAGGCCCTGCTGGGCGCGGCCGACCAGCAACTGTACGCCATGAAGGGCACATCCGCGACGTGAGCGCTACCGTGGGCTCGGGCCAATCAGCTCGTCGGCGATCCATCCTGCGTCGTACACCTTCCGCAGCGCCTCGATGATACCGGCCGAGTGGACGCTGACCGAGCGGGCCACGTCGTCGGTGAAAATGAAACGGTTGGGCAGGCTCTCGATGTTGCCGTCAAAGATCAGCCCCACCACGTCCGCGTTGCGATTGAGCACCGGGCTCCCCGAGTTTCCCCCAATGATGTCGTTGCTGGAAACGAAGTTCAGCGGCGTGGAGAGATCCAGCCGATCGCGCCGGGCCTGCCAGCGGGGCGCCAGGTTCCAGGGTGACTGGCCGTCGAACTCGGCCGCCCGGGCGTAGAGCCCGTAGATGGTGGTCTTGAACGGCGCGACGGTCCCGTTCATGGGGTAGCGACGCACCACGCCGTCGCTGATGCGCAGCGTGAACGTCGCGTCGGGCGGCAGGGCGGTCCCGTACGCCGCGAAAATCGCCTGCCCCAGGCGCTCCGTCCCAACGGCAAGCCTGGCGTTGAGCCCTTCGGCACGGCGCACGTACGGGGCAGCGAGTGGCGCGATGGCGCTGGCCGCGACGATCATAGGATCGGCGGATGCCTGCACCGCGCTCGGCCCACCTTCGATCAAGGACCGGCGCGTGCCCGGGTCGCCGACCCGGGTGCCCGCGATCAGGGTCCGCGCCGCGGCTTCTGGGGTCCGGCCCGCGAGCACCGCCCCCAGGTACGGATCCCCCGCTGGCAGCTCTCGGCGTGCCGCCTCAAGGTGCGCCGTCAACGTCAGGCGCTCGGCTTCAGTGTCGATCGGCGTTTCCTGCAACAGGAGCGTCCGGACCCGTCCCAGCCCCTGGCCTCTGTACTGGGCCAGCCGCTCGGCGTC
>DASWGV010000049.1:0-1732 GCA_036393515.1 Gemmatimonadales bacterium | reverse complement strand
GGCTCGCATGCCGACGTATATCCTACTGTCGAACCTTACCGACAACGGCGCGAAGACGCTGAAAGCGAACCCGAAGCGCCTCCAGGAAGTCAACAAGGAGATCGAGAAGTACGGGGCCAAGGTGACGGCGCAATACGCCGTCTTGGGTCCCTACGATTTCGTGAGCATCGTGGATTGTTCCGACGAAGAGACGATCGCTCGCGTGTCGGTGGAGCTGAGCTCGCGGGGGACGGTGCGCATCCAGACGCTGGCCGCCGTCCCGATCGCGAACTTCGTGCGCAACCTGAAAGGCCCTGGAGCCAAGTAGGAAACGCCTTCTCTACGGCACCCCCTCCTGCGTCGCCACTCGCACCGGCGTGACCCTGGTCGTGCGCGTGCCGTCGCCCAGCTGTCCGTGATCGTTCAACCCCCAGCAGAAGGCCAAGTCGTTCGTCGTCAGTCCGCAGGTGTGGTGGTTGCCGCCAGTCACCGCCTGAAAGCTCAGGCCGCCGTCGACCGCGACGGGGAGCCGGCTGCAGGGAATCAGCGCCAGCTCGGTGGAGCAGTCGTCGAGCATCCGCGTGCCAAGCTGGCCCGCCGACCCATTGCCCCAGCAATAGGCGCTGCCGCTCTGCGCCACGGCGCAGGTATGCGTGCCGCCGGCAGCCAACGCCGTGAAGAGCACCGCCGTCTCCACCCGGTGTGGCGTGTCAGCTCCCGCTACCGCGGTGTCGCCGAGTTGACCCAGGGCATTGTCCCCCCAACAGTATGCCTCGCCCGCCACGGTGAGCGCGCACGTGTGATCGAACCCCGCCGTCACGGCGGCGTACTTCAGCCCGCCGGCCACAGCCACGGGTCGCGTCGTGTCCGCACCCAGACCGTTGCCCAGCTGCCCGCGGTCGTTGGCACCCCAGCAGTAGATGGTGCTATCCGCACCCACGGCGCACGTATGGCGGACGCCGGCGGCTACGGCGACAAGCTTGCGTCCACCGGCCACTGCCGCGGGGGCGTCGCGGTCCTCGTCTGTGCCGTCGCCGAGTTGGCCGCTGAGATTCCAGCCCCAGCAAAACGCCGTGCTGTCCGCCGTCACGCCGCACGTGTACGCACCGCCGGCGTCGAGCGTGGCGAAGCTTCGGCCGTCGGCCACGGGGGCGGGCGTGACCCGGTCCGCCGCGGTGCCGTCGCCTAGTTGGCCGCTCAGGTTGAGACCCCAACAGTGGGCGGCTCCACCTGCCGCGACGCCGCAGGTGTGCCCCCCGCCGGTCGTCAGCGACGAGAAGACGAGACTCCCCGATACGCGCACGGGGAGCGGGCGGTCAGTGCGGGAGCCGTCGCCCACCTCGCCGTCGCGATTCCAGCCCCAGCAGTAGGCCACCCCGGGAACGCTCACGGCGCAGGTGTGGAGCACCCCGGCGCTCACGAGCGTAAGGGGGGCCATGATCGGGTCGGAGGCGAGCGGGGGGTCGCCGCACGCCCCGGCGCTCCAGAGAATTCCCATCAAAGAGAGGGCGGCGAGGCCCCGGCGGACGGCCATGGAGACAATCTACGCCACTCCTCCCCCGGGACCACCCTTGACGCTCGCCGGTTTTGGCGGGACGTTACCCTCACAACTGAAGTTCCCTGAAGCGCCGCATTCCTCAGAGAGGAGGCCGTCTATGCTCTGGGCTAAGGTGCTGATCCGCATTGCTTCCACCGCTGCGCTCCTGGTGGCGGCGGTCCCGATGCCGCTCGCGGCACAGCAGACCGGCACGAT
>DASWGV010000048.1:0-2112 GCA_036393515.1 Gemmatimonadales bacterium | reverse complement strand
GTTGGGTCAGTCATCGAAAGGGCGGACAGGGACGTTCACCATACGTGGTAAATGTTCCCCAGGCGCCGACCAGCCGGCAAGGCGGGCACGACAGGGCGTCCTCCGTCGGCCATCGTCGGCTATGATCGCCCGTAATCGCCTCAGACCTCACGCCGCAGGACTTCGACCATCCGCCCCGCCGCTTTCCCATCCCCAAACACCGCCGGTGGCGATCCCGAGGGTCGCGGCCGCGCCGCCGCGGCGATCAGCTGGTCCGCGCTAGCGCCGGTCAGCACGTTCCAGCCCCCTTCCAGGGTCTCGACCCACTCGGTTTCATCCCGTACGGTCACGCAGGGCACACCCAGCCACACTGCCTCTTTCTGGAGCCCACCGCTGTCGGTCACCACGCAGCGCGCCGAGCGGACCAGGCGCATCATGTCGGGATAGCCCAGCGGTTCGATCGCCATCACCCGACCGCGCCCCAGCGCGTCGTTCAGGCCTGACGCCTCCAGCGCGCGACGGGTCCGCGGATGCACCGGAAACACCACCTGCCACTCCAACGCCGCCAACCCGCGCACAATCTCCCGCAGCCGCGCCGGATCGTCCGTGTTCTCGGCCCGGTGCACCGTGGCCACCACGTAGTGGCCCGGGCGCAGCCCCCCCGCCGCCAGCGAATCGGGAAGACCGCCCGCGCCATCCGTCACCACCCGCAACAGATCGCCCATCACGTCACCCACCAGGTGGACCCCGCGGGTGATTCCCTCCTGCTTCAGGTTGCTGACCGCCGTGGTCGTGGGGCAAAACAGCCAGCGCGAAAGCGTGTCCGCCACCACGCGATTGATCTCCTCCGGCATGCGCCGATTGAAGCTCCTGAGACCCGCCTCCACGTGGGCCACGGGCAGACCGAGCTTGGCGGCCGCGAGCGCGCCGGCCAGCGTGCTGTTGGTATCGCCGTAGACCAACACGGCCTGAGGCGTCAGCTCCTGCAGGGCGGCCTCGATGCGCTCCAACATGCGGCCGGTCTGCTGGGCGTGCGTCCCGGAGCCCACGCCCAGGTGACGGTCCGGCGCCGGAATGCCGAGCTCCTCAAAGAAGACGTCGCTCATGTTGGCATCGTAGTGCTGGCCGGTGTGGATCAGCACCTCCTCGCCCACCGCGCGCAGGGCGCGGGAGACGACCGCGGCCTTGATGAGCTGCGGACGGGCGCCGACGATGCTCGCAACCCGAAAGGTCATCTCAGCGCCTCCCGGCGCCTCTCCTCACCGCCCCGCACAACCGGGCGTACAGGGACGGACAGAACAGAGGCGGACGGAGACGGACAAGCCGGACCGGGGACGGACGGGCAAGCCCTTCGCCCCACATCGCCCATGATCGCCCGCCATCGCCGGTTTTTGCCCCATCATGCGTCCTTTTGCTTACCACCCTCGCCCACCTTAGGTTTACCCTCATGACCATGGGTAACTTTCGAGTCCCAATGGAGATTGGGCCACTCAGCGGGGGCCGGTTCCGCCAGGTCGTCGCGCTGGTGGATACCGGCGCCACCTATACCTGGATCCCCCGGGACGCGCTTGACGAGCTCGGCGTTCGACCGGAAGAGGAGTTGCCGTTCGTCCTGGCCGATGGTCGTGAGGTCACCTACCCCATCGGCTCCATTCGTGTCCGCTTGCATCACAGAATCAGGACCACCATTGCCGTCTTTGGTGAGCAAGGAACTGAACCGCTGATGGGCGCCGTGACCATCGAGGAGTTCGGGTTGGCCGTTGACCCCGTGGGCCACCGCCTGCTGCGGGTACCCGGCCTTCTCAAGGCAGCCTCGTAGAGAGACGTACAGGGGCGTACCGGACGTACCGGGGACGGACGTGCAAGTCCGCCCGCTCTGGCCCGCTCTCGCCCACCATCGCCCGTCGTTTCGATCCATCATGCGTCCTTTTGCTTACCACCCGTGCCCGCCCTAGGTTTACCGTCATGACTATGGGCAACTTTCGGGTCTCAATGGAGATCGGACCGATGAACCAAGACCGGTTCGAGCGCCTTGAAGCTCTGGTGGACACCGGAGCAACCTATAGCTGGGTGCCGCGGGATGTCCTGGACCGCCTTGGCATCCAGCCCGAAGAGGACTGGCCATTCGTGTTG
>DASWGV010000047.1:0-10260 GCA_036393515.1 Gemmatimonadales bacterium | reverse complement strand
GTCCCTGGCCACCTTGCTGTACGATGTGCGCCCCGCCGATCCGGCGACGTTCGGCGGCGTGACCCTGGTACTGATGGCCACGGCGGTCGCCGCGAGTGCCATTCCCGCCCGGCGGGCGGCCGCGCTGGATCCCATGATGGTGTTGCGGGCCGACTGACGCTGTAGCGCCGCGGAGTACCTTCCACGGCGACCGAGCCCGGAGGCCGCCGTGACCACTCGTGCACCCCGCGCCCCGCGGGGCACCCCTTTCATCACCAGCGTGAACCCCGCCACTGGCCAGGTAGTCGCCCGGTATCGTGAATGGCCCGCGGCGCGGATTGACCGGGCGCTTGATCAGGCCGGCGACGCGTTTCGCGAGTGGCAGGCGGTGAGCGTCGCGGAGCGCGCCCCACTCATGCGGCGCGCGGGGGAGATCTTGCGCCGGAACGCCGCGTCCTGCGCCGAGCTCATGGCGATGGAGATGGGTAAGCCGCTGGCGCAAGGGAAGGCCGAGGCGGAGAAATGCGCGTGGGCCTGCGACTATTACGCCGAGAACGCGGCACGCTTCCTGGAGCCGGAGGCCGCCGTAACCGAAGCCACCCGCAGCTTCGTGGCGTTCCCGCCACTCGGCGTGGTGCTGGCCGTCATGCCGTGGAATTTTCCCTTCTGGCAGGTGTTCCGGTTCGCCGCGCCGGCCCTCATGGCGGGAAACGCCGGCGTATTGAAGCACGCGTCTAATGTCTTTGGCTGTGCCCTGGCAATCGAGGAAGTGTTTCGGGAGGCCGGGTTCCCGCGCGCCCTGTTCCAATCCCTACTCGTCGGATCACGTCAAGTAAGCCGGATCATCGCGCATCCGAGCGTGAGGGCGGTGACGCTGACCGGGAGCACATCCGCCGGTAAGGCCATCGCGGGGCTGGCAGGCTCGCGGGTCAAGAAGACGGTGCTGGAGCTGGGCGGGAGCGATCCCTATGTCGTGCTCGAGGACGCCGACTTGGACCTGGCGGTGGAAACCTGCGTTGCGTCGCGGCTGGTGAACGGCGGCCAAAGCTGCATCGCGGCCAAGCGGTTCATCGTGGTGCGGCCCATCCTGCGGGAGTTCACCGAGCGCTTCGTGGACACTATGCGGCGGAAGCGCATGGGTGATCCGTTCGAGGCGGGCGTTGACCTGGGTCCCCAGGCGCGCGCGGATTTGCGGGATCAACTCCACGGCCAGGTGAAGCGCAGCATCGCCCGGGGGGCCCGGCTTCTCCTCGGCGGCAAGAAAGGCACGGCGGCCTACTACCCGCCGACCGTGCTTGCCGGTGTGCGGCCCGGCATGCCGGCACATGACGAAGAGTTGTTCGGCCCCGTCGCCGCCATCATCGAAGCCAGGACCGAGGACGACGCGATCCGGATCGCCAACGACACCGCCTTCGGTCTGGGAGCGGCGGTGTTTACCCGGGACGTTGCGCGTGGCGAACGCATTGCCCGCGACCGGCTCGACGCGGGATCCTGTTTTGTGAACGCACTGGTCAAGTCCGATCCCCGGCTGCCCTTCGGCGGGATCAAGGAATCAGGATACGGGCGAGAGCTGGCCGCCTTTGGGATCAGGGAGTTCGTGAATGTGAAGTCGGTGTGGGTGGCCTGAGGGGCGGACGGAGACGTACCAGACGTACCGCGGACGGACGTGGGAGTCCGAGCACCGCCCTGGACCTGAACGCGCGTCCCCGGTACGTCTGGTACGTCTCTGTACGTCCCGGTCACCTCGCCAACTCCGCCAAGGCTTCGTCAATGGTTCTGGTGTGGTGCATTGAACAAAACTTCGGCCCGCACATGGCGCAGAACTCCGCGCTCTTGAAGTATTCTCCCGGCAGCGCCTCATCGTGGTACTCCTGCGCGCGCTCCGGGTCGAGCGACAGGCGGAACTGTTCGTTCCAGTCAAAGGCGTAGCGGGCGCGGGACAGGGCGTCGTCCCGCTGCCGCGCGCCGGCCCGCCCCCGAGCCACGTCCGCAGCGTGCGCGGCGATCTTGTAGGCGATCACCCCCTGTCGCACGTCTTCCGCGTTGGGAAGGCCCAGGTGTTCCTTGGGCGTGACGTAGCAGAGCATGTCCGCGCCATACCAGCCGATCATGGCGGCGCCGATGGCGCTGGTGATGTGGTCATAGCCGGGCGCGATGTCGGTCACCAGCGGGCCCAAGGTGTAGAACGGCGCTTCGTGGCAGATCTGCTTCTCTTTCCGGACGTTGAGCTCGATCTGGTCCATCGGCACGTGGCCTGGCCCTTCGATCATGACCTGCACGTCCCGCTCCCACGCCCGGAGCGTCAGCTCCCCCAGAGTCTCCAGCTCCGCGAATTGAGCGCGATCGCTGGCGTCGGCCAGGGAGCCGGGCCGCAAGGCATCTCCCAGAGAGATGGTCACGTCGTACGCGCTGAGGATGTCGAGGACGTCGGCGAAACGTTGGTACAACGGGTTCTGGCGGCGGTGCCGGATCATCCAGACCGCGAGCAACGAGCCGCCGCGACTCACGATCCCGGTGATCCGGCCGTGCACCAGGGGCAGGTGCTCCAGCAGGATCCCGGCGTGAATCGTCATGTAATCCACGCCCTGCCGGGCCTGACGCTCGATCACGTCGAGCAGCACGTCGGCGGTGAGGTCGGCCGGATCGCCCACCTCCAGGGCGGCCTGATAGATCGGCACCGTGCCGATCGGCACCGTGGAGTTCGCGATGATAGCCTCGCGCGTGGCGTCGAGGTCTTTGCCGGTGGAAAGATCCATGACGGTGTCGGCGCCGTAGCGCGTCGCCAGCTGGAGCTTCTCCACTTCTTCGGCGATCGAGGAGGAGACCGCCGAGTTGCCGATGTTGGCGTTGATCTTCACCCGGGCCACCTGGCCGATGGCCATGGGTTCGAGTCGTCCGCGCAAATGATGGATGTTGGCGGGAATGATCAACCGGCCGCGCGCGACCTCCGCGCGGACCAGCTCGGGCTCGAGGCCTTCTCGCTCCGCCACGAACCGCATGGCGTCGGTGACCTGGTCCCGACGCGCGAAAGTCATCTGGGTGATGCCGCCGGACACTTTGCTCATGGCTCCCTCCGCCGGTGTGAACCGGATCAGGTTCAAAGGGTTTGATCTCAGCCCGCCCCACGACCAGCGGGCACCCCTGCCGCATGCCTAATCTACACGGGTGTATCTTCATCTGGGGTTCTCCTCCGGGGATGGATCATCATGTGTGTGGTTGGGCTCAGGCGGGGGGCCAGGATACGGCCCGCGGCGTGGCGCGGCGTGTTGGGGGTGCCGGGACTGGCCGCCGCGTGGCTGAGCGCCGCCGGGTGCGGTGAGCGAGCGGTCACCACGGTGCACCTCCAGGGGACGGTCCGGACCCTGGGTCTCCAGATGCCCGTCACCGGCGCAGAGGTGACGGTCCAGTGGCCGGCCGCGCTGGGTGGCGGCGAGAGCGCGCTTCGCACCAACTCGGCCGGACAATACGTGGTCGAGCGCAGGGTACGGCAACGCGAGGTGTCCTGCGCCGGCCTCGCCGTGTCGGTCCAGGCTCCCACCTTCGCCACCGCGTACAACCGGTATGCCGAGTCCAGTTGCGGGGACGGTGTGCTCACGTTCGACTTCACCCTGTATCCCATTCCGCACTGATCAGCGCGGGGTTGCAGGTTCGTGGTGCGGGCAACGCCCGCATGGCATCGCGCGTAGCGGTGATGGGGCGGGAACGGTATCGTTAGCCCCTCACTCCATCCGCAGAGATTCCCGGAGGTCTTGATGCACCCTGCAACGTCTAGCACGCGCGGCCGGAGCGCTGCGGGACTGCTCGCGTTCTTCGGTTTCGTGGCTGGAACCGCGGAGGCGCAATCGGTGGCACCCGCGCTGGCGCCGCCGTCCCACTATGCCATCACCAATGCACGCATCGTTACCGCGCCCGGGCGCGTGATCGAGCGCGGCACCATCATCTTCAAGGACGGTCTCATCGTGGCCGTCGGAGCCACGGTGGCCGCCCCGGCCAGCGCATGGGCCATAGACGGGGCCGGCCTCTCGGTCTATCCCGGGCTGGTGGATGGCCTCGCCACGGTCGGGTTGCCGCAAACGCTTCGGCTGCCGGAAGATCAGCGGCCGCAATCCCCCTTTGGCGGCGGGCAGGGTGGCCAGGGCGGTGGGCAGCAGACGGCGTATTCCTGGGGTCCCGAATACCGTCCGGCCACGTATACCTGGCTCAACGCCGCCGACACGGTGATGGCGAGCGACGAGCGGCTGGTGCGGTGGCGGAACGCGGGCTTCACCTCGGCGGTGGTCGTGCCGGAGCGGGGGTTTTTCCCCGGCACCGCCGCGTTCGTGAACCTGGCCGGGGACCGGCGGAACGACATGGTGGTCCGCACCCCCGTAGCGCTGCGGGTGAATCTGGAGGGTGGGCCTGGGCACCGCGGGTATCCCAACTCGTTGATGGGGTCCATCGCGTACGTCGAGCAGGTCTTCTTCGACGCGGCGCAGTATGACCAGGCGTGGACCATCTACCAGGCGTCGCCCGCAGGTCTCGAGCGCCCGGAATACGATCGGTCACTGGAGCCGGTGCGCGAGGCCCTGAAGAGCAAGCGCGCGGTGCTGCTCCCGGGCAACCTGGCGAAGGAAGTGCACCGGGCGTTGGCCATCGCGGAGCAGACCGGCGCCACCCCGGTGATTTACGGTCTACAGGAGGGCTACCGGGTCGCCCCGGCGCTGGCCGGGAAAAACGTCCCGGTCTTGGTGAACGTCGACTGGCCCGCGCGCGACCGGGATGGTGACCCGGATGCCAACGTCGAGCTAGCCACCTTGCGCTTCCGGGATCGTGCGCCCACCAGCCCCGGTGAGCTGGAGAAGGCCGGGGTGCGGTTTGCCTTCTACTCCGGGCGCATGAACGATCCCCAGGACCTGCTGGCCAACGTGCGCAAGTCCATCGCCCTCGGCCTGTCGAAAGACGGTGCTCTGCGTGCCCTCACCAGCGCGCCGGCTGAGATTTTCGGCGTCGCGGATCGGGTGGGAACGCTGGAGGTGGGCAGGATCGCCAACATTCTGGTGACCGCCGGGGACCTGTTCGACGCGAAGACCGCCGTGAAGCTCGTCTTCGTGGACGGCCGGAAGTACCAGCCGGTGCCGGTCGTGGCGTCGGCCGACAGCGGCGGCGGCAGAGGCGGCATGGGTGGCATGGGTGGCCGAGGGGGTCAGCGGGACACCACCGCGGGCCCGGAGGTTTTCGCGCCGCCCGTGCCCATGACCAATGACCGCGGCCCGGTGCGCACGTCGCGCGTCACCCTCATCCGGAACGCGACCGTGATGACGGTGGCGAACGGGACCATTCAGAACGGCTCGATCCTGATTCGGGACGGCAAGATCGCGCAGATCGGGACCAACATCACGGCGCCGGCCGATGCGCTGGTCATTGACGCCAGCGGCAAGTACGTGATTCCCGGCATCATTGACGCCCATTCGCACATCGCGTCGGACGCCACCAACGAAGGCGCCGTGGCGGTGTCGGCCATGGTGGGGATTCGCGACGTGCTCGACCCGGACGACGTCGGGATCTACCGGGCCGCCGCCGGCGGCGTGACCACGGCCAACGTTCTGCATGGGAGCGCCAACCCCATCGGCGGAAAGAACGCGGTGATCAAGATGCGGTGGGGGGCGGATGCGGATGGCCTGCTGTTCCCGGGGGCGCCCCCCGGGATCAAGTTCGCCCTGGGTGAGAACACCAAGCGGGATCGCGAACCGGACCGGTACCCCGCCACGCGCATGGGAGTGCAGGACGTCATCCGTGAGGCGTTCCTCGAAGCTCGTGAGTATCAGCGGCGGTGGCGCGAATACGAGGACGCCAGGGCGGCGCAGCAGCGGCAGCGAGGGCAGCGGCCGGCCAACCTCATTCCGCCGCGCCGGGATCTGAAGCTGGAGACGTTGGCCGAGATCCTGGATGGAAAGCGCCTGGTGCACGCGCACTCCTATCGCGCCGATGAGATCCTGCAGCTGGTGCGGCTGGCGGAGGAGTTCGGGTTTCGCATCGCCACCTTCCAGCATGTCCTGGAGGGCTACAAGGTGGCCGACGAGATCGCCCGGCACGGCGCGGGGGCGTCCACCTTTTCCGACTGGTGGGCGTACAAGGTGGAGGCGTACGACGCCATTCCCCACAACGCCGCCCTGATGACCGATCGGGGAGTCACGGTCTCCATCAATTCCGACAGCGGTGAGGAGATGCGGCACCTGAATCAGGAGGCCGGGAAGGCGATGAAATGGGGTGGCTTGTCGGAGACGGAAGCGCTCAAGCTGGTCACGCTCAATCCCGCCCGGCAACTCGGCATCGCCGACCGGGTCGGGTCCATCGAGCTGGGAAAGGACGCCGACCTGGTGATCTACACCAACCATCCGCTGAGCGTGTACAGCGTGGTCGAGCAGACGCTGATTGACGGGCAGGTGTACTTCGACCGCCAGGTAGATCAATCTCGGCGGAAGGCGCTGGAGGACGAGAAGAAAGCGCTGATGGAAAAGGATCGTGGACAGGGTGAGCGGCCGCGCGTAACCACCGACATCGCGGCGCAGCCGAGGGGAGGGGCGCGATGAGCCGCCACATGTTCTGCCGCCGATCTGCCGCCCCTGCGGCCCTTGCCGCCGTTGTCCTCACCGTCGCACCGGCGTTAGCCCAGGATTCCGGCAGTCTTGCCATCCGGGGCGCCAGGATTCACACGCTAGCGGGTGCGCCCATCGACAACGGCACTGTGGTGATTCAGAACGGGCGGATCGCGGCTGTCGGGCCCAATGCTCCGGTTCCCGCGGGCGCGCACGTGATTGACGCGTCGGGAATGCAGGTGTACCCCGGCCTATTCGACGCCGCGACGCAGCTCGGGCTCACCGAGATTGGCGCGGTGGACGTTACCAACGACATGCAGGAACTCGGCGAATTCAACCCGCACCTGAACGCCGCGTCGGCGGTGCACCCGGCGAGCGAGCACATTCCGGTGGCCCGGGCGAACGGCGTCACCCACGTGGTCACCGCACCCCAGTCCCGGGCCGGCGGCATCGGGGGGCAGGCGACCTTGATCAACCTCGATGGCTGGACCATCGAGGAGATGCAAGTGGTGTCCTCGGTGGGCATGGTGATGCGTTGGCCCACTCTTGCCATGGGTGGGGGGTTCGGTTTCTTCTTCCAACAAGGTGCGCCGCCGCCCCGGACCTTCCGGGAGGCCCAGCAGCGGTACGACGACAACGTCCGGAAGATCGAAGGCTGGCTGGAGTCGGCCCGCCGGTACGACGCGGGCGTCAAGGCCGGCGAGCGGTTGCCCAGGGACCTGAAGCTCGAGGCACTTGCGCGGGTGACGCGTCAGGAACTGCCCCTCCTGGTGCAAGCGGACCGGGAGCGCGACATCCGGAACGCGGTGGAGTTTGCGGAGAAACAGGGCCTTCGCATCGTGATCGCCGGCGGGAACGAAGCCTGGAAGCTCCGAGTGCTGCTGGCCGACAAGAAGGTCCCGGTGATTCTCGGCGCCACCCAGGCGCTGCCCAACGCTCAGGACGAAGGCTACGACGAGATGTACGCGGCGCCCGGCCTGTTGCACCAGGCGGGGGTCAAGATCGCGTTCGGCACCTTCGGCTCGTCAGATTCCCGCACGCTGCCGTACGAGGCCGCCAACGCGGTGGGCTACGGCCTGCCGCGCGATGAAGCACTGCGCGCGGTCACCATCAACGCCGCCGAGATGCTGGGTGTGGCGGACAAGCTGGGTACCATCGAGGTGGGCAAGATCGCCAACCTGGTGGTGACCGATGGCGATCCCCTGGAGATCACCACCCAGTTTCGACACGTGATTGTCGCCGGCCGCGACGTAAGTCTGGAGAACCGGCACCAGGAGCTGTACGACAGGTATCGCGGAAGGCCCAAGCCGGCCGGGCGGTAGCGCCGGCATGGCGCCAGTTCCCGGCTCGCGGCGTTCTTCACGCATCTCCGCTCCCCACCGCCTGCGAATCGTCCACCTGGCCGTGATCTGTTCCCTGGTCCCGCCGGCCCTGGCGCGAGCCCAGGCCGACGGCCCGGTGACCCCGGTGTCCCGTGATGTCCCGGCGCCACTCAACCCGGACGCGGTGCCGCGCCCGGTGACCGCCGCCACGTTCACCGCCGACCGGCTCACCATTGACGGGATGCCGGACGAACCGGTCTGGGCCACGGCGGCCCCCATCACGGACTTCATTCAGGGCGTCCCCTTCACCGGCATGCCCGCGACCCAGCGCACGGTGGCACGCGTGCTCTACAACGCCGAGCACATTTACATCTCGGCCGTGTGCTACGACAACGGCATCGCGGGCATGATGGTCGCGGGGCTGGAGCACGACTTCAACTCGGGCGCCGGCGACATCTTCGGCGTCACGCTGGATACCTATCTCGACCGCCGGAACTCGTTCCTCTTTCTGGTCAATCCGGGCGGCGCCCTGCGGGACGAGCACACCACCAACGACAGCCGCAACGTGAACGCCGCCTGGGACGCGGTGGCGACGGTGCGCACGGCGGTCAGCGACTCCGCGTGGTTCGTCGAGATGGACATCCCGCTCACCACCCTGCGGTTCGACCCGGACCGCGAAGAGCAAAGCTGGGGCATGAACATGCTGCGCCGGGTGCGCCGCGCCAACGAGAGCTCCTACTGGGCCCCGCTGGACCGCCGGTACGTGCTCCATCGCATGTCGCGCGCCGGCACGCTGGTGGGACTCAAGGGCTTGAAGGGGGGCCGCAACCTGACCGTCAAGCCCTACGTGGTCGGGAACCACAGCCGGGGCACGCTGACGCTGGACACGGCCGGCGCCACCGACGGCGACGCGGGCGGGGACCTCAAGTACGGCCTCACTCCCGGGCTCACGCTGGACCTCACCTACCGCACCGACTTCTCCCAGGTGGAAGTAGATCAGGAGCAGCTGAATCTCACCCGGTTCTCGCTGTTCTTCCCGGAGCGACGGGACTTTTTTGTCGAGAATGCCGGAGCGTTCCAGTTCGGTGACGTGGTGGAGCGTAACTATCGGATGGGGTCGTCACCCCAGGAGTTCACCCTGTTCCATTCGCGTCGCATCGGTTTGAGAGACGGCCGCCCGCTACCGATTCTGGGCGGCGCCCGCCTGACCGGGCGGGCGGGCGGTCAGGACGTCGGCTTCCTCACCATGCAGACCCGGGGCACGCCGGAGGCGGGGCCCGAGAACTTCTCCGTGGCGCGGCTCCGGCGGAACATCCTGGGCAACTCGGACCTGGGAATCATCCTCCTGAATCGCCAGTCTACCACGGCCGGCGGCGCCCCGCCCAACCGTTCCTACGGAGTCGACGCCAACATCCGTGCCCTCGGCAACCTGGTGGTCAACTCGTACGTCGCGGTCTCCAACGGGCCGGATACGGCCAGTGACGGCCTAGCGGGCCGCGTTTCGGTTGCCTGGCGCGATCGCCTGTGGAACACCTCGGCCATGGTGAAGCAGGTTGAGGCGACGTTCGACCCGGGCATGGGATTCGTTCGGCGGCGCGACATGCGGCAGTACTACGGGACCGTGGGACTGCATCAGCGGCCGTCCATCTCGTGGATTCAGGAGTTGAACCCCATAGTGGAGGTGGACTACATCACCAATACGGCGGGCCTGCTGGAGACACGGCGCTCGCTCGCGGGGTTCGGCGTCACGTTCACCGAAGGTGGAAATCTGGACCTTGAGGTTCGGGACCAGTTCGAGAGCCTGCGCGATTCGTTTCGGATATTCACCGGGGTCACCATCCCGCCAGGGGATTATGGCTTCCGCGACGTCAATCTCAGCTACAGCTCGAGCGCACGGCACCGGCTGACCGGCCGGATCAGCCTCTCCAGCGGACAGTTCTGGAGCGGGACGCGGCGTGCCGTGCAGCTCGGCGGGTCGTGGCGCCCGCGGCATGATCTGTTCTTCGAGGTCTCGGCCAACCGAAACGACGTGGACCTCCCCCAGGGGTCGTTTCTTGCCGATCTCGCTTCGGCCCGCGTCCGGTTCGCTGCCTCCACCACGCTGTTCGGCAGCGCGTTCATTCAATACAACGCCGAATCAGAGCAGCTGGTGAGCAACCTGCGGCTGAACTGGCGTCACGCCCCGCTGAGCGACGCGTTCCTGGTGCTGGTGGAGCGGCGCCACACGCCCACCAACACGCTCTTGGAGCGATCGCTGGCCCTGAAGGTCACCCGACTGTTCGCGTTCTAGCAGGAGGCATCATGCGCGCTATGACCCTGACCCTTGGCCTGGCCATCCTGGCCGCATGCAGCGGCGGCCAGGCAGGATCCCAGCAGAGGCCCGA
>DASWGV010000046.1:0-19334 GCA_036393515.1 Gemmatimonadales bacterium | reverse complement strand
GCATGAAGACGCAGGGCAAGCAGGCCGACGTAGTGTTCCTGTCGGGCGTGCGGACCGGGTTCGGTACCTTCGGCGGAACGCTGAAAGACTTCACGGCCACCCAGCTGGGCGCCATTGCCGCGCGGCACGCGGTGGAGCGGGCCGGCGTCTCTCCGGATCAGGTAGACCACGTGGTCTTCGGCAACGCGCAGCAGACTTCGGCCGACGCCATTTACCTGGCCCGGCACGTGGGCCTGCAAGCCGGCCTGACCATTGCAACCCCCGCCGTGACGGTGAACCGGCTGTGCGGCTCGGGCTTTGAAGCGATCATCCAGGGGGCGCAACAGATTCTGCTGGACGAGTCCCGCGCGGTGCTGGCGGGCGGGGCCGAATCCATGAGCCAGGCCCCCCACGTGGTTCGGGGGGCGCGGTGGGGGATCCGGCTGGGGCCGCCGGCACCATTGGAAGACACGCTGTGGGAAGCGCTCAAGGATCCGCAGTGCGGCCTGTCCATGGCCGAGACCGCGGAGGGTCTCGCTGAGAAGTACGGGCTGACCCGCGAGGAAGTGGATCGGATCGCGCTCCGGAGTCAGCAGTTGGCGAAAAAGGCCTGGGACGACTGCGTGTTCCAGGACGAGGTGGTTCCGGTGCCGGTGAAGGACGCCAAGACCAAGTCCA
Source organism: Gemmatimonadales bacterium (assembly GCA_036393515.1). Lineage (GTDB taxonomy): Bacteria > Gemmatimonadota > Gemmatimonadetes > Gemmatimonadales > GWC2-71-9 > JACQHC01. The sequence goes on along the minus strand of DASWGV010000046.1, from coordinate 18,677 downwards.
CCGTGGACTGGCGTGCCGACGAGCACATGCGGCCGTCCACCACGCTGGAAGGCCTGCTGGCCCTCAAGCCCTACTTCAAGAAAGACGGGCTGGTCACGGCGGGGAACGCGTCCGGAATCTGCGACGGGGCGGCCGCGACAATCATCGCCAGCGAGGCCTTCGCCGGCGAGCACAAACTCAATCTTCTGGGACGGATTGTGGCCTGGGGCATCGCCGGCGTGGAGCCAAGGTACATGGGCATTGGGCCGGCCCCCGCGGCGCGCAAGGCGCTGCAACGGGCCGGGCTGACCTTGGCTGACATGGATCTCATCGAGGTCAACGAGGCCTTCGCGCCACAGTATCTGGCGGTGGAAAAGGAGCTCGGGTTGGACCGGGAGCGCACCAACGTGCACGGTGGGGCGATCGCCATTGGTCACCCGCTCGCAGCCAGCGGCACCCGCATCACCATTCACCTGCTCCACGCGCTCCGGCAGCGTCAGGCGCGCTACGGTTTGGGCTCCGCCTGCATTGGCGGTGGGCAGGGCGCGGCGGTGATCGTCGAGGCCTACTGACATGAACGTCCTCCTGATCGCACTCGGCCTCGTGGTCGCCTACGCGTTCTCCAGCTTGCGGGTGCTGCGGCAGTACGAGCGGGGGGTGACGTTCTTTCTGGGCAAGTATTGGGGGACCAAGGGGCCCGGGCTGGTCTTCGTGCCGACGTTTTTCTCCAAGATGGAGCGGGTCTCCCTGCGCACCATCGCGATGGACATTCCTCCCCAGGACGTGATTACCCGGGACAACGTCTCCATCAAAGTGAACGCCGTGATGTACATGCGGGTAAAGACGCCCGAGCAGGCCGTGATCCAGATCGAGAACTTCCTCTACGCCACCAGCCAGTTGGCGCAGACCACGCTCCGCAGCGTCCTGGGCGAGGTGGAGCTGGACGAACTGCTGGCCGACCGGGAGAAGATCAACGGCATCCTCAAACACATCGTGGACGAGCGTACCGAACCGTGGGGCATCGAGGTATCGGCGGTGGAGGTGAAGGACGTAGATCTGCCGCCCGAAATGAAGCGGGCCATGGCGCGCCAGGCGGAATCCGAACGCGAGCGGCGCGCCAAGGTCATCGCCGCAGAAGGGGAGTTCCAGGCATCCCACAAGTTGGCCCAGGCGGCCCACGTGATCGCGACTGAGCCGGTAGCCCTCCAGCTTCGCTATCTCCAGACGCTGGCGGAGATCGCCACGGAGAACAGCTCCACCACGATCTTCCCGGTTCCCATTGATCTGTTGGCGCCCTTCCTCGAAGGGGCGCGGGCGGCCGCGGGAGCCATGCGCCTACCGTCGGCCACCGGGACGCCCCTGCCGGGCGGGGGAGGGGTCACGCCATCGGCCGCGGAGCGTCGCGACTAGGCGGACCACCGTGACCCTGCCTTCCGCCCCCGACCCGCGGCTCGATCGGGGTGCCCTCGAACGGATCATTCAGCGCGCCGCCGAGCTCCAGGCGGGCGAGCGCGAGATCGGCGATGGTCTCACCGATACCGAGCTGCTGGCGCTGGGCCGCGAGGTCGGCATCCCGGAGCGCTACCTCCACCAGGCGTTGCTGGAAGAACGGTCCCGCATCGCGTTGCGGAGCGAGGCCGGGGTGTTGGCGTGGATCGCGGGACCGGCGCGCGTCGCGTCGGGCCGCGTCATCGGGAAGCCCCGCGTCCAGGCCGAGACCGCCTTGTCCCGCTGGATGGCCGAAGGCGAGTTGCTCCAGGTCAAGCGGCGGTTCGGCGCCCAGCTGGCGTGGGAGCCACAACAGGGCGCGTTCGCGTCACTGAAGCGAGCCTTCCGCAGTGGCGGGCGGCGTTACATTCTGGCCCGGGCCCGCGAGGTATCGGGCAGCCTGACCGACGTGGAGCAGGGCCGGACCTACGTGCAGCTCGTGGCCAATCTCAGCAACGCGCTCACGGAGCACCTCGCGGGTGCCACCCTGTTGGGGGTTGGCGGTCTGGCGGCGACGGGCGTGGCGCTCGCGGTCGGCGTGATGGCCGTGGTCGCCGCGGTGCCGGCCGCCGTCGCTTTGCCGGCCGCCGCAATGGTGGCGCGCAAGCAGCGGCAGCGGGCCGCCGACGCGCTCGAAGCACTGGAACAGGTGCTGGACCGCTTGGAGCACGGCGACCTCGAACCGCACCGGACCCTGCCGGGCGGGCGCCGGGATCCGCTGCTACGGGTGGCCGAGGAGATCCGCGGGTTGATTGGCGCAGAAAAAGAAAAGAGGCAGTAGGGCAGAGCGGCAGAGCGGCAGAATCGAATCGGCTAAGGAGCAACATTCGTGACCGAAATCAAGACCGTCGGTGTGCTGGGTTGTGGCCTGATGGGCAGCGGCATCGCGCAGGTGGTCGCACAAGCCGGCTATCGCACCATGGTGCGTGAAGTGACCGACGGGTTGATCGAACGGGGCAAGGCCGGCATCACCAAGTCGCTCGACAGGTTCGTCGAGAAGGGCAAGCTCGAGCGCAAGGACCGCGACGCCACGTTGGCTCGGCTGACGTTCACCACGGCTGTGCGAAACCTCGCAACCTGCGACCTGGTCATCGAGGCCGTCACGGAGGAGTTGGACCTCAAGAACGTGCTGTGGAAGGAACTGGACGGGCTGTGCCCGCCGGCCACCATCTTCGCCTCCAATACGTCAAGCCTCACCATCGCCGCCATGGCCGCCGCCACCAAACGGGGCGACCGATTCGTGGGGCTCCATTTCTTCAACCCGGTCCCGCTCATGTCGCTGGTGGAGGTCGTGCGGACGGTGACCACCAGCGCGGAGACCTTCGACCGCGCCATGGCGTTTGCGCGTTCGCTCGGCAAAGAACCCATCGCGGCCAAGGACGTATCCGGCTTCATTGTGAATCTGCTCTTGGTCCCCTACCTGCTGGACGCCATCCGCGCCCTCGAGCGCGGCGTGGGCACGGTGCCCGACATTGACAAGGGCATGGTGCTGGGCACGGGTTACCCGATGGGGCCGTTCACCCTACTGGACTTCGTGGGGCTAGACACCTGCTACAAGATCGCCGAGATCATGTTCACCGAATACCGGGAACAGCGGTACGCGCCGCCGCCGCTGCTCAAGCGGATGGTGCTGGCCGGAATGTTCGGCCGTAAGGCCGGCAAGGGGTTTTACGACTACGGGACCACCCCGCCCACCGTCACCAACCTGGGGCTCTGACGTGTGGCTCTCCGCCGCCGAATGGCACGCCGCGCTCAACGATCTTCCGCCGGCCCTCCTGTTGGCCTCCATCGTGTTCGACCTCCTGGGGAGCGCCACCAGGCGGGAGGCGCTGAAAGCAGCCGGGTTCTGGACCCTGGTCGCCGGGGCCGCCGGGGCACTCGTGGCAATGATCTCCGGGCTGCGCGCCGAGGACACCATTGAGCACGGTGAGGCCGTGCACCGGGTCATGGAACGGCACGAGACGCTGGCCATTACGGCGACCGTGGTTTTCGGCGTGCTGGCGCTGTGGCGGATCTGGCGGCGCGGCACCCTCGCCGGGATCGAGCGCACGCTGTACCTGGGTGCCGCCGCCGCGGGCGTCGGGCTGGTGATCTGGGTAGCCCATCTGGGCGGCACCATCGTCTTCCGGCACGGCGGCGGCGTCCCGACAGCGGTGATGCAGGAGGCCCTGACCCAACGGACGGGCGAGCACGAACACGCCCCGGGCGAAGAGCACGATGACCAGCCGGCGCCGGCGCCCGACACGACCGGTGCGGACACCGCGACCGGTGGACATACCCATGCGCCGGGCACACCGCCGCACGAGCACTAGAGGGGTGGGGCGCGCGGGGCTGATCGGGCTCCTCGCCGCCGGAGCGTGCACGGCGGCCACCGTGCGGCCGAGCATGCGGCCCCTTCCGGGGGCCGTGGTGGACACAGTCCAAGGGCAGCCGGATTCCATCGTGGATCGCTTGGCCGCCGCCATTGAGGCCCAGGGTCTTCCGGTACGACGGCGCAGCGCCGCCGAGGGCTATGTGGAGACCCAGTGGTACGATCTCGCGGCGCGTCGGGCCCGGGGACCCGACCATTTGGCGTCGGATCGCGTGGTCAAGCTGCGGGTCTGGGTGGACGCTTTGCCCCCGGGCGAAACCGTTGTGGTCCTCGAGGCGGTCCACCAGTTCGTGACCGACCCATCTCAGCCCGGCCGCGAGCTTGAGGTGCTGGTGCCGGCCGGCCATCAGGCGGATTCCATAATCCGGCGCGTGCTGGGCGCGCTGGACCGGCGGCAGCGGTGACCGACCTCTCCGGAGCGGCCACGGACCTGGCCTATTGCCGCGCGGCGCTGCCGCGGGTGTCGCGGACCTTCGCGGTCTCGATCCGCCTCCTGCCGCCGCGGCTCGAGTACCCGATACTCATCGCCTACCTGTTGTGCCGTATCGCCGACACGATCGAGGACGCACCGGCGATCGCGGCCGAAGAGAAGCGTCGCCTGCTGGAGGCGTGGCGCCAGTCGCTGGACGACGGCGGCCCGGAGCCCCGAGCGGTACAGGCCGCCTTTACCGATCCGACCAGCGACGAGGAGCGACTGGCCCGGGGCAGCGACCGGGTGCTACGCGAGTTCCGCGCGCTCTCAGCCGACCGGCGCAGGGCCATCCGTCCCTGGGTGCAGGAGATGTGCGCCGGCATGGCGGAGTTCGCCGGCCGCCGCACCGGCGGGGACACCGTGCTGGCGGAGATCGGGACCGTGGGCGATCTCGACCGATACACCTATTACGTCGCCGGAACGGTGGGGCACCTGCTCACCGACCTTTTCGGCCTGCACGCGGCCGGCGTGCGCCCGCCCCGCCTGGCGCGGCTCAAAGAGCTCGCCACCAGTTTCGGCCGCGGCCTCCAGTTGACCAACATCATCAAGGACGTGGCGGACGACCGGCAGCGCGGCTGGAGTTTTGTACCTCGCCAACTCTGCGACGTGTGTGGGGTGCGGCCGGAGGAGCTTCAGGACGGACAGCATCGTGAAGGCGCCCGGCAAGTCATGCTCGCGCTGATCGCCAAGGCCAAAGGCCACCTCACGGACGCGCTGGCATACACCACCACCCTGCCGCGTCGAGAGTATGGCATCCGGCTCTTCTGCCTGAGCGCCCTGTACTTCGCCGTCCGCACCCTTCGGCTGGCCGAACAGGAGCCGCGACTGCTGGACCCCGGACACAAGGTGAAGATCAGCCGGGGAGCGGTCTACCGGACGCTCCTCACGACCCGATGCGTGGCGCCCAGCAACGCGCTGGTACGCGCCTACTTTCGCGCACTGGCGGGCAACGGCTGGCCCGGCAGGGCAACCGCCGTGCTGAGCACCGCGACCACATGAAACAGTACCTCGACCTCCTGAGGCACGTGCTGGAGCACGGTCAGCCCAAACCGGATCGCACCGGCACCGGCACGCTGAGCGTCTTCGGCCACCAGACCCGCTTTGATCTCAGCGGCGGCTTCCCTCTGCTCACCACCAAGAAGCTGCACCTCAAGTCGATCGTGTACGAGCTGCTCTGGTTTCTGCGCGGGGACACCAACGTCGCCTATCTCCGCGAGCATGGCGTGTCCATCTGGGACGAGTGGGCGGACCAGCAGGGAGAGTTGGGCCCGGTGTATGGCCGACAATGGCGCGCCTGGGAAGCGCCTGGCGGCCGCCACATTGACCAGCTGGCTGAGGTGCTGCGGCAACTGCGCGACACCCCGCATTCGCGCCGCATCCTGGTGAGCGCGTGGAACCCGGCGGACCTCCCGCGGATGGCGCTGGCGCCGTGCCACGCGCTGTTTCAGTTCCACGTCGCGGGCGGCCGCCTGTCCTGCCAGATGTACCAGCGCAGCGCCGACGTCTTCCTCGGCGTGCCCTTCAACATCGCGTGCTACGCCTTGCTGACGCGGATGATCGCCCAGGTGAGCGATCTTGCCCCGGGAGATTTGGTCCTCACCCTCGGGGACGCCCATCTATACACCACCCACCTGGAACAGGCACGTTTGCAGCTCACCCGTGAGCCGCGTCCCCTCCCAACCCTGCACCTGAACCCGGGGGTACGATCACTGTTCGCCTTCACCTACGAGGATTTCACCATCACCGACTACGATCCGCATCCGCACATCGCCGCCAAAGTCGCCGTTTAACTATTGCATATCTACTCAGCATATCGTATCGTGTTGCGCAACGATAACTCCGACATGGAGTTTGATTGCGCATCGGACTCGCGTACAATCAGCGACCAGAACTGATCGGCGAGTCTCCCCACCTGCGACGCCGGCAGTCCCCAGACCCCGCGGCGACCGATCTTTACGTCGAGTGGGATGAGCCGGAGACCATCGCAGCCGTCGAGGGCGCGCTTCGCGTCTTCGGCGACGTGGTTCGCCTCGAGGCCATCAGCGACTTCGCTTCCCGATTGCGCGCCGCCCGGGTTGATCTCCTCTTCAACATGGCCGAAGGACTCTCGGGCCCCAGCCGCGAATCTCAGGTCCCCGCCATCGCCGAGTTTCTCGGCGTGCCGTACACGGCCAGTGACCCGCTAACGCTCGCGCTGGCGCTCCACAAGGGCCGAGCCAAGGAGATCCTGGCGTTTCGTGGCGTCCCGACGCCCGCGTTCGTGATGGTGGAAACGCCGGACCATCTCGCGCGGCTCGACGGCCTGCGCTATCCGCTGTTCTTGAAGCCGGTGTGGGAAGGTTCATCCAAGGGGGTGGCGACGGCCAACTACGTGACCACGCCGGCGGGCGCCCGCGAACGGGCGACGCAGCTGCTGGAGACCTACGCCCAACCGGTGCTGGCCGAGGCGTTCCTGCCGGGCGACGAATTCACGGTCGCGGTGCTCGGCAATGGCCCGGAGGCAGACTGCCTGCCCCTGATCCGATATCGCTTCGACGCCTTGCCGGCCGGCGCCCTCCCCGTGATGGGATACGAGGCGAAGTGGCTGTGGGATACGGCGGATGGGCCGCTGGGTGAGGTGCTGGAGTGCCCCGCGCGCGTGGAGCCCTCCCTGGCGCGGCGCATCGAAGAGGCGGCACTGGCCGCGTATCGCGCCCTGGCATGCCGCGATTGGGGACGGGTGGACGTGCGACTCGATGCGGCCGGCGCGCCCCATGTCCTCGAGGTCAATCCGCTGCCCGGCATCATCCCGGATCCGACGCAGCACAGCTGTTTCCCCGCCGCCGCGGCGGCGGCCGGCCTGTCGTACCCCGAGCTGATTCAGTCCGTGGTGCAGGTGGCCTGGAAGCGGCTGCGGGGCCGTGAGCTCGAGGTCGCCACTCTAGCCGGAGCGGCTGCCTGAGAGTCGTCATCCTGTACGACGGCGGCGCGAGCGACTGGACCTCGCAAGACATCAAGTCCGTCCTCGATCCCGTGAATCACATCGGCGATCTCTTGCGAACCCAGGGCCACCGCGTGACCCTCGCGCCGGTGGGTCACGGGCTCAAGTGGCTGAATCGCGTGCGACGCGCTGACCTGGTGGTCAACCTGTGCGAAGGCATCGGCGGCATCAGCCGGTGGGAGCGGTGCGTGACATCTACGCTGGAGTTGACCCGGGTACCCTTCACCGGCGCGGGGGCCTGGACCACCACCGTTTGCCACAACAAACCGCTGGTGAACGCGCTGCTGCAATCCGTGGGTGTGCCCATCCCGCGGTGGTGTGGCCCCACGGTCGAACGGCTGGCTGCGGACTTCCCGCTGCCGGCCATTGTGAAGCCCGCCGCGGAGGACGCCAGCGTCGGCATCGACCAGGGCGCCGTGGTGACGACCCGCCGGGCCTTACGCGCACGGGTGGCGCACATCGCCGCTCAGTACGACGGAGTCATGGTCCAGCAGTACATCGCGGGCCGTGAGATTGCCGTGGGCATCGTGGGCAACGTGGTTCTGCCCATGTCCGAGATCGACTTCAGCGCTATGCCGCCCGGGCACTGGCCCATTCTCTCGTTCGACGCCAAGTGGACGTCCGGGTGCCCCGAGGACGCCGGCAGCCAGCCCGTATGTCCAGCCAAGTTGCATCCAGCCCTCGCCCGCCGGGTTCGGGCCACCGCGATCGCCGCGTGGCGCGCGGTTCGCGGGTACGGCTACGGACGGGTGGACATGCGGGTAGACGCCAAAGGCCAGCCCTGGGTGCTCGAAGTGAATCCCAACCCGGACATTTCCGACGACGCCGGCCTTTCGCGGATGGGGCAGGCGTTCGGGTGGTCCTATGACGACCTCATCCTGAGAATCACGGACCTGGCGCTGCGGGCCGATCGGGGACCGGTGCCGGTGGACCAGGCGGAAACGGCGCTGGAGATCCGCACCGCATGAGCGCACCCGCCGCCAACCTGACACTCAAGCTCCCCCGGCCCTCCGACCGTGACCGGGTGGATCGGATCGTTGCTGCCACCGGGGTGTTTCGCCCCGACGAGCACGCCGTTGCCCTCGAGGTGTTCGACGGCGCCGTGGCCCACCCAGGGGTGGATTACCATGCCCTCGGCGCGTACGACGAAGGCGACCGCCTGATCGGCTTCGCCTGCTACGGCGCCACGCCCTGCACCGTGCACACCTGGGACCTCTACTGGATCGCGGTGGACCCGGGGGCGCACCGTCAAGGAACCGGCCGCGCCCTGATGGAGGCCAGCGAGCACGATATCGCAGCCCGGGGCGGCACCCTGGTGGTGGTGGAAACGTCATCCCGGCCGGACTATGGCCCCACCCGCGCGTTCTACGAGGCGCTGGGCTACGACCCGGCGGCGCGTATTCCCGATTTCTACGCACCGAACGACGACCTGGTCACCTACACCAAACGACTGGACTCCTCCCGGAGCACCTCCCGTCATGTCTGATTGGCAAAAGGTCCTGCGCGAGCGCAGCCTCTCCACGCTGCAACAGCTGGCCGACAAGTTCGGGACGGAGCACTTCCCCGATCTCGAGCGCTTGCAGCAGGCGGTGGACAACTTCGAGCTGCGTATCTCTCCGGCGATGGTGGACCTGATCAAAGCGCCCGGCGACCCTATCTGGCGCCAGTATGTGCCGGATCTTCAGGAGCTGGAGGTGGTGGACGGGGTGCCGGACAGCCTGAACGAAGATGCCGATAGTCCCGTTCCCAACATCACGCACCGCTACCCGGACCGGGCGTTGTTCCTGGTGAGCCCGGTGTGCGCGGCGTACTGCCGCTTCTGCACTCGCCGGCGCAAGGTGGGGGATCCCGAGAAGATCCCGATGTCCCAGTTCGAGAGCGCCTTCAAGTACCTGGAGGAGCACGCCGAGATTCGGGATGTGATCCTGTCGGGTGGCGATCCGCTGCTGCTCTCAGATCGGCGGCTGGAGCTGATCCTCTCCCGGCTGAGACAAATCAAGCACCTCCAGGTGCTGCGGATCGGCAGCCGGGTGCCGTGCCATCTCCCCGAGCGGATCACGCCGGAGCTGTGCGCCACGCTCAAGCAGCACCATCCGTTGTACATCAACACGCATTTCAATCACCCGGACGAGCTCACGCCGGCGGCGGTAACGGCCCTGGGCATGCTGGCGGACGCCGGCATTCCGCTCGGCTGCCAGACCGTCCTGTTGCGGGGCGTGAACGACTCGGTGGACGTGATGAAAGAGCTGATGCAGCGGCTGCTCGCCGCGCGGGTCCGGCCGTACTACATCTACATGTGCGACCAGGTAGCGGGCGCCGAGCACTTCAAGACCACGGTGGAGATGGGGCTGGACATCATCCGGGGCCTCCGCGGCTGGACCAGCGGCCTCGCCGTCCCGCACTTTGTGATTGATGCGCCGGGCGGCGGCGGCAAGATCCCGCTGCTGCCGGAGTACGTGGAGCGCGTGACCGAGGACGAGATCGTGCTGCGCAACTACCGCGGGCGCCGCTTCGTGTGGCGGCAGCCACGGGAGGACGCGCTGGTGGCCGCCGGCGTGCACGAGCCGGAGTACGGCATCGTATCCATTGACGTGGCGGCGCGGAAGAGCGGGACCCGGCGGGCCGGCAAGCGCAAGCGCGCGTAGTTACTGGGGTGCCTCGTCACTCCTCCTTTTCCTTGGCCCGGGCCTCCACCACCTTCTGGGCCACGTCGGGCGGGACCTCCTGATAGCTCGAGAACTTGGACGCGAACGTGCCGCGGCCATGCGTGATCGAGTGCAGGTGCGTGGCGTAGCGGTCCAACTCGGCCTCGGGCACGTGGGCCCGGACCTTGGTCAGGCGGCCGTCCGCCTCGGTTCCCAGGATCTGGCCGCGCCGTGAGGAGAGATCGCCCATCACCATGCCGAGGTATTCCCCCGGCGTCCACGCTTCGATCTCGAGGATCGGCTCGAGCAGTACCGGCTTGGCGTTCGGCGTGACGTTCCGGAAGGCCTGGATGCCGGCCATCTTGAAGGACATCTCGTTCGAGTCCACGTCGTGGTAGGACCCGTCGTACAGCTCGACCTTGAAGTCCACCATGGGATAGCCCGCGATGGGGCCGCGTTGCGCGGCCTCGATCACGCCCTTCTCCACGGCAGGGATGTACTGGCGGGGTATCACGCCGCCGACGATCTCATCCTCGAACTGGAGCCCTGAGCCGCGGGGGAGGGGCGCCACGCGGATCCAGCAGTCGCCATACTGGCCGCGACCGCCACTTTGTTTCTTGTGCTTCCCCTGCCCTTCGGCCTTGCCCCTGAGCGTTTCGCGATAGGCGACCTTGGGTTTCCCCAGCGTGGCGTGGACGCCAAATTTCCGGGCCAGCCGCCCCACAATGATCTCCAGGTGGCGTTCCCCGCGGCCACGGACCAGCGTCTGGCCCAGCTCGGCGTTGTACTCGTGGTGAAACGTCGGGTCCTCCTCGTGGAGCCGCTGGAGACCCGCGTTCAGCTTGTCTTCCTCGCCACGCTGCTTCACTTCCACCGACAGGGTGATCACCGGGTCCGGGAAGGGGATCTTGGGCAAAACGATGGGCCCGTCCTTAGTGGAGAGTGTGTCGTTGGTGTGGGTATCGCGCAGCTTGGCCACCACGCCGATGTCCCCCGCGTGCAGCTCCGGCACCTCCGCGCGTTCCTTCCCCAGGGCGATCGAGAGGTGATTGAGCTTCTCGACCGCCGACCGCGGCGCGTTGTACACCTCCGCCCCGTTGATGATCTTGCCGGAGTAGATCCGGAAAAACGTCACGTCACCCACGTGCGGCTCGGACACCGTCTTGAACACCTGGGCCACGAACGGTCCATCGTCCTTACAGCCCAGGCTGATCGGCTTCACGTCCCCCCAGGTTTGCCCGTCGATCGCCTCGCGCTCGGCCGGTGACGGAACCAATTCCACGATCGCCGTGAGCAGCGCCCGCGTCCCGTAGGTCAGCTCGCCCGCCCCGCAGAGCAGCGGGAAGATCTCGCCACGGGCCACGCCGGCATGCATGGCGGTGACCAACTCGGCCGGGGGGATCTCTTCGCCGCCCAGGTAGCGCTCCAGCAGCCCGTCGTCTGTGGCGGCGATGGTCTCAATCAGGTCCTGCTCGTAGTGGTCGAATTGCTCCTTCAGCTCCGCCGGCACGTCCGTCTCATCGTACTCGCCAGCTTTGGTCCCCCGACGGTACATGTGGCTCCGGCGGGTAAGCAGGTTGACGATGCCGTGGAAGTCCGCGCCGGTCCCGATGGGTATCTCCATGGGGAGCACTTTGCCGGTGATGTTGGCTTTGATGTCCTGATAGACTCTCTCGAAATCGGCGTGCTCCTTGTCCATCAGCGACACAAAGAAGAGCCGCGGGACGCCCAGCCGCTCGGCATGCTGCCAGGCCTGCTCGGTCCCCACTTCGACCCCGGCGGTACTGCTCACCACGATCATGGCCGCGTCCGCCGCATAGATCCCGCCGATGGCATCGCCCACGAAGTCGAGATAGCCGGGAGTGTCGATCAGGTTGATTTTGGTATCCATCCACTCGGCGTACGCCAGCGCCAGGTTGATGGAGTATTTGCGCTCAATCTCGTCGGGGGTGTAATCGGTGAGGGCGGTCCCGTCTTTGACGGAACCATGGCGCTTGCTGGAGCCGGCCACGAACGCCAGCGCATCCACCAGGGTGGACTTGCCGCTGGCCCCATGGCCGACCACCGCGACATTCCGGATCTGCTCTCCTGTGTACACGCGCACGCGCGGCACCTCCTGCCCGGGGGGTCGAGAAGATGGGCCTGCGGGCGCCGACCCGCAACGGGGCAGGTCCGGACTGGCGGCCTACTGCACCGCAGCCATGTTTGAGGGACCCGAAGAATCCTTGCCCGAGGACCGCCAGGCGGTGACGAAGAGCATGATCGAGGGGCGGCATCGCAGCATGAACGGCGCAGCGGGGCGGTGATGGACCGCCGGCTGTTCGTGCGGGCCAGCGGGACCGCCCTGCTGGGCTTCGGACTGGATCCCACACTCGCCACCGGCACGTTCCAACCCGGCCAGCCAGCACCGCGGGGCAGGACGCTGGTCTGCTTGTTCCAGCGCGGCGCCGTGGACGGGCTCAGCATGGTCGTTCCCTACGTGGAGCCGAACTACTACCGCGCGAGACCCAGCATCACCATTCCCCCGCCGGGCAGACCCGGCGGCGTTATCGACCTGGATGGGCGCTTCGGCCTCCACCCAACCCTGGCGCCGCTGGCACCGCTCTACCGCCGCAGGTCGATGGCGGTGGTGCACGCCGTGGGATCCCCGTCGGCAACCCGCAGCCACTTCGACGCCCAAAACTATCTGGAGAGCGGCACGCCGGACGTGAAGTCCACCGCGGACGGTTGGCTGAACCGCTACCTCCGGCAGAGCGCCGGTCTGCACGCTGCGCCGTTCCGCGCGGTGGCCTGGGGCTCGCACCTTCCGCGCGCTCTTCAGGGAGGGGCCCCCGCGGTCACAGCGGACAGACTCGAGTCCATGGGCTTCCCCGCCGTCGAGCGAGCGCCACGCGACACGATCCCGTATCCGGCCAGCCCGCTGGGGCACTCGCTGCGGGAGATCGCGCAGCTCATCAAGGGCGACCTGAGTCTGGAGATTGCCTTTGCGGATGTGGGCGGGTGGGACACGCATGTGAACCAGGGCGCCACCGCGGGCCCATTGGCCCTGCGGCTGGCGGACCTGGGCGGCTCGCTGGCGGCGTTCGCCAACGATCTGGGGGAGCGGTTGGCCGACGTCGTGATCCTCACCATGAGTGAGTTCGGCCGCACGGTGGCCGAGAATGGCGCCGGAGGCACCGATCATGGACGTGCCACGGCCATGCTGATCCTCGGTGGTGCCGTTAATGGAGGGCGGGTTCTGGGGGACTGGCCCGGGATTGACCCATTCGCTCGATTCCCGGGACGGGACCTCGAGGTCACCACCGATTTCCGCGACGTGTTTGGCGAGGTGCTGGTCAGGCACCTCGGCGCAACCAACCTTGGCGCTATCTTCCCCGGCCACACGCTCGATCTCGGCTGGCTGGGAGCGCTCGGCTAGGCACCGGGATCGCCGGCGGCCGTGATGCGCGCCCTCTAGCCGGTTCCCCCCACCTTCACCAGCGTCACGATCCGCGTGGTGAGCCATCCGTCCAGCCGCTCGTCCCGTATGATGCGGAGCGGTTGCCGGCTGAGGGGCTCGGCCAGGTCTGCCGGCCGGACACCACCCAGCACATCGGGGGCAATCCGGTGCACCGCCATCCAGGCCCGGGCGAGCAAGGGATTGGGCAGCTCGAGCACGCCGAGAACCGCTCGCCCGCCGGGCGTCAGCACCCGGGCCAACTCGCCGAGCATGGGCCCCTGGTCCTCCACCTGGAGTAAGTCGAACACAAAGGTGCACATCACGCCGTCGAAGGCGTTGGGCGGGAACGGTAGGTGCAGCGCGTCCCCGCGGACCAGCGCGGCTTTTACTCTCTCGCCGGCTACCCGCGCCCCGGCACGGCGCAGCATGGCGGCGGAGACGTCCAGTCCCACCACCTGGCCGGCACCCCGTACCAGCTCCGCCAAGGCCTGCCCGGGACCCACGCCCAGTTCCAAGACACTGGCCGGCGCGCCGCCCAACACCCGCTCTGCGGCCCGCACGTTGGCGGCCTCGAGCACGGGACCAAGCACGGGGCCATAGGCCGGCGCCAGAAGGTCGTACAGGGTTGACGCGCGCACGAGAGGATGGAGGGGAGGCCGCGGCGGTCAGGCCGTCGAGCGCACCGCCCTCACAACCGCTCCAGCTGCTGGACGGTTCGCTCGTTTTGCACGTTGCCCGTATTGAGCGTCGAGGCGGGCTCAAACAACATCACGTGCACCTCCTCGTCCGCGACCGGCATGTGCTCCACCCCGCGCGGGACGACGATGAACTCGCCGGGGTCGACCCTCACCTCCCCGTCGCGAAAGTGCATGCGCATCCGGCCCGCGAGGACGAGGAACAACTCGTCCTCCAGATCGTGATGGTGCCACAAGAACTCGCCCTTGAACTTGACCACTTTCACATGCTGGCCGTTCAGCTCACCGACGATGGCCGGCCGCCAGTACTCGGTCACCCGACGCAGCTTGTCCGACAGGTTCACCTTGTCCACGGTAGGCGGCATCTCGCTCCCCCCTCACGCGCCTGCGCGAACCTATCCGGCGCTCTGCGGTCCAGCAACCGGCCCGGGCGCAACGGAATCCCTCTTGCGTCGACGGGAACCCGGGCTCCCTGACCGAGGTATTGAGTCTCGGGAATACTATGCGCCATTGCCTGCCTCTGGTTCGTCTGCCGGCCGCCGCCGCTGCGCTGTGTCTGTGGGCCTGCGCGCCCATGGATCTCCCGCCACGCGCCAGCGGGACTGCGCCACACGACGTGTACGAAGCGCAGATCCGCGAGCTCGACGCACACCTGACGGCGCTGGGCCGCGACTGGATCACCGCGGCCAACCGCGCGCTCACCGCGCCCATCGAGGTGGAGCTCCCGTACCGGGAGGCGCGATACTTGGATCCGGCGGGAGCCGCGGCGGTGGCGTATCGTATCAGACTGGAGAGCGGACAACGCGTCGTAGCGCGCGTCAATGTCGCGGGTGCGACGCACGCCGACGTACGGCTGTTCCTCGACCTATTCTTCTGGCCGGACGCCAGCGCGCCTCCCCGGCAGGTCGCGAGCGCCCCAGCCGACCGTTGGGAGCTGGACTACGTGGCCTCCCGCCAGGGGGATTACCTCCTCCGGGTTCAGCCCGAGCTGTTGCGCGGAGGCCGCGCCACCGTGACGGTCAGCGCGCACGCATCGCTCGGCTTTCCGGTCGCCGGCCGAGGCATGGGACAAGTCAGGAGCAGGTTCGGCGCCTCGCGCGATGCCGGGACCCGAGACCACGAGGGCGTCGACATCTTCGCTCCGCGAGGCACACCGGTGCTCGCCGCGGCTCCCGGCCGCGTGACCCGCGTCACCACCGATCGAGCAGGCGGCAAAGTGATCTGGCTGGAGGAAACTGCGCTCGGGCGTCGTCTCTACTACGCCCACCTGGACAGCCAGGCGGTGCGCGGGGGCACGATGGTGAACCGGGGAGACACGCTCGGGTACGTGGGCAACTCCGGAAACGCCCGCACCACATCGCCCCATCTCCATTTCGCCGTGTACTGGCGCGGCCAGGGCGCGGCGAACCCGTCCTTCCATCTGCAGGAACCACCGGGCAGGCCGGCCGCCTTCGCCGGGGACACCGGGCTGATTGGTCGCCGGGCTCGTACCCTCGCGAACACGTGGCTCCGGGCGCTCCCCAACGAGTCGGCCGCCAACGTCGCGAGGATTGAAACGCAAACGCCGGTCCAGGTACTCGCCGGGGCCGGCCGGTGGTACCTGGCCCGCTTGCCGGACGGCCGGCAGGGGTACCTTGGCGTCGGCAGCGCGGGGCGGCTGGATCCACTCCACGTGGCGACCGTCGCCACCGCATCGGTCGTCCGCACATTCCCGGCTTCGTTTGGTTTTGAGCTGGATTCAATTGCGCGGGGCCAGGTGGTGCCGGTGCTCGGGAAGTTCGGCAGGTTCCTGCTGGTGCGACACCCCAACGGGCACACCGGATGGATCGGATCGGCCGCATTGGGGTCGCCTCGCCCAACACCCTCGGGCGGGTGACGCGGCATCCCGTTATCGCGGCGGCGCCGCGGCCCGCACCGTCGCCGCGGTCCGGACCGTGGTTCCGCGAACCGTCGCCGTGAGAGTCTGATCCCCCGCGGCGGTGCCGAGCGTCCAGCGCGCCGCCGCTACGCCCTTGTCGTCGGACATGACCCGCGCCGGCGCCACACTCCCGGCCGACACGGTGAACCCGGTCAGCGCATTCGGCACCGGATTGCCGTACACGTCCGTCACCAGGGCGGTGATCGGCCTGGCCAGCGGCCGGCCCACCCGGCCCGTCGCCGGAGGTGCCTGAATCTCGATATTCGCCGCCGCCGCCGGGCGGGCGCGCGCGCTGGCCTGGACCGAGATGCCGCCCTCCACCGTTCGCAGGGTCAGCTCGGCCGGACCTGCCTGGCGGCCCAGGGTCCACGACACGGCGGCCTCACCGTCCGCGTCCGTGGCCACCACCGTGTCCGGAACCGTACCCCGCGTGGGGACGACCCGCAGGGACGCGTCGGGGACCGCGTTGCCGTGGTGATCCGTCACCCGCACGACCACCGGCCGGCGGAGACGGGCGCCCACGGCAGCTTCCTGTCTATCACCGGTGGCGATCGCTATCTGGGCGGGACCAGCCGGCAGGGCGAGCGCTGTGAACGATGTCGCCGGCATGGTGCGGGGGTTCCCCACGCGCACGCGGAGCCGCTGGACGCCCGCCTTCGGCGCCAGGGTCCACCGCGCTCGGGCCTCACCCAGGGAGTCGGTCCGATCGGCGACCGGCTCGATCACACCCCGATCCAGCGCGGACCAGGAGACGGGCACGTCCGCGACCGCGGTTCCCAGGGTATCGCTCACCCGGATCACGGCGGGTTCGGCGAGCGGCTCCCCGGCCGGCCCGCGCAGCCCCGCGTTGCCTACCTCGATCCGCGTGTTGGAGGCGACCGGATCCGCCTCAGCCGTCAACCCAAGTACGCTGTCGACTCCTTCGACGCCCACCAACAGGTGCTGCCGGCCGGGGACCAGAGAAAGCTTCCACCAGGCGCGCGCGCGCCCGTTTCGGTCGGTCACCGACGTCAATGGCTCACCTTCGGCGGGCTGGGTCGCGGCGAAGCGTACGGAGACGCCGTCCACCGGGTGTCCTCCGCGGGACAACACCTCCACCACCACGGCCTGCGGAAGCCGCGCCCCGACGGCCGCGCGCTGGCCCTCCCCCGAAAGGACCCGCAGCGCCGCCGGCGTCAGCGAAACCTCCACCGCCGCTCTCTCCGAGAACCCGTCGAGCCCCGCGGTGACTGTAGTACGACCCGGACCGCGGGCGGTCGCCCGGCCCAGGCTGTCCACCCACACCACCGTGGTGTCGGCGGACGTCCAGGCGGGAGCGAGATTCGTGATGCGGTTTCCCCGCGGATCGATCCCGAACGCATGGAACACGGTGGAGCTTCCCTCCGCGATCCTGATGAGCGTGTCCGCCATCTCCACGGCCGTCACGCGCGGGCGCACCGTCACTACCGCTCGTGCCGTGTGCTCGCCCACGGTGACGGCGACCAGCGTGCTTCCAGGACCGTGCGCGACGACCGCGCCGGATGAGTCCACCGCGGCCACGGCAGGATTCATCACCTTCCAGACCAGCGTCGCGCCCGTCAGCGTGGCCCCGCGGTCGTCCAGTACCGTCGCCGCCAACTGGAGCGTGTCGCCCATGGCCTCCAGAGTGGTGTAGGCGGGCGTGACGATGACGCGGCGGGCGGCGAGGTCCGCGAGGCTGAAACCCTGACCTCCGAGCCAAGCGGTCAGACCCAGGTTGCGCGCGTTGACCACGAGGCCCACCAGCGCGGCGCTGGTGGTGAGGAGGATAGTCAACCGCTTCCCGGCGCCGGTGAGCATGGTGGGGAACAAGATCCAGCGCTTCATTTCCCCGCAGCGGGGGATCCGGCCATCACCGTCAAGGTCGTCTCGAGGTCAGGCAGCGACATGTTGAGATCGGCCCGCAACCGGTAGGTCCCGACCGGTGCCGGGGTGTAGGGATCGGGCGTGCCAGGCGCCCGCACGCTCGCCGTCATGGGATAGATCACCGTCAGGGAGTCGCGCGGCGCAATACGGAAACGGGTAACGGTCGAGGGGCAGGAGAATTTTGAGCCATCCAGCTCCACCTCGGTGGCGTCGCGAACGACGTAGAGAAACGCGGGACAGGCGTACAGACCCGTAAACGAGGCCGCCTGTGCGGTGGGATTGCCAAGGGTGAGGACCACCCTCAAGGAATCACCAGGAGCAACCGTGTCAGGGATCACCACCAACGAACGCGACAGCTCCGCCGCTATGCCGCCCAAGTCCCCGCATCCGAGCGCGAGCGTCACGCTGAGCCACAGGAGGGCGTGCCCGCCCATGGCGCGCCCCCGCGCACGCCCGGACTCGACCGTTGGTGCCATCAGAGAGAGTCTAACCGTGGCCGCCCGGTTGGACAGCCCCAGGTCCCCCACTAGGGACGGCTCAGCGAATCTAGTCGGGCCCGCCGGGCAGCCGCCGTGTCGGACACTTCCAGCGCCCGGCGCACACCCTGCGCCCCGGGGATGTTCGACGCGCCGATGGCACTGTCCCGCTGCCGGCGCGTCAAGCTGTCGGGCCTCTGCTGGGATCCTGCCTGGCCGCCGCTGCATGCGGCCAGGATGGCCAGGCCAAGGGTCAGGGTCATAGCGCGCATGATGCCTCCTGCTAGAACGCGAACAGTCGGGTGACCTTCAGGGCCAGCGATCGCTCCA
>DASWGV010000045.1:0-3747 GCA_036393515.1 Gemmatimonadales bacterium | reverse complement strand
GTGAGCGCCGCGGCTCAGGCGCAGCAGCCCGATTACGAAACCACGCGAGTGGCCGAGGGCGTCTACAAGTTCCGCTGGCAGCGCCACAACGGCTTCTTTGTGGTGACGCCGGCAGGCGTGGTAGCGTTCGACCCCATTTCGGTGGATGCGGCGCGGCGCTACGGCGCCGAGGTGCGGCGCATCGCTCCCGGCGCGGAGCTCCTGGCGGTGGTCTACAGCCACAGCGATGCCGACCATGCCACGGGAGCGGCGGCGCTGATCGCGGCCATGGGACAGACCAGCGTGCCGATCATCGCGCATGAGGCGGCGGTCCCGCACATCCGCCGTGCCGGAAGCGCCGACCTGCCGGAACCCACGGTGACCTTTGCCCAGCGGATGTCCCTGGCGCCAGGCGGGCGCCGCATTGAGCTGCACTACCTGGGGAAGAGCCACTCCGACAACATGCTGGTGGGCTTTGTCCCGGACGCGGGCGTGGTGTTCGCGGTGGATTTCGTGAGCAAGGACCGCATGGGTTTTCAGAACTTGCCGGGCTATCACTTTCCCGACTTTTTCGACGCGCTGGCCAATCTGCTCCAGATCCCCTTCACCACCGTGGTGTTCGGACATGGGGAGGACGGTGACCGGGCGGCGATTCAACGGCAGATCGCCTACTACGACGATCTCCGGGCGGCAGTACGGAAGGCGGTAGCGGACGGTCTCACCGAGGACCAGGCGGCCGAGCGGGTCAGGCTCGAGGCCTACGCCTCGTGGGATCAGTATGCGGCGTGGTTTCCCATGAATGTGCGGGGGATGTATCGCTGGATGGCCGCGAGCCGACCGGCGGCCCGACCGTCATTCGAGCTCGGCGAACAAGCGGCCAATAGGCAGCGTGAAGCCCGGGAGCACCAGTCCACCGGTTAGCACGTCGCCGGCCGACAGCGTGAGCGCCGGAGCGCCTCGGGCATACACCAACACCTGCCGCGACTCTGGGTCCACCACCCAGACCAGGGCGGTCCCCGCCTGGAGGTACTCGGCGGCCTTGACCGCGAGGTCCGCCAGGCTCTTGTCCATCGAGGTGATCTCGACCGCCAGGTCCGGAATGCCGTGGATGAATCCCTTTCGGCGGGGTTGGATCGCGGCGCGCACGCGCGACACAAAGCTCACATCGGGCCCGCGGACCGTGTCCGGATTGGTGAAGAGGCGGTATCCAACCTCGACGTAGACGCGCCCCAGGTTGTTGGCCCGTGCAAACGCACCCAATTCGACAGTAACAAAGGCGGCCAGCGCCCCGTGCTGCTCGCCCGCCGGCGTCATCACGGGAACCAGCACCCCACGCACCAGCTCGAGGTCTTCCCGACCCATCTGTTCCAGCTGGTCAGCCGTGACGAGAGGTTGAGCAACCATGAACGCAACATACGCTCGGCTTTGCGGTCCGGGCAATGCGAGGCTCGGTGCATCGCCTACCATAAACGCCACCTCTGAATCAACCGTCATCGAATTCGTGCGGTCATAGAACAAAGTGTTGCGGAGCCCTACCGAACCGCCCCTTCCCGCGCTTCCGCAGCCACCCGCAGCATCGCTCTCAGGCTGCGATCGACATCCTCCTCGGTGGTCGCCCACGACGAGACGCTGATCCGCATGGCGGTGTGCCCCTGCCAGACTGTCCCGCCCGCCCAGCAGGTGCCGTCCGCCTGGATACCCGCGATCACCCGGCGCGTGGTCACGGCATCCCCAAAGGCGACCAGCACCTGGTTGATCACCACGTCGTTGAGGACGTCGTACCCCGCGCGGCTCAAGCCCTCGGCGAAGCGCGAGGCATGCCGGCAGGTCCGCTCGACCAGGTCGGCCAGTCCCTGCCGCCCCAGCGAGCGGAGCGCGGCCCACACCTCGACGCCGCGCGCGCGGCGGGAGAAGTCCGGCGTGAAATGCTCGGGCTCCCGGGTATCGCCAATCACCAGGTAGGGCGCATTCACCGCCATGGCCGCGTGGAGGTGCTGCGGCTGGCGCACCAAAACGATACCGCTGTCGTAGGGCACGTTGAGCCACTTGTGCGCGTCCGTGGCCCACGAATCAGCATCGGAAAACCCCCTGGTGAGATGCGCGCGGGCCGGCGCGGTCGCCGCCCACAGCCCGAACGCCCCGTCCACGTGGACCCAGGCGCCCGCCGCTTTCGCGCGGGGAATGATCTGGTCGGCGGGGTCGAACGCGCCGGTGTTGACGTTGCCCGCCTGAAGGCAGAGGATGGTCCGGTCATCCAGTGGCGGCAGCGCGTCCGCGCGCATCCGTCCTTGACCGTCCACCGCTACCCGGATCACCCGCTCCCGCCCCAGTCCCAGCAACGTCAGCGCCTTGAGGACGCTCACGTGGACCTCGTCGCCGACCACCACCTGGATCGGCGGCGCGCCGAACAACCCCTGGGTCTCCACGTTCCACCCTTGCCCCGCCAGCAGGGCGTGGCGCGCGGCTGCGAGCCCGGAGAAGTTTGCCTGGGTCGCGCAGGTGACAAAGCCCGCGCCGCACTCCGGCGGGAGGCCCAACAGGTCCAGCATCCAGCGCATGGCCACGTCTTCCAGCTTGGCCGCGATCGGTGAGAGCACCACGATGCCCGCATTCTGATTCCAGGCGCCGGCCAGCCAGTTCGCCGCCACGGTGACGGGCAGGGAGCTGCCCACCACAAAGCCAAAGAAGCGCCCCCCGGCCGAGGCCACCGTGGCGGGGGAACCGACCTCATCCAGCAGGGCGATCACCGCCTCATCATCGGTGGGCCCGTCGGGTAACGGCTGGTCCAGCCGGGACAGCCGCCGGATCGCGTCCGGCGTGGGAGCGACCTTCCGATCGTGGAGGGTTTGGCGGTAGCGCCAAGCGCGCTCCGCGGTGGCTCTCAGCAACGGTTCCATTTCCCCTGCCCCGCTCCATGGGTACGAAGCACGCGTGCCGAAGCGCTATGGTATATGGTTGGTGAGCGGCCCGGTAAGCCCGGTCCGCTCCCCATCCACTTGTGCGGTAATCTGTTGAAGCGGTGTTGACCCACCGCGGCATCATGGGGGGCGTCATCCCGCGGAGGGGATTGGTGCTCCACGATCTGCGGTTCGCTCTGAGAGGCCTCCGCCGGGATCCGGGCTTTGCGGGCATCGCGGTCCTGACCCTGGCGTTGGGCGTCGGCGCCAACACCACCGTGTTCAGCCTGGGGAATTGGATCGCCTGGCGTCCCGTGCCCGGGGTGCACGATCCCGGAAGCCTGGTCACGGTGCAGTTCCTCAGGTTTCGTCACGGTGCGCCGCCGACCGGAACGGCAATCTCCTACCCTGACATCCACGACTTTGCGGAGGGCTCCCCGGCAATGTCGGAGATGGGAGCCTACAACCCCGGTAACTTCGGGCTGGCGCCGTCGGGCCAACGGGCTCGACTCGTGGAAGGCGCGTACGTCACGCAGAACTACTTCTCGCTGCTGGGCGTGCGGTTCCAGGCTGGCGGCCCTTTCACGGCCGAGCAGGAGCGGGCCGCAGCCACCAGCCCGATGGCGGTGATCAGTTACGCGCTTTGGGAACGCGCTTTCGGCAAAGACCGGGGCATCGTCGGAAGGCAGGTTCGCCTCAACGACGTGGCCGTCACCGTCGCGGGCGTTGCGGCCCCGGCCTTTCGCGGCGCGCGGCTGCTGGGCGCTGACGATGTCTGGATGCCCATCAGCGCTCAGCGCACCATGTACCACCGGCCGCCCTGGGACCTGCTGGCCCTCCGCGGCCCCGGGAAGACCTTCAATCAGCCCAT
>DASWGV010000044.1:0-30582 GCA_036393515.1 Gemmatimonadales bacterium | reverse complement strand
GATATCTTGGGGGATGCCGATCCCCACACCGCTCGTCCTCCCCCTCGCCGTCCGGGCGGAACTCGAGGCGATCACCCGCTCCACGCGCACCCCTGCGGGCCTCGTGCAGCGCGCCCGGTTGATCGTCGCGCTCGCCGAGGGTGCCACGTACACGGACCTCACCGCGCGCTGGGGGGTGGCCGCCACCAGCATCAGTCGGTGGAAGCGCCGGTTCGCCGCCCGCGGCATCGCCGGGCTCTCCGATGCGCCCCGGAGCGGGCGCCCGGATCGACTCGCGCCCGCCGTCGAGGCCCGCATCCTCGCGCTGACCCAGCAGCCTCCCCCCTCGCCCCTGACCCACTGGTCGGTGCGCCGCATGGCGACGCGGGTGGGGGTGAGCCCGGCGACCGTGCAGCGGGTGTGGGCGCGCGCCGGACTGCAGCCGCATCGCCTCGAGCGGTATGTGACCAGCCCCGATCCCGATTTCGAGCGCAAAGCCGCCGACATCCTCGGCCTGTATCTGCGGCCGCCCGCGCACGCGGCGGTCTTCTGCGTCGATGAGAAGACCGCGATCCAGGCGTTGGATCGTCGCGACCCGGTGCTGCCGCTCTCGCCCGGCCGGGCCGAACGGCATGGCTTCGAGTACGTACGACACGGCACGCTGTCGCTGTACGCCGCGCTGGAGGTCGGGACGGGGCACGTCGAAGGCCGCACCGTCGCCCGGCACACCAGCGGGGAGTTCGTCGGCTTCCTCGACCAGGTCCTCGGCACGCAGCCCCGACGGCGCGAGATTCATGTGATCTGCGACAACCTCTCGGCACACAAGACCCCGGCCGTGCGGGGCTGGCTCGCCGCGCATCCCCGCGTGACGATGCACCACACGCCGACCTACAGCTCCTGGCTGAATCAGGTGGAGCTCTGGTTTGCCAAGATCGAGCGGGACTGCATCGCGCGCGGCATCTTCACCTCGACCACCGACCTGCGGCGGAAACTGATGCAGTACATTCGGCTTCATAACAAGACCTGCCGGCCCTTTCATTGGACCTATCGCACGCCGCGGCGCCGGATCCGCGCTAGCGGTGTTTGAGAGACAGTCCACTAGTTTCACCGCCGTGACCCCCGTCCTCGCCGCCGTCACCGTCTATCTCGCCATCCAGTTCGGCATCGGTATCTGGGTCTCCCGCCGGATCCGGACGGAGGACGACTACCTGGTGGCGGGGCGCCGGCTGGGGTATCCCCTGGCCATCTTCTCCATCTTCGCCACCTGGTTCGGCGCGGAGACCATCGTGGGCTCCGCCGGCCGGGCGTATCGCGAGGGCATCTCCCTCGCGTCGGCCGAGCCGTTCGCGTACGCCCTCTGTCTCATTCTGATGGGCCTGATCTTCGCCGTGCCGCTCTGGCGGCGGCGGCTCACCACGCTCGCGGATCTCTTCCGCGCCCGCTACTCGGTGACCGTGGAGCGGTTCGCCGCCGTCACCCTCATCCCCAGCTCGATCCTCTGGGCCGCGGCGCAAATCCGCGCGTTCGGGGGCGTGCTGGCAAGCACGTCCGCGCTGGAGACCGAGGTGGCGATCGGCATCGCCGCCGGTATCACGATTTCCTACACCGTGTTCGGCGGGTTGCTGGTGGATGCCATCACCGACGTCATCCAGGGCGCGATCTTGATCCTGGGCCTGGTGCTGTTGGGCGGGGCGGTCCTGTGGAAGGTGGGCGGGATTGACGGCGCCACCGCGGCGATCGCCGCCGGAGATCGCTTGCGGCTGGGAAGCGCCTATGCGGGTCCCTGGCTGGAGACGCTGGAGGCCTGGGCCATTCCCGTGTGCGGCTCCGTGGTCGCCACCGAGTTGGTCGCGCGGGTCATTGCCACGCCCACGGCAACCGTCGCCCGCCGATCGGCCATGATTGCCGGGGGTCTGTACCTGGCCGTCGGACTGATCCCGGTCTTCGTGGGAATCGTGGGACTCACGCCATCCACGCCTCTAGCCGACCCCGAACAACTGATCCCCTCGCTCGCCCGCGAGCTGCTCCCCACGGTGGCGTACGCGGCCTTTGTGGGCGCGTTCATCTCCGCCATCCTGTCCACCGTGGACAGCACGTTGCTGGTCCCGGCCGGCCTCTTATCGCACAACCTGGTCATGCCCCTGCTCACCCGTCAGGACGAACGGCTCAAGGTGCGGGTGGCGCGGGTGGGGGTGATCGCGTTCGGGCTGATCGCCTTTCTCCTGGCCCGCCACGCGGAGGGTGTGTTCGCGCTGGTGGAGCAGGCGTCGGCGTTCGGCAGTGCGGGAAGTCTGGTGGTGGTGGTGTTTGGGCTCTTCACCCGCATTGGGGGGCCACGTACCGCGATGGCGACGCTCGCGGTCGGCATGGCATCCTACCTGCTCGGCTTGGCGGCGGACTGGCCGTATCCCTTCCTCGTTTCGCTCGCGTCGTCCCTCGGGGTGTACGCGCTGGGCGGGGCCATGGAGCGGCCCGGCCTCCACCCGGACCTGAAAGAAGCTCGACGGGTCTAGCCGGCGGGGTCCTGGGTGACGGTTGCCTGAACGTCGATTCCCTTCCGAACGCTTTCCGTCACAATGCAGAAGTCCTCAAACAACTCCAGGCACCTCGCCATCCGTTCGCGATCCGCGGGCGGAACCGTGGGACTGAGCGTGACGCGCAGGCCGCCCACGCGCAGCCGCCCACGCTCATTGCGCACCAGGGTTCCCTGGACCGTGGTGCGCAGCGCGGTGGGCTGAATCCGAGCTTTGCGCAGGCAGAACAGGAGGCTGGAGCTGAGGCAATGTCCGATGGCGGCCGCCAGCAGTCGGGCGGGGTTGGGGCCATGCCCTTCACCCAGGGATGGCGATTCGTCCAACACCAGGGGCGGCACCACGGTGTCGACGAACTGAGTGTTGAACTCATAGCCCTGACGGAGCGTCAGCGTGACGCCGAAATCGGGCTGCTCACCTACCGCTTGCTGGTCCATGGAATGCTCCGGAAGCCTGATGGTTGAAGCCGCCTTGAGGCCGATTTCAGCCCAGCCGTTCCATCACCCGCTGGCGCTGCGCGGGGGTCAGCATGTCGCGGGCGACCGTGTCTTTCACGATGCGGGCCACAAAGCCGTACCCGCGACTGTCTGACATGAGCCAGCGTTGCCACTCGAGCTCATCGAGCGCCCCGCTCAACGCCTCGCCCGAAAGGCCGGCGGCCCGCCCCACCAGGGCCGTCTCGACCCGGTCGCCCAGCACCGCGAGGGCGGCCAGCGTGTGCTGTGCGTCCTTGCTCAGGCGCCGGAATCCCACGCGAATAGCGGCCAGGACCGCGTCCGGCAGGTCATTGGGGAGCGTCTGGTCCAGTGTCTTGAACGGCCGCGGCCAGGCCGCGTCAGTGCCGGCGAGGTCCAACCCCACGGCGACTGCGTGCAACAGCTCGACGGCCAGCAATGGCAGGCCGGCCGAGTCCACCAACACCCGGCGCGTTACGCGATCCAGCTCGGCATCGGTGTATCGGGGGAAAGCCCATGTCGCCAAATCCTTCAAGGCCGTCTCCGGCAGCCCGCTCAGCGGCACCGTGACGCCCGGGAGATCGCGTCCGATCCGGGTGCGGAGGGCATCCAACTGGGGGCGGTCCGACTGAGGCGACATGCCCACAACCACGAACAGGGGACTGCTGGCCCGGTCCCTGAGGGTTGACGTGAGGGCGCCCAACGACTCGTCGTCCAGCCAGTGGGCGTCGTCCAGCGCGAGCACCACCGGTTGCGCGTCGCACACCGCTGCCACCACCTCGCTCAAGGCGCGCCCCGGCGTGTACGGCGCCACGCCGCGCACCTGGGTCCCGAAGCGATCCGCCCATCCCGGCAGCTGGGAAGCGAAGGCGGCCAAGGCCGGGGGCTGTGCTCCGGCCAATCCGGCAGCGTCTCCTAGCGCGCGAGCCAGGCCGTACACGCCGCTCCAGGCCTCGCCGCGATCCGCCGGAACCACGACCATCGCCGCTACAAAGGCGCCCTCCAGGCGAGCGCGCACCAGCAGCTCCTCCATGAGTCGCGTTTTCCCGACTCCCGGGTCTCCCAGTACCACGCCGACGCCGGCCTTGTGCCCGTCCCGAGCCGCCACCCATGCGTCTACCACCTGTTTGAACTCAGCCCCCCGCCCCACCAACGGAGCGCGCCGCGACTCCGCGCCTTCCACCCGGCCTGCCCCGAGGTAGGCCGGTATCTGCCACGTACGCCCCTGGCGCACGCGATCGGCCAACACCCGTAGCGGCGCACCGGGCTCGATACTGCCCAACTCCTTCAGGCGCCGCGCATGACTCTCGTACCGCTCCAGCGCGCCGGCGCGATCCCCGCTGATGGCCAGGCTCTTCATCGCGCTCTGCACCGCGGGCTCCGCCAAGGGATCGAGCCCCAGGGCCCGGGAAGCCAATTCGCTCGCGCGCGCCGCGTCGCCCATCGCAAGGAGACACTCGGCCTGGCGCACCAGCACCTCCACCGATCGCCGGCGCCAGGCCAGGCGCTCGGCCGCGAGCCACTCCTCGAACCCGGACGCCTCCGGCACGCCAAACCCCTCCAGAAACTCTCCGGCCACCAAGGACGCCGCCGCCGCCCAGTCACCGGCGCCGTGCAGCTCTTCCAGGCGTTCCACGTCCAACTCCGTCGCGCCCGCCAGGCGAATCTGGTCGCCGGAGGTCTCCACGCCTTCCTCACCCACGCACCGGCGCACCACGCGCACTGCCTCGCGCAACGAGTGACGGGCGGATGGCTCCGGTTTGTCCGGCCAGAGCAGGCCCATCAGGTGCTGCCGGGTGCGGGTCCGCCGGGGGGAGCGGGCGAGGTATACCAGCAATGCGAGGTTTTTCCGCCACAACATCTCCGCCGGCGCCGGGGCGCCGTCGACCATCAGTTCCACCGGTCCCAGCGTGCGGCCGGTGATCACAGCGATGGCGGGCAGTCGTGCGCCTGCGCGCGGGTCCGCGCCGTATCCGCCCGCGCCCGATAGACCGGCAGGCCGGCGGACCACAGGCGCGCGACTCGGGTGTAGGCTCGGCACACTTCGTCGTCCCACTGCCCGGCCGCATCCAGCGTGGTGGCCAGTCTCCATCGAGCCAGCGTTCGCAGTCCCCAGTCCACGTCCGCCGGTTGCGGCTCCCCCGTGGGATAACCGCGCACGTCGGAGTGCTCGGCCCAGCGGAGTTCCCGTCGTGCGGCTTCGGAGTTCCCGGTTCGGGCATACCAGTCCGCGCGATCCAAGCGCAGCAGGGCACGCAAGATCGGGTCGCTCAGCTGCGCCGCCGTGTCGGCGACAGTCGCCGTCGAGTGAACCAACGCCGCATCCCATTGTTGCCGCCGAGCCAGCTGCCTGGCCTCGAGCAACCTCCGGAACCCGCTCGTCGCGGTCGGCGCGTGTTGCCCTGCCTGGTCCGGCCCTTCCTGATCAAGCAGCAGCGCCAGGACTCCGGCCGCTCGGGCAGACAGGCGCGGCGGAAGGGCACCTGTCGCCGCGTAGCGGCGAATCATCCGCATGGTCGGCACCCGCCACTCCCCGGCGGCCGCCGAATCCACCAGGAGGAGAGCCGCCTGGAGTTCCACCACGAACAGTTCGAATTCCGGTCCAGGAGGCCGTGCCTGCAGCCGTTGCAGGGGGACGCGCGCGGAGTCGAGTTGCCCCAGCGTGACGTGGCCGAGTGCCTGGGACAGTAAACCTACGGGCTCGAGATTCGGCCGCTCACGCCACCGGGTAAACCGCCGCCCCAGCCAAATTGCCCCTTCCGGCGCGTCGAAGGTGCCCAGCAGTTCCCGCGGCGCGGCTGCCAGGAGCGGGAACCCGGCGACTTCAGGCAGACCCAGCGCGCGCTCAAGGACCTCCGCCGCTTCCGGGCCGGACCGGAAGCGCCAGGCCCACGCGGTCTCGAGCCATTGGCGGACCACGACGGAAAAACGGTCCCGCGGCCGCCCGCCCATGGTTTCCAACCACGTATTCAACGCCGCGCGGGCCCCGCCTTCGTCGCCCTCGGCGATCCGCACTAGCGTGAGGTGTTCCCATGCCGGCGCGAAATCGGGCCGCAGCTCGGCGGCGCGGGCAAAGGCCGCCAGCGCGTCGCGCCGCGAACGGCCCAGTAACGGTCCGCGGTGGAACAGGTCGTCACCCAGCACCCACCACGCAAAGAAGAACCCATAACTCTCCGCCGCCTGACGCTCCATCTCGATGCGATCGGCGATGGGCGCCGCGCTCGCGCGCATCAGCACGGCGTAGTGCGGTGGAAAGGAGTCTGCGTGGGCCAGATAGCGCGCCGTCCGCACCTGATCGTGCGGCATCCCCAGCCACCGCTGGACATCGTGGATGCGCCACGAGCACAACCAGCACGTCGAATCCACCGCTTCCGCGGCCTGGTAGGCCTCGTGCGCGTCTTCCCACTGGGCCTGAGCGAACAGGCGTTCCGCTTCCAGGAACGCATCAAGACCTACCCGAGTTCTGGGCAGGGCGCGCACCGGCAGGTCCCTCACCAGGTTGCGGCGCAGGATCTCCCGGAGCACGGGACGCGCCAGGCCTTCGACCAGCCCCACCCAACCATCCGCGGGTGCACAGTCACTCGCCAGCGCTGGCCGGTCCGGCACCGAGCGGAGCGACACTTCCACACAGACCGAATCGCGCTCCGACCGAGCAGTACCGCCCAGCACGATCCCGCCGGGCGGATCTTGACGGGGGCGTCCCCTGCCCGGGCCAACCACGACGTAGTCGGGGCTTCCGGCAAGCGCGCGCGCCATGAACCGCGCCACCGAGTCACCCAGCCAGGGCTGAGCCGCGGCGCCGACCGACCGGAAGGCCTCCACGCGCAGCCGTTGCTGGGCGCCGGGAGGTTCGCCATCACGTCCGTTCCATACCAGGATAAAAACTCCAATGGCCGCGCCCACCACAACCGACGGCACCGCCGCGACCCGCCAGGTCGGTCGCCGCGTGGCGGCCCGGGTCAACGCCTTCCGGAACTCGGGAGCGTCCGCCCATCGAAGGTCGGCCTGCCAGGCCAGGGCGCGTCTCAACACCGGAATCAGTTCGCGCGGAACGCCTTTCCAGTCCGCGGCTCCGTCGTCCGGCGGCGGGTCCCACAGCCGCCCGGTCAAGGCCTCGTACAGCACCATGCCGACGGCATACAGGTCCGTGCGCGGCGTGGACTCTTTCCCCATCATCTGCTCGGGAGACATGTACCCGGGCGTTCCGATCACCGCTCCCGGCTGGGTCAGCGGGTCGGCCGCACCGGCCAGACGCGCCACCCCAAAATCGGCGAGCATGGCGCGATCGCCCTGAAGGAACACGTTGCTCGGCTTGATATCCCGGTGCACGATACCGTGCGC
Organism: Gemmatimonadales bacterium; assembly: GCA_036393515.1. Classification (GTDB taxonomy): domain Bacteria; phylum Gemmatimonadota; class Gemmatimonadetes; order Gemmatimonadales; family GWC2-71-9; genus JACQHC01. Next base: position 23,276 of record DASWGV010000044.1, on the reverse strand, counting down.
ATGCGCGGCGTCGAGCGCGGCGAGCATGTCACGGCCCACCTGGAGGGCGTCTTCCCGCGTGAGGAGACCACGCCGGAGCCGTTGCTCCAACGTTTCTCCCTGAACGTGATCCATTACATAGTACGACACCCCGCCGGCTTCGCCGGCGTCATGGACCGGGACGATGTTGGGATGCGAGAGCTTGGCCAGGAGGCGCGACTCGCGGACAAATCGCTCCGCGAGCTGGGCGGTGGCCAGCTCCGGCCGGAGGATTTTGACGGCGACCGAACGGTCCAGGTGACGGTCGTAGCCCAGATACACCACGCCCATGCCGCCCCGGGCGAGCTCCTGCGACACCTCGTACCGCGGGGCGAGTGCTTCACGAAGCCGCTCGAGGAGTGAAGGCATCGCCGTAGGCCGGCATAGGCTACGGCGGGCCGGCAACGCGGTCAAGCAAGGCATGTCGACAGTATGCCCGTCGCTATCCGCTCCGCATTCGCCAGAATGGTGAGGCTGGTGTTGACCGCCAACGAGCTGGGAATGGCCGACCCGTCGGTGACGTACATCCCCGGGTAGTCGAACACTTCGCCGGTCGCCCGCGTCACGCCCCGCTTCTTGGTGTCGGCCATGCGGCAGGAACCCACCTGATGCGCCGTCGAGAAGTGGAGGTCCTCCTGCGGCACGCCCTGCGAATCGAGAAACGCCGTTTGAACGATCCGGCACCCGTTGCGGCGGAGAATGGAATGCAGCAGCTCCTTGGTCTCCCCGGCATAGGCCCGGAGATCGTCACTCAGGCCCAAATGAAGCGCGCGCCGGCCGTCCGGTTGCAGCTCCAGCCGTCCCAGCGGCGGCGTCATCCCGAAGGTCACCAACACCATGAGCCGGTGCCGGTACTGTCGCATCAGCTCCACGTTGGCCGCGCCCCAATACCAGGGGTCACGATCGTCGCCGTCCAGCCGGAGCCGTGCCGCGGCCACGGCCTGGAGCGGCAGGGGTTTGGCCGCGCTGATGGTGATGCCCCGCGACTCGAGAAACTCGTAGCTGATCATCCCGGGGTGGGATCGCCCGGCGAACATGTCACCGTCCGCGAAATGATCCGGCAGGATGCCCGCCGCCTTCACGCTGCCGTTGAACGCGATGTTCTGACCCACCTGGTCGCTCAGCAACGGAAGGTTGACCCGCGACTTGAGGAGCAGCGTGGCGGTTCCCACCGTCCCGCCCGCGAGAATCAGGATTCTCGCGCGGAACCGGATCATCTCAGAGGGGCCCGACCGGCGTTGGCAGAGCACCTCGTAGCGGTAGGGAATCTGGTGGACGGGGTCACCCATAGGGGTCTGTTGCACCGCTTCCATGGGCCGAATGACGCGGGCGTCCAGGTCCGTTTCGATGATCGCGCCGGCCGCCACCGCCTGGGGCAGATAGTTGATCAGCAGCGATTGCTTGGCGCCGTACACGCACCCGGTGACGCAGAAGCCGCTGCCCAGGCAACCCTGCACCGCGTAACGCGCCCGCTCGCAGGAGTAGCCCAGGTTCTTCATCAAGAGCGAGAACACCAGACCGCTCTTGGGCACCACCTCAGGCGCGATTTGCTCCACCCGGAGCATCCGGTCCGCCACGTCATAGTAGGGATCCAGCACCTGTCGATCCATCCCGCTGGGCCACAGGCGCGCGCCGGATTGATCCACCAGGTCGAACGCCTGCGAGGGTGCGCGAAGCGACACCATCTCGTAGAAGCCGGAGCCACCGCCCAGCGCTTCCGCGTAAGTGAAGCTCAGGTGATCGCCCGAGAGCCCCTTGAGATAGCGGAGCAGATACTTGGGATCCTGGGTCTGCCGGAAATCCTTGTGCGGGTCAATGGCGGGACCCTTTTCCACCATCGTGACCTTGAATCCCGCCTCGGCCAGTCGAAGCGCGGGGGCCGCGCCGCCAAAGCCGGTGCCGATGATCAAGACGTCGGTGTACCTGGTTTTCACTTGGCGCTCCGGTTCAGGCAGGGTTGCCATCAGGGGTGAGCGCGCGCCCCAGAAACCGCTCAGGGTCCGGATAGGTCGTCGCTTCCAGGCCGCGGAATCGGTAGCGCCCCTCAAACTCGATCAACGCGCACCCTTTGTCGTCATCGTAGATCCCCGAATAGAACGCCACCTGCGCCAGGAAAATGGCGCCGTTGTACAGCCGGGCCGTCGTTCCGCCGCTCGATACGGCGCGCCGGATGATCGCGGTCCGCTCGTCCAGCGGGAGCCGGTGAAAGGCGTCCGTCCCATGGCGCGCCCACGCCCTTCGGCACAGGTCGGCGGCGAGGAAACTGGCGTACTTACCGAGCGGGTAGGCCGCGTCGTGATACGCGCGGGTGAGATCCGGATCGTTGTCCTGGGCGCCGGGAATCACCGCCGCCACGAAGGCGCGAAGGACGCGATCAACCAGTGCGGGGTCTCGGTCGAAGTCCTCGGGGTACAGGTGGAGCACGATCCTCAAGGGTGTGCACCCAGCCACCACCAGCCCCGCGCCCAGGACGGCCAGGCGCCGAACGGCTTCCCGCCGCGCGATCCCGCTTCCCTCTTGAAGTGTCGGTTGAACTCGCATGCCGCCTCCGTGACGCCCCCACGATCGCGGCCCGGCCGCAAGGAGGCGTCAAGCAGCACGGGCTTGACGGAGGCTTGACGTCCGTCCGGCAGGGTTCGCCCCGAAACCGCGGACGGAGCGTGGACGGTGGGCATTGGGGGCACGACAACCTGGCGCGTACTTCCGGCTGACCGACTGATTGCCGGCTACAACGCGCTGCTCGCGGTGATCTGGGCCGCGAACTGGAACTCGGCCCGGCATGCGGCCGGGATCGCCGGGGCGCATGCCGCGGCGGCCGCGTTGCCGTGGCTGCTCAGACGCGCGCCGCGACGGCCGTGGGGTTTAATGGCCGCGGTGCGGGAGATCTACCCGCTGCTGTTCCTGGTGGTGTTCTGGCCCGAGCTGGACATGGTGCGCGAGGTGCTCGGGTTCTACGGATTCGACCAGCCGATCGCTCGCCTGGACCGCGCGGTATTCGGGGTGCACCTGCACCAGATCTGGATGCCGCGCATGGACGCGCCGTGGTTCAGCGAGCTCATGTTCTTCAGCTATTACGCCTACTACGCCCTGATCTTCCTGCCGCCTCTGCTCATGGCCATCCTGGGCCGGCAGGCCACCCTACGCGACATGGCTTTCCGGCTCATGGTCACGTATGTGTCCTGCTACCTGGTCTATCTCACCTTCCCGGTGTACGGCCCCCACTACTTATGGGAGCCCCACGCGGGGCCGCACACCGACGGGTTCTTCTTTCAGCTGGTGGCGGCGGCGCAGTTGGCCGGTGACTCTCGGGGCTGTGCCTTCCCCAGCTCCCACGTCGCGGGCGCCGTCACCATCGCCTTTCTCGGATGGCGCTGGTTTTCGCGCCCCGTGGCCGTGGTGCTGACCCTGGAAGCCCTGGGCGTGGTGCTCTCCACGGTCTACACGCAGAACCACTACGGGATTGATTCCCTGGCCGGGCTGGTGTGGGCCCTGGCCCTCCAATCTGTCGTGGTGCCGGCCATGCTCAACGGCTGGCGGACGCCGGACCTCCAGCCCACGCTGGCCATGAGCCCGGCGCTCGGCGGCCCGGAGGAAGCCTGAGCCACCCCTTGTAGTCTTAGGGGTGCGTGCTATAGGTTGCCGCATCCTCCAAACCGCGGGATGCACCGGTGGCACGGTCCCCCATGTCGCTGCTCAAGGGCACGCTCGACGTGCTGATCCTGAAGACCCTGAGTTGGGGTCCCACGCACGGCTACGCCATCTCCCGTTGGATTCGGGACATCACCAAGGACGAGCTGACCATCGAGGAAGGCGCGCTCTATCCCGCCCTCCGCCGGCTGGAAGAGCGGGGATGGGTGACGGCTGATTGGAAGCGTACGGAGACTGGCCGCGAGGCCAAGGTGTACACGCTCACCGCCGCCGGGCGCCGCCACCTGGGGCAGGAAGAAACCGCCTGGCGGCGTTACGTGGCCGCCATGGCGCGGGTCCTGGAGAGTCGTCCCGCCGAGGCCCTGGCATGACTCCCCCGGCGAATGAGGACGAGCTGCCGCTCTCGCCGGAGCGGCCGGTGGAGCGCGACGTCCGTGATGAGCTGGCGTTTCATCTGGAAGCGCGTAAGGCGGAGCTCGTCGCCGCGGGCTGGGAGCCGGAGGCCGCGCGCCGCGAGGCGGAGCGCGCCTTTGGCGACGTGACCCGGGTCGAGGAGGAGTGCCGCGAAATCACCGCCCGCACGCGCCGGGCGCGCCGCCGGGCCGACACGGTGTACGCCTTCGGTCAGGACCTGCTGTTCGCCGCGCGCCTGCTGCGGAAGTCCCCCGGCTTCGCCACCGTAGCCATCAGCACGCTGGCGCTGGGGATCGGCGCCAACACGGCCATCTTTTCGGTGGTGAACGGCGTGCTGCTCCGGCCCATGCCCTACCAGGACGCCGATCGCATCGTGACGGTGCGAGAAACCCACCAGAACGGCTGGGGCGATCCCCCTTGGGCCAATTTCGTAGATCTCCGCGAGCAGAACCGCAGCTTCGAAGCGATGGCGTCGCACGGGTCCGCCGTGATCACCGTCCTGGGCGCCGATCAGGTGGCCCGCGTTCGCGCCGGCGCGGTGTCGCAGGACTTCTTTCGGGTGTTCGGCGTGCGACCCGCGCGCGGCCGCCTCCCGTCCGCCGAGGAGCATCGGGAGGGCGCTTTGCCGGTCGCGGTGGTAAGCGACGCGTTCTGGCGCGGATACATGGGCGGACGAACCGACGTTGACCAGGTGGTGCTCCGGGCCTCGCACAGCTACCAGGTCATCGGCGTGCTGCCGCCCGGTTTCAACTATCCCGCGGGAGCGGACGTGTGGGTGCCGCTGGAGCTGGATCGCCAACCGCCCAGCCGGACGGCGCACAACTGGGCGGCGGTGGGGAAACTCCGGGAGGGCGTCCGCCCGGAGCAGGCCGAGCGTGAGCTGGGTGGCCTGCTCACGCGCCTGGGACAGATCTACGCCGCGGACTTCGACGCCACCGGCGCCTGGGTCATCACGCTCCAGGAGCAGCTCACCGGGTCCATGGAACGTCCGCTCTACCTGCTGCTGGGCGCCGCCGGCCTCCTGTTGATCGCGGCGTGCACCAACCTGGCGAGCACGCTGCTGGCGCGCGGAACCGCGCGCCAGGGCGAGTTGGCGGTGCGATCCGCCCTGGGCGCGGGGCGCGAGCGGCTGGTCCGCCAGCTTTTTGCCGAGAGCGTGCTGCTGGCGGCACTGAGCGCGGTGGCGGGCGTGGTCGTCGCGCTCGCGCTCCAGCGGGCGCTGCTCGCCATGGCGCCGGCCGATTTGCCCGGCCTCGAAGCGGTGTCGCTGGATGGCTGGGTCCTGGCGTTCACCGCGCTCACCGCCGTCGCGACCGCGGTCCTGTTCGGGCTGCTCCCCGCGGTCAGGGTCTCCACCGCCGATCCCAGCGCCGCGCTGCGCGAGGGAGCGCGGGCCGGGTCGGGCCCGGCGCGGCAGCGTATCTGGTCGGTGCTGATTGCCACGGAAGTCGCGCTGGCCGTCGTGCTGCTCGCCGGGTCAGGGCTGTTGATGCGCAGCTTCTGGCGCACGTTGCGGGTGGACCCGGGGTTCGCCACGCGTGGCGTTCTCACGGTGGGCGTGAACCTCCCGGTCCTTACCTACGACACCTACGAGAAGGCCGTGGGCTTTCACCATCGCGCCCTCGCGGTGCTGGCCGGAATCCCCGGCGTCGAGCGCGTGGGGATGGTGAACGTACTGCCCTTGGGTGGCACCAACCCCAACGGCCTCACCGAGGTCGAGGGGCGACCCATCAGCCGGGAGAATTTCGCCGACGCGGTCCCGGCGGTATACCGGATCGCCAGCGCCGACTACTTCGCCGCCATGGGCATCCGCTTGATCAGGGGCCGCACGTTCGAGGACCGCGACGGTCCCGACGCACCGCACGTGGTGGTGGTTTCCCAGACCTACGCCGCCCAGGCCTGGCCGGGGGAAGATCCCATCGGCAAGCGGATGCGACCCGCCGGGATGGACCCGCCTCCCCTGGAGCCCTTCGCCACCGTGGTAGGAGTGGTGGGCGACGCCCGGGCCCGCTCCCTCACCGACGACGCGCCGCGCCCCACGTATTTCTACTCCTATCGCCAGCGTCCCTACCGGACCCGCTCCATGACGGTCGCGTTGAGGATCGCCGGGCCGCCCGCCGCGATCAGCGGAACGGTGCGGGACGCGCTCCGCGGCGTGGACCCCAACGTGCCGGTGGACTTTCGGACCATGGAGGAGCGTGTGGCCGGAACGCTGGCCGACGAACGGTTCACCGTGGCGGTCCTGGGCACCTTCGCGGCCTTTGCCCTGGTGCTCGCGGCCGTGGGCATTTACGGCGTGGTCTCCTACGCCGCCGCTCGGCGCACTCGTGAGATGGGCATCCGCATGGCGCTGGGTGCGCCCGCGCCGGCCGTCCGGTGGTTGATGCAGCAACGCGTCCTGGGTGCCGTCGCGATCGGCGGCGCCCTGGGGCTGGTCGCTTCGCTGGCGTTGTCCCGAGCGTTGAGCTCGTTGCTCTATCAGGTGAGGGCCACCGATCCGCTCACCATCCTCGCCGTGGTCGTCGCCCTGGGGCCCGCGGCCTGGCTCGCCAGCTGGTTCCCGGCACGCCGCGGCACGCGGGTGGATCCCATGATTGCGATACGCGCCGAGTGAGTGTGAACGACAGGCTGGCGGACGATCTCGCGCGCGCGCTGGCGCCGACCTACGAGGTCGAGCGGGAGTTGACCGGCGGAGGCATGAGCCGGGTGTTTCGTGCGCAAGAGACCGGGCTGGGCCGCCCGGTGGTGATCAAGCTCCTGGCGAGCGAGGAAGCCGCCGGCCTCAACGCGGACCGGTTCCGGAGGGAGGTCTTGCTGTCCGCCCGGCTCCAGCATCCCAACATCGTGCCGGTGTTGAGCGCGGGGGAAGTGGACGGCCTGCCGTACTTCGTCATGCCGTACGTGGAAGGTCAGTCGCTCCGCGCCCGGCTCCAGACCGAAGGCCCGTTGCCCGTGGCCGAAGCCGCCCGGTACCTGCGCAACATCGCGGCGGCGCTGGCGTACGCGCACCAACGGGGCGTGGTGCACCGGGACATCAAGCCGGACAACGTCATCATCTCGGGCGGCGTCGCGGTAGTGCTGGACTTTGGCGTCGCCAAGGCCATGGAGCAGGCGGCCGCGGCGGACGACGGTCACCTCACCCGCGCGGGAATCGCGATCGGCACGCCGGCCTACATGGCTCCAGAGCAGGCGGCCGGGGATGAGGTGGATCAGCGGGCCGACCTCTACGCCTTTGGCGTGCTGGCGTACGAGCTGTTCACGGGGAGCACGCCGTTCCCGCGACGCAACGTGTTTGAGGCGTTGCGGGCCCATCTCATCGAGCCGCCGCCACCTATTCTCACCCACCGCGGCGACCTGCCGCCGGACCTCGCGGACCTGGTGATGCGCTGCCTGGCCAAGGCGCCGGGCGAGCGACCGCAGACGGCGACCGACGTGCTGGTCTTGCTGGACGCGCTCGCGACGCCCTCCCGCGGCGTGCGGACCGTAACGGCGTCCACTCCACTCGCGGCAGCGGCGGCGGCCCTGCCCGTGGGACTCTATGTCGTCGGGAGTGTTGGCCTGCTGCTCCTGCTCTGGCAGCTCGCCACGCGCGGTGTGGTGCACGATCGGGTGGTCACGTTGGCGTTGATCGGCATGTTGCTTGGACTACCGCTGGCGGCTGCGGCAGGCGTTCTCCGAGGGTTACGCGAAGGCCTCCGGCGGTTCGGCCCGCTCACCGTCGGAGGGGCGGCCGCCGCGGTCCTGCTCCTGTCCAGTGGGGTCTTGCTGGCGGTGCAGGGCGGGACTCTGAATGCCGCCGCCCCGCGGACCGGCGCGGCACCGGCGGATACCGTCGCGCTGCGTGAGTTCCAGCGGGCGCAGGCGGCAATCCAGGATGGTGACACGGCGCGTGCCATTGTGCTGCTGGAGCTGGCTACCGCCCGTGATTCCACGTACGCGGCGGGTTGGCGCTTGATGGGCTCGCTGCTCGCCACCCGATCCGCCGACAGCGCCGCCGCGGCCCGCGCCTTTGGGGCGGCGTATCGCCATCTGGACCGGCTGGGTGATCGCGACCGCTACGTCGCATTGGCGGGATACCATGCATTTGCCCGAGGAGACTCAGACCGAGCCCTGGCCGCGTGGCTTGCGTTACTGGATTTGGCGCCCGACGACGTCGAGGCGCGAGCCGCGGTGGCGGCGCGGGGGTGGAGGTCCGGCCGATAGGCCGGAGGTCAGAATTCAACACAGGTTTTTCGGTGGACGCCCGGACGCCGGCTCGATAGGTTCGGCCATGATGGGCCTCACCATACCTCGTCTCCCGCCCCTGGCGGAAATGCAGGCGGCCCACGCACGCCGGGATGTGTCCTACGACGGCGTATTCTATCTCGCGGTCAAGACCACCGGCGTATTCTGCCGCCCATCCTGCGCGGCGCGGAAACCATTGGCTGCCAACGTGGAGTACTTCGCCTCGGTCAGGGAAGCGATGTTCGCCGGCTTTCGGCCCTGCAAGCGGTGCCGGCCGCTGGAAGTGGCGGGCGCCCATCCACCCTGGGTCATCGAACTGCTGGCTCGCGTGGAACAGCACCCGGAAGAACGCATTCGCGAACGGGATCTCCGCGCCGCGGGGGTCGGCCCTGACCGGGCCCGGCGCTACTTTCAGCGTCGGTACGGCATGACGTTTCACGCCTTTGCGCGCGGCTACCGACTCCGGCGCGCCTTCGAACACCTTCGGCGGGGCGCCGATTTGGATGAGGTGGCCATGACCCATGGCTTCGAGTCACACAGTGGATTCCGCGACGCGTTCCGCCGTCTGGTGGGGCGGACGCCCGGTCAGAGCCGTGGGGCAAGCGGCGTCACGCTGGGATGGCTGGAGAGCCCGGTGGGCCCGCTGGTCGCCGGCGTTACCGACCAGGGGGTCTGTCTGCTGGAGTTCAGCGACCGGCGGATGCTGGAAGCGCAGCTCACGCGGGTGCGGCAGCGGTTGGGTCCCGTTCTTCCCGGCACCCATCCGTTGCTCGACCAGCTGGGATCGGAATTGGCGGAGTACTTCGAAGGTGCGCGCCGAGCGTTCACCGTACCGCTGGTCTACCCGGGCACGCCGTTCCAGGTGAAGGTCTGGAACGCGCTGCTGCAAATTCCCTACGGCGAGACCTATTCCTATGAGAAGCTGGCGTGGTCGGTTGGGGCACCGGGGGCCCAGCGGGCTGTGGGGCACGCCAATGGCCTGAACCCCGTGGCCATCGTGATCCCGTGCCATCGTGTGGTCAACAAAGACGGCAAGCTTGGCGGGTACGGCGGGGGACTGTGGCGGAAGCAGGTGTTGCTGGACCTGGAGCGAGGGGAACAAACCGCTCTGGGACTGTTCCCGGAACGCGCTCAGGCAGCGCCCTGACTGTCACTCGCGCAACGCCCCTGTTTGGCGAGTCGCGGGTGGCGGAAACCTGCCCACGCAGCGTGCTCGGGGCAGGGCAGAGGCGCCGGGCGGATTCGAACCGCCGAATAGAGGTTTTGCAGACCTCTGCCTTACCACTTGGCTACGGCGCCGGGAGGCGAAACTTCGCCCCGCCCTACCCGTTTCTCAAGCCGAGCGCTCCCTACGGTGCGCCGCTCCGCCGCGGCATCGCCAGATGCTGCGTGAGATCCAGGCTGCTCACGTGCAGGTTCATCATGCCGCCAACGCGGAACCCGAACCCACCTTCGAAGTCCCCACTCGCGCGCGGTACGCTCCCGACCTCGGTCCCGTTCACCCGGAAGACCGCCGTAGCCGGTCCCACGTCCACCCGCAGGACGTTCCTGACCGGCTCTCCTGACTCCGTCCCGGTCGCCACAGCCTCAGCCCGACTCCACGGGATCAGCAACCGGCTGTCGTCACCCTTCCGCCCCAGGATCGCAGCCGATCCATCACGCCGCACCACGAAACCGACGTATGAGGGTCGAGGCCCCTCCAGCTCAGTGCCGCCAACCAACACGCCGTACTCTTCCTGACTCGCCCCGGGAAAAAGAAACACCTCCGCTTCCACGCTATAGCGGCCCAGCGCCCGGAAGTCGGGGTTGAACAACACCGCGCCGGGCCCGGTGGTAATGTGCCAGCCCGGCGGCATGGTCACGAAGGTCCACTGGGAGTCGCCCGGCTCCAACCCGCTTATCACCGAGGCCGGTTGATCCGTGATCCAGCGCCAATCCGTCGGCGTCGCGAGTTGGCCCGTCGCGCTCGACGGCGCCACGCACAGGAGGCAGGCCGCCCAGACCGGAACCGACTGTGGTTTCCACATCACAAAACACTTCCTGGTTGTCATCCCACCGATGCGGTTGTGGCGGAGCGACCTGGAGTGTGGCTGCCGCGCGGCAACCCTCTGGTCCACCGCTCAAAGGACGTGGAATCTAACCGCCAGCCAGCCCAATGCGTTGACCGCGATAACCGTTGACGGGTCCGGAGATTGCCTTATGATTGTCCCGGCAGATGCGGGCACGTTCCAGACACGGGCGCCATAGCGACCCCGGAGATCGCCGGGTGGCATTCGACCGGCGGGTCGGAGAGCGGCGCTCTCGGCCTTCGGACGTGTCGGAAGACCGCCGCCGGGGTCGGGACCGGCGAGGCCGCCTGCCCCGCCGAGAAACCGCCGAGGGTCATCTCCGGAACGCCATCCAGCTTCTGGTCGGCCTGAGCACGGATGACGCGCTGGGGAAGGACGTCCGGGACATCCTGGGCCGAGCCGTCTGGCGCCTCCAGTCCGCGCTGGCCGAAACCCAATTCCTCCAGCATAGCCGGGCACAGTTGGGCAACCGCGTTCGCCGGTCCGATCCCAACGCCAAAGTCGACCCCGACACGGCCACCTAGACGGACGGGCGGACGGTCCGCCCCCGCTCTTATCCGTTGGCGATCTCCCTGATCGCCTCCACCGCCTGATCCACTTCCTGTTCCGTGTTGTAGTAGTGGGGTGAGATGCGCACGGCCGAGGCCGCGCGCTTCTGGTCCATGTCAATCACCGCATAGGCGCGGAGGCTGGCGTTGGTATTGATGCCCCGCACGCGCAGTTTGGCCACCACGGCGCGCGCGTCCATTCCCTTCACCTCCGCCGTGACGATCGCGGCCAGGTTGCGACCGTGGTCCAGCACGCGCACCCCGTCGAGCGCTGCCAGCGCGGTGCGGGCATAGGCGGCCAGGGCGCAGGCCCGCGCACTCGCCGGCTCCATCCCCACCTCGAGCGCGTACCGGGCGGCGGCGCCCAGACCCAGGTGCAGCGCGTAGGCGAACTCCCAGTTCTCGAACCGCTGGGCGCCGTCCGCCAGGGTGAACTCGTCCGCCGCGGTCCACTCGGCGCCGCGCATGTCCACCAGCAGGGGCTGCGCCCCGCGAGCCAGGGCGCCGTCCGACACATACAGAAACCCCACGCCGCGCGGACCCCGCAGAAACTTCCGGCCCGTGGAGGAAAGGAAATCGCACCGCATCCGCCCAACGTCCACCGGGAGCTGGCCCACCGACTGACAGGCATCCACCAGATACGGAACCCCGGCCGCCGCACAGACCTCGCCCACCGCCTCCACGTCCTGCACCAGCCCGGAATTGGTGGGCACGTGCGTCACCGCGACCAGCGCGGGCCGGCGGCGCGCGATCACCTCCCGGACGGAGCCCACATCCACCCCGCCGTCCGCTGTGTCCTCCGCGCGCAGGATATCCACCCCCGACCGGCGCGCCAGCGACAGGTACATGATCTGGTTGGAAACGTAGTCGTTCCGGCTGGTGAGAATCGCGTCACCCCGGCGAAAATCGAAGCTGGACAAGGCAAGCGCGAAGGCCGCGGTAGCGTTTTCCACCACCGCCACATTCCGCGGCGCGGCGCCGATCAACTCCCCCACCGCGGCATACGTGCCGGCAATGGCGTCCGCCGCGGCGTCGGCCGCCTCATAGCCGCCCAGCTCGGATTCGCGACGCAGGTGCTCCTGCACGGCCTCCAGCACCGGCACCGGCATGAGCGAGGCTCCCGCGTTGTTCAGATGAATCCGACCTTCGCAGCCCGGCGTGTCGCGCCGCCACCGCGCCAGGCCGCTCGGCGCGGGCCTCATCGCGGCAGGTAGCGCTTGGGAAACTTGGCCACGACGGTGTACGCCGGGTCCACAATGTTAGCCACGCTCGATTCCGCGAGCTGCGAGAGCAGCGCGTACGCGTCCCATTTGCCGAATCCGTACTCCTCCATCATCCACTCGATCAGCTCGACGTGCGCCAGGCGGAAGGCGTCAATCAGCGGCCGGCCGCTGCCGGCCACCATGATGTGGTCGGCGTCTTCCAACCGGGGCCAGTCAATGCGTTTGCCCCGGATGAGGTCGAGCTGAAGGGTGACGTCCATAGAGGTCTCCAGGCCCGTGCCCGCCACCTCACCTTCTCCCTGCCGCGCGTGGCCGTCCCCGAAATAGAAGTAGGCGCCGTCGTGGAAGATCGGCAGGTAGACGGTGGTGCCTTCGCGCACCTCTTGCGCATCCATGTTCCCGCCAAAATCGCCGGGCCACAGGCCGCCGAACGCTTCCTGGCCCCGCGGGGCCACCGCCACGCGGCCCAGCATAGGCTTCAATTCGATCTCAATGCTCCTCATCCGGCTGTCCCGCAGCTCGGTCCGACCGGTCATGCGTTCCCGGTCCAGCCGCCAGACGTAGCGCCGCGGCGGAATGGGATCGTTGAGCAGCCGCATGCGGCTATCCGTGGCCAGCCCGCCGAAATCAGAGTAGAGCTGGGATGCCGCGATGGTGTGGTTGGGCCGGACCCGAATGATCCGCACCACCAGCACGTCGTTGGTGGTCGCGCCTTCCACCAGGATGGGCCCGACCTCTCCGGGAAAGGCCCCGCCGCCCTCCGTGTAATACGGGCCGAAATTGGTGCGCGACACCAGCACCGTCCCGGGCCGCACCCGCAGCACCGGGTCCCGCACGGCAAAGGTGGGCTGGGCCACGGTGGGCTCGAACCGCACGGTATCTTGGGCCGTCGCGGGTCCCGCAGATGAAGCGGATATCACCGAGACGACGGTGATGAGAATCTGGGTCAGACGAGCGGGCACGGGGCACTCCTGCCGAGGGGCCGGAAGGTTGCTCTTGCCCGCCGCATTGTTCAAGCGCCCGGGCTTTCCTATCATTACGGCCGTGCTGACGGTCGCCGACGTCGCGACGCTGCTCGACGCCTTCGATCCCCGTGGCGACGCGCGGGCCGCGCTGAGCGTCGCCCGCGTCCGGGCCCTCCTGGCCCAGTCCCCCGACCCCTTTGCCCGCACCACCTATGCACCCGGCCATCTCACCGCCAGCGGCGTGGTCCTGTCACCCGACCGCGGGAGCGTGCTGCTGGTCTATCATCGGCGGCTGGCGCGATGGCTCCAGCCGGGCGGGCATATCGAGCCGGAGGACGAATCCGTGACGGAGGCGGCCAGGCGCGAGGTGCTGGAGGAAACCGGCGTCAAGCTTGACCGCGACCGGGCCGCCCTGGTGGTCGGTGTGGACGTCCACGCTATTCCGGCGGCGCGAGGCGAGCCGCCGCACTGGCATCACGACCTGGCCGTGACCTTTGTGGCGCGCAAAAAGAAACTGCGGCCCACCGAAGAAGTGCGAGAGGCCGTGTGGTGCGCCCTGGACGATCTGGATCGCTACGCCGTGGACGGAGCCTTGCGCCGGAGCGTGAAACGGGCGCTCCGGCTCCTAGGGCAGGCGGCGTGAGCGGCACCCCCCCGACACCTGACTCAACCCCGGAGAACCATGCTCATTACCACGACGAACACCATCGATGGCGCCGAGATCTCCGAGTACTTCGGTATCGTCACCGGAGAAGCCATCCTCGGCGCCAACATCTTCAAGGACATCTTCGCCGGTATCCGGGACATCGTGGGCGGCCGCTCGGCGGCCTACGAGAACGAGTTGAGCGAAGCGCGGCGCCTGGCGCTGGAGGAGATGACCGCCGAGGCGCAGGCCCTGGGGGCGGACGCGGTGGTAGGGGTGGACCTCGATTACGAGACCATTAGCGTGGGCCGAGGCGGCAACATGATCATGGTGTCGGCGAGCGGGACCGCGGTGCGGGTGGCGTGGTAGCAACGGCGGCAGAGCGGCACAGCGGCAAAAGACGGCAGGGAAGCGGGTGCGGGCTCCTGCCGCCGTGCCCCTCTGCCGCTGTGCCGCTTTCAGTACACCACGCTCCTCCCCACACTCACCAGCCACCGCTTCCCGGTCCAGCCGTCCCCAAACCGGTACGCCAGGTCCACCCGTCCCACGTTGGTGCCGCTGGCGCGGGTGGCGCCGATCAGGAGGCCAAGGCCCGCGTCGCCGCCCATGCGGGCCGGTTGATTCACGTACCAGGCGCCTCCGTAGTCCACAAAGCCCGCCACGCCGAGACCCAGGAGCCCCGCCAGCTCGTCCCACATGAACCAGCGGTGTTCGATGGTCCCCCACGCGCCCCGTGTTCCGGTGAACGCGTGGGAGCGGAAGGCTCGGGGCCCCAGGCCGTGCCCCAGGTCGATCTCGCTCCCGGCGGGCAGGCCGCGGCGCATCTCACCTTGCAAGTGGAGCACCGTGGCCTGGCGCGGCAGCACGCGGCCCGCCACGGTCATCGCCCCGCGCACTCGCCCTGAGTCCACCCGATCGGCCATGAGCAGCGCGTTCGCTTCGACCCGGATGCGGATGATGGCACTGCCCAACGCCGTGCCGGACCGCACCTCCAGCGCCGGGCCCGCGCCGCTGCCGGCGTAGCCGAAGGCGGACGGAGCGGCCCACAGGGCCAACCGCACGCGCGTACTCAAGTCCACGTCTTCCCGTCGCGCAAAGCCGTTGTAATGCGTCAGGACCGTGAACCGGGGGCGCAGCCACTCGGCCCCCGCACCCACGACGCCGGTGAGGGAGTCGGGGATCACGCCGCCGACGTCGGCGTACCGGACATACTCCTCCCGCTTGATCTGCCCCACCACGAACACGCGGAGATACCCGTCGGGCCCGGCGACCGGAGCGTGGGCCCCCTGGATCCGATGGAGCGAGATCCGCCGCTCCAGCGAATCCACCCGAATCCCATCCCGAAACTGAAGCACTCGCGGTCGCCCTACCTCACCCACCAGCTCCAGCGCGCGCCGGTCCGCCAGCGCGCGAAACGGCCACCCGATCACCCAGGCGGCGATCTGGCCATCGGAACGGTCGTCATAGAGGAGATCCACCCGACCGGTCGTGCCGAGAGGCCGGTTGACCCGACTGCGCAGCGTCCAGGCGGTACGGTCCGGATCGTCTCGATAGATGGCGCCGACCATGGTCGCGGTCCCCAGGAAGTTGGTCTCCACCAGACCGGCGGACCAGGTAAACTCCCCCCCCGTGGACTTCCCGTTGAGCTGGAGCTGGGTGCTCCACCCGTCGCGGGTCTCCACCATCGCGGCCAGCCTGCCGTCGAGCCGGACGGTATCGATCCTGACGTCCCGGAAGATTCCCAGCGCCCGGAGGTTGCGTTCGGTTTCCGCGATCTTGACCGGGTCGTAGGGCCCGCCGGCGTGGAACAGCAGCTCCCGCCGCACAATCTGCGGGCGCGTCCGAAAGCGCAGCGCATTGACCACGCGGAACGCGCCATTGGCTTCCGCCTCGGCGTCGTCGAACACGTCGTGCGTGCGGACCACAATCGTGTCCACCACCGGAGGAGTTGCTTGAGCGCCCAGCGGGGCGGTGACGCAGGAAAGGACTACAGCCAGCGGGATTACCCGCCCGAGCGGCGGGAGCGGGTGGCGCCGTGCACCCAACCTGCACCCATTCAGCACGCTAGTACTCGCCCAGGTACCGTTCGGTCTCCCACCCGGTCACGATCGCCGAGTACTCCAGCCACTCCTGGCGCTTGGCCTCCAGCAGCCGGTGGAGGATGTGCTCGCCCAAGGCGTCGCGGATTACCGGGTCTTTTTCCAGGCAGTCCAGGGCCTCGTGCAAGTCCCTCGGCAGCTCGTCAATCCGGAAGCGGCGTCGCTCGCGGAAGCTCATGGTGAAGATGTTCTTGTTCACCGGATCGGGCGGCTTGAGCCCGTGCTCCACGCCGTCAAGCCCGGCGGCGAGCTGCACGGCCAGTGCGAGGTACGGATTGGCCGACGGGTCGGGCATCCGCAGCTCGCACCGGGTCCCCTGGCCGCGACGGTCCGGGATGCGCACCAGCGGGGAGCGGTTGCGCATGCTCCAGGCGACGTTGACCGGCGCCTCGAATCCGGGTACCAGCCGCTTGTAGCTGTTGATGAGGGGGTTGGTGACGGCAGCGAACCCGCGCGCGTGCCGAAGCAGGCCGGCGATGTAGCCCAGGCCGATCTTGGAGATCTCCCACTTGGCCTTGGGATCCCAGAAGGCGTTCTTCCCGTCCCGGAACAGCGACTGGTGGGTGTGCATGCCGGAGCCGTTCTGACCCTGGATGGGCTTGGGCATGAACGTGGCTAGAAAACCGCGGTGGTGCGCCACGTACCGCACGATGAACCGGAAGGTGGCGATGTTGTCCGCGGTGGCGAGCGCGTCGGCGTACCGAAAGTCCACTTCGTGCTGCCCCGGCGCCACCTCGTGATGGCCGGCTTCGACCTCGAACCCCATGTGCTCCAGGTCCTCGATGATCAGGCGCCGGATGATTTCCGCCTGGTCCACGGGGGTGAGGTCGAAATAGCCGCCGCGATCGTGGGTCTCCAGGGAGGGTTTTCCCCGCTCGTCCAGTCGAAAGATGAAGAATTCCGCCTCGCACCCCGCCATCATCTCGTAGCCCAGGGCGCGGGCCCGCTCGATCTGCCGCCGCAGCGCCAGCCGGGTGCACCCGGCGAACGGCGATCCGTCCGGGTTGTAGATGTCGCAAATCACCCGCGCGACCCGCCCGCCTTCATCCTCATAGGGGAAGATCCGAAACGTGTCGAGATCGGGTTTGAGGACCATGTCGCTTTCCTCGATCCGGACAAAGCCTTCAATCGAGGAGCCGTCGAACATGATGTCGCCGGACAGGGCCTTCTCGAACTGACTCTCCGGCACCTCGACGTTCTTGTTGATTCCGGTGATGTCGGTGAACTGGAGGCGCAGAAAATCCACCCCGAACCGCTGGGCGAGGGCCAGGACCTCCTCCTTGCCGGCGCCTCTGGTGTCGGGGACCTGGCCCTTCAGGTCCGGCTTGTCGCCGGATGGGCGGGGCGTGCGGGACTCGGTGGGCACGTCGGGCTCCTCATGCGTGGTCCGGATGGATGGTGGCGCGGCGGATCAGCCAACGCGGGCCAGGCCCGACAGTCAGCCGCCCAGCGAGTCCAGCAGGTTCCACAGCTCCTGGGCCGAGAAGTCGAAGAAACGTTCCTGCATCTCCTTCTCGGACCATTCCAGAAAGATCCAGCCGGACAGGCGGTGCGTGTTGCCGGAGACGAAGTGCATGCGGCCCCGCATGGCGTCAACGCTTCCATCCCGGACGATCTCCAGGAGGACGTCCCAGCGGGCCTCCCCGCGCTTCAACTCGCCCATCTGGCGCGCGCGGATCTCGCTGAGCGGCGGCTCGAAGCCCGACCGCGGCGACTTCCCACCGCCTTCGGTAGCCATGGGCGCTACTCTAACTCCGGCTTTTGGCCGGCGCTATCCCCAGGGAGTGCGAGGGCGCCGCTTCTGCCACTTCCGCCGCCCTGCTATCCTTGCCGAAGATATGACCTGCCCCAGTTGCGGCCGGCAAACCTCCGGCAAGTTCTGTAGCGAGTGTGGCGCCTCGCTCGCCGGCGCTACCTGCGCCTCGTGTGGCGCGCCGCTCTCCCCCGGCGGGCGATTCTGTCATCTCTGCGGGGCGCCCAGCGGGGTCCAGCGCCGGGCAGCCACGGGCCGCAACCAGACGCCATGGATCGTCGCCGTGGCCGCGGTGGCGGTAACCATCGTAGTGCTGGTGGCCCGGAACACGGGACAGCCACCCTCGGCTCCCGGCGGCGCACCCCCCGGCCTGTCGGGGGCCCCAACCACCACCGATATCTCCAACATGACGCCGCGCGAGCGGGCCGACCGGCTGTTCGACCGCGTCATGCGGGCGTCCGCGCGGGGAGACTCAGGGGAGATCACCTTCTTCGCCCCTATGGCCATCCAATCGTATGGCCTGCTCGAGACGCTCGACCCCGACGCCCGGTATCACGTGGGGCTCCTGGAGGCCGAGACGGGCAACGTCGCCGGCATGCTGGCCCAGGCCGATTCCCTGGAGCGGGCCAGCGCCGGCCATCTGTTCGTCCTGCTGCTGCGCGCCGAAGCGGCCAAGCGCAGCGGCGACGGCGCCGAGCTGACCCGTCTCTATCGGCGCTACCTGGACGACTTCGAGCGGGAGCAGGCCACCGGCAAGCAGGAGTACCGCGATCACCAGCCCGCGCTCGACACCTTCCGCGACGCCGCCCGGGCCGCGATTGCCGCCGCCCGCTGATGCCCACGCTCCGCCTGGCGCACAGTCCCGACGCCGACGACGCGTTCATGTTCTTCGCTTTGGCCGAGGGGCGCATTGACACCGGCGACCGCCGGTACCTGCACGAGCTGGCAGACATCGAAACGCTGAACCAGCGGGCCGTTCGGGGCGAGTTGGATGTGACGGCCATTTCCTTCCACGCGTATGCCTACCTGGCGGATGCCTACGCCCTGCTCCCCAGCGGCGGATCCGTGGGCGACCGCTACGGCCCGCGGCTGGTCGCGACCCGGTCCCGACCGGATGACCCCAGCGTGGCGCTGCGGGGCCTGCGGGTGGCTATCCCCGGTCGCCTCACCACGGCGGCGCTGGCCCTCAGGCTTTTCCAGCCGGACTTCGAGCCCGTCCTCACGCCGTTCGATCAGATCGAAGAGCGCGTCGCCGCGGGCGACGCCGACGCGGGCTTGCTGATCCACGAGGGCCAGCTGACCTATGCATCCCGGGGGCTCCACCTGTGGGTGGATCTGGGTGAGTGGTGGCACGCCCAAACCGGTCTGCCCCTCCCGCTGGGGGGGAACGTGGTGAAACGCAGCCTGGGCGACGGGGTGACCCGCGGGGTGGCCGCCGATCTCCGCGCCAGCATCGCATACGGTCTGGCCCACCGCGACGAGGCCCTCCGCTACGCGCTGCCGTTCGCGCGGGGGCTGGACGCCGCCGGCGCGGATGCGTTCGTGGGCATGTACGTCAACCATTACACGCTGGACTACGGCGATCAGGGCCGGCGCGCGGTGCAACTGCTGCTGGACCGCGCGGCCGCCGCTCGCATCATTCCCGCCCCCGTGGAACCCGCGTTCGTGGAGTTCGCCGCCCCCTGAGCCCGCGTTGCGCCGCGGCACTGCGGGGTTAATGTTAGCGTCGGCCGGCGCATTCAATTCTCGTTTCCCTCGAGGCCCGCGCGGTGACTACCTCCGAGGCCCCCCGCCCCATCCGGATTCTCGTCGTGGACGACGAGGCGTCCATTCGTGCGGCCCTGGAGCGGTTCCTCGGCAAGCGCGGCTACGACGTCGCTTCGGCCGCGAGCGGCAAGGCGGCGCTCCAGCAGCTGCGGGAGAACACCAGCACGGCGCTCATGCTGCTGGATGTGCGCATGCCCGGGATGAACGGCCTGGACGTCGTGCCCGATGCCCTGGAGCTCGACCCTGATCTGGCCATTGTGATGCTCTCCGGCGCGGCGGACGCCACCAGCGCGGCCATCGCCATGCAGCGCGGCGCCTTTGACTATCTGACCAAGCCGATCGAGCTCTCGGACCTGGCGGGCGCCATAGACCGCGCGCTCAAACGGCGCGACACCCTGATGCAGAGCCGGGGGATCTCGCAATGGCTGAAGGAGGAGGTGGCGCAGCGCACCCGGGAGCTGGAGCAGGAACGCCTCAAGCTGCAACGCCTCAGCATTGCGACGCTGGAAGCGCTCATCGCGGCGCTGGAAGCCAAGGACGCCTACCTGCGCGGCCACTCGGCCCGGGTCGCCGCCTTAGCCGCCACCATTGCTACCCAGCTTGGCCTGCCCGATGACGAGGTGGATCACGTCCGCACGGCCGCGCGCCTGCACGACCTGGGCAAGATCGGGATCCGGGAGGCGGTGCTCAACAAGCAGGGACCGCTCACGCCGGAAGAGTACCAGCACGTCAAGGAGCACGTCGTGATCGGCTCACAGATCCTCCGGCCGTTGGCGCACCTGGGGAACATCGTGGATTTTGTCCGCGGCCATCACGAGCACTTCGACGGGTCGGGCTACCCGGACGCACTCTCCGGAGAGAAGATCCCCCTGGGCGCCCGCATCATTTGCGCCTCGGAAATCTTCGACGCGCTCACCACAGCACGGCCGTACCAGCCCACCTTGACTCCCGAAGAAGCCACCGACCGGATGCGCGCGCTCACCGGCAAGATCGTGGACCCCGCGGTGATGGAGGCGCTCACCACGGCGGTCAAGCAACGTCAGACGCTGGTCTTTCTGGACGAAGAGATTCCGCGGGACGCCTGATTCCTCCGTGAGCGCCTGCCGTCGCCTGCTCCTGACGGCCATCACCCCGTTGGTCACCGCCTGTGTCCCGTCCCCCCGCTGGATCGCGGTCGCCGGAGATACGGCGGTGACCGTCTTCGACCGGGACCTGCGGCCGGTGGGACGGTTCCCGATCCCCGCCGGCCCCCGAGCGATGCTGTTTGCTCCGGATGGCGCCAGTCTGTTCGTCGCGGTTTCGCCGCGACCCGGCTCCACCCTCTTGATCCGAGTCCCTCGCGCGGGCGGGGTCCTGGAAGGGCGGACCCTGGAAGGCGACGCCCGGCGCCTTCGCCTCACTCCCGATGGATCCGTGCTCCTGGCCGCGCTGGGTGGTGCGGCCGCCGGCCTGGCGTTTACCCGCGCCCAGACCCTGGCCGGTGAAACCCTGGCGCTCCCGTGCGACGTGCGTGACGTGGTGCTCACGGCGTCGGCCGACCGCGCCTACGTGGTGTGCGGCGAGGGACGCGTGGCAGAGGTGGACCCGATCCTCCGCCTGGTGGTCAAGACCGCCGAGCTGCCCGCCGCGGATGCTCCGTGCGCCCCGGCGGGATCCGGACTCTCAGCCAACGGGACGGTCTTGTTCGTGGCCTGTGCCGGCTCCGGCTGGCTGCTCTATCTGGATCGCGTGACGCTTGACGCTTTGGACTCGGTCGCCGTGCCGCGCGGAGTAACCCGATTCGTCATCGCGCTGGGAGGGCGACGCGCGCTGCTCACCGTGCCTGACGACGGCTCCGTCGTGGTGGCGGACCTCCCGGGTCGCAGAATACGCGGCCGGACCCAGGTGGCCGGAGCTTCCGATATCGGCGTCTCGGCGGACGGGCGCCGCGCGTTTGTGGTGACGGCCACGGCGTTGCTGGAGCTTGACGCCGCCGAAGGCCGGGTGCTCCGCAGCATCCCGCTCCCCCAAGGGGCTTCGCGGGTATCGGTCTGGCCCGGGCCAGATGAGCCGCGGATGCGATGGGACAACGGGATCAGCGCCAGCGCTTCAGGCGCCCCAGGCGGGAAGTCGTGATCGAGTCCACGGCCTCGCCCCGCCGCAGCACGATCTTGGTGTTCGCCGCGCCGAAGCCCAGGCCGTTGGGATAGAAGCGAACCTCCTCCCGCGTGGCGGTCAGCCGCACCCCGTGACGCCCGGGCCCAGCCCGCGCAATGAAGGTCGAGTCGCGTACGCCCTCAAACGTGGCCGTCAGCGAGTCCTCGGTAAACCGCAGGCGGACCCGCTCGGCCCTCAACAGGGCGGCGAATTGCGCCTCATGGTGAAACCCGACGATCTCCAGGGCCGCGCGGTCCACCGCCATCCCGTCCAGCCAACCGGCCACGCGGGGGAAGGCCACACCCAGGAGACTGCCCAGAATGGCCAGCACCACCATCAGCTCGACCAGCGTCACCCCACGCCGCATGTGCGCAGTATCACAGCCAAGGCCTCCTAGAGCATTGCCGATTCTTTGCCAAATGGGGCCAAAAAGCGCATCCCTTTTCGGGGGCCCTGGAGGGCTCTTGCCGTGCCCCCATGGCCAGGGCATACTTGCCTTTCATAGGCCCTTGCCGAGGAACGCCGCCGTGACTATCGCCCCCCCTCTCGAATCGCCCGCCGGACTGGATCGCTTGATGGCCGAAATGCACGAGCCTTTTCTGGAGCGCGCCAGCTCCGAAGAAACCGGAGGGTCGGCAGCGCTGGGCGGGTTCCTGACGCTCCGCTTTGTGGATCGAGTGGTGGACCGAACCCCCAACGACACCAAGGCACTGGCTTACCAGGCACGGGCCACGCTGGATTACCTGGCGGACTTCGAGCCGTCTCCGGAGATGACGCACCTTCAAAACATCACGCGCGTAGCCGGCGCCGTGGCGCGGCGGGCCTCACAGCATCTCCTGTGCGCTCCCCTGCTCGCGTTCGCCTATTGGCTGGAACAGGAGCTGCGGCTCAACGAGGCGCTGGATGTGGTGGACACCACGCAGCGTATCGGCCAGGGGCTGAAGCCCGGTGAAGTGGTGAGCGTGTTGCTTCAGCGCGCTCGGATTCTGCGACTCCTGGGCCAGTTCGATGACGCGCGTCGGGCCTATGCGGCGGCGGGCGAAAAGGCCGGCGCGGTGGGCGATTCGCACTCGGTGCTCCTCGGCCGGATCGGCGACGCCATCGTGTCCCGCCAGGTGGGCAATCTGCCGGCGTCCGAAGTCGCGCTGCGGGCGGTCTTGCGCGATGCGGAAGCGCTGGGCGATGAGGATGCACAGGCGCGGGCGCACCATGATCTGGGAGTCGCACTGGACCACCGCGATCACGCGGTCGAGGCCCTTGGGCACTTTTTCGCTGCGTTCAACCTCTATCAGCCGGAGACATACAAACTCCGGGCGCTGTCAGACGTGGCTCGCGCCATGAAGGCACTTGGCCATAACGATGCAGCTACGCAGGCGTTCACTATTGTGGTTGAAAGCTCGACATCCGCGCAGGTTCGAACCTTCGCCATGGTCGAGCTAGTCGAGCTGGCGGGCCTCTCTGGCGACCGTGTTTCTTTTCACCGCTGGCGCCACGAGATCTCCAACCTTTCAGATGCGCTACCCGCGGAAGTGGCGGTGGATCTGGATCTGAGGCTGGGGTTGGCCTACCGAGCGTTCGGGAACCTTCGGTCGGCTCAACGGCATCTGCGGGCGGCCGTGCGTCTAGCGCGGGAGTGGAAGCTCAACGAATACGTGTTCGGCGCGGAAACCGCTCTCCAAGAGCTGGCTGCGGGCGAGGATCAGAAGGCCAAGCCTTGTGTCCCCGCCCGCCGCCACGAGGCGCCTGAGGTGAGCGCCATCGCGGAGAAG